>CAYVQL010000220.1:0-19212 GCA_964454135.1 uncultured Enterobacterales bacterium | reverse complement strand
CGTGATCCAGGTCGGCGCGGCCACCGAGGTGGAGATGAAGGAGAAGAAGGCCAGGGTCGAGGACGCCCTGCACGCCACCCGCGCGGCCGTGGAAGAGGGCATCCTGCCCGGTGGCGGCGTGGCCCTGGTGCGCGCCCTGTCCGCCCTGGACGAGTTCCAGGTCGAGGGTGAGCGGCGCTTTGGCGTCGAGATCGTCAAGACCGCCATCACCGAGCCTCTTCGCCTGATCGTGGCCAACGCCGGCGGCGAGCCCAGCATCGTGCTGCAGAAGGTGCTCGATGGCGCTGGCAACTTCGGCTACAACGCCGACACCGAGGTCTTCGAGGACCTCCTGGGCGCCGGCGTGATCGACCCCACCAAGGTGGTGCGCTCCGCGCTGCAGAACGCCGCGAGCGTCGCCGGCCTGCTGTTGACCACCGAGGCCATGGTGGCCGACGAGGGCGATGACGACGACGAGTAGTCGCCGCGCCAGCTCGACGCCCCCTGGTTCGCCACGGACGCGCAGGCCTCAGTGCCTGCGTGTTTTTTTTCGCGTGCAGCTTCGCGTCAGCGCCTGGCGAAGTAGACCCGTGCCCCCAGGCAGGCGTCGAGCTCGAAGCGCGTCTCGGGGTAGAGCCCCACCACCGGGGCCAGCTCCAGGAAGCCGTCCACGGGCACCCCATCCCCGTTCACGCCGAGTCCGACGGGTACGCGCACACCGAACAGAGCGTGTTCGGTCTTGGACCAGGCCTCGTCCTCGCCGAGGCGGAGGCGGGGTCCCACGCCGACGTAGAAAGGCATGCTGATCTTCGGTGCCAGGCGGTCCTGAAAGGTGGCCAGGGTGTGCAGGTAGTCCGCTTGCAGGTGCAGCCGGTCATTGGTCACGCTCCAGGCCACCGCCAGGTCCATGAAGCTGCGCCCTTGTCCGCGCCAGGCCGCCGCGATGCCCGTAGGCTCGCCCAGGATCAGCCCCACGCCGAGCCCTCGGGCCTCGTCCGAGAGCCCGAAGCGGGTCTCCTCCTCCCGCGCCGCACCGCAGAGCGCCGTCAGGGCGAGTGCGACGAGCGCCAGGCTCACGGCGATCCATCCTGCGTCTCGAAGGCCTCCAGAAGCGCTTCGTCCGAATAGACCGTGACCAGGCGTCGCAGGACATCCCGCAAGGCAGGTTCGCGGTAGTAGCCCTGCCAGTGGGAATCCCCCACGATGATGCGAAAGGAGAAGCCGGTCCGCAGGGCCTGGCGCAGGTGGGCCTCGAAGGCCTCGGGCTGACCTCGCCGAGCCGCGATCTCCGCCAGACGAAAATGCCCTGCCCAGTGATCGGCGCGCAGCTCGGCCGCTTGCTGGAACGCCTCCTGCGCCTCGTCCGCCTCGCCCGCCACCAACAAGAGCTCGCCCAGATCGTACCAGGAGGCGGCATGCCCGGGATCCAGCTGCAGGGCCTGGCGGTAGTGCTTCACGGCGCGCGTCGACTCACCCAGGGCATTCCAGGCATAGGCCACTTCGTAGGCTATGTCCGCGGCGGCCAGAACCTGCCGCTGGAACTCGCTGCCCCACTCCACCGCCTGGGCGTAGCGCCCCTCTGTGTTCATGGCCTCGACCTTGCCGGCGGCCATGTTCACGAGCTCCTGCCTGTAGTCCGGCGGGGGTAGCTGCGCCTTGGCCGCCAGGACGAGGATCAGGAAGCTCGAGATCAAAGGCGCTTGTCCTTGCGAGAGGCTCGCTCCGGAAGCCGGCCGCGAGCTGCCCCCTGTTCGAATACGCTCGGCTAGCCCAGAAGGTTACGGGAACTGGTTGGTGAAAGATCAGAATGCCTCCCCGCTACCTGAAACGCAAGCCCACGCGCCCCGAAGACCGGCCTTCGAGGCTTCTCCTCGCCGCGATCATTGCGCTGTCGGTCCTTTGCGGCTGCCAACCTCGGGACTCGACCGACCCGGCCGACCTGCCCGAGCTGCCGCCCCTGGTGGCGCAGACCAGCCAACCCCGGGGACCCGAGCTCGCCCCACGGCGCCTGACCCTGGCTCTGGTGGGCGAGGTGCGTGGAGAGATCGACCCCTGCGGCTGTCCCGATCTGCCCATCGGCGGCTTTGAGCGCCGTGCCGGCCTGCTGGACGAGCTGCGCGCCGAAGGCCATCCCCTCTTCCACCTGGACGCCGGCCACCTGCTCGTAAGCGGCTTTCGCACAGGAGGGCGTGGCGACAGGGTCAGCAGGGCCGAGCTGCTGCTCGACCTCTCCCAGCAGGTGGGCCTGGACGCTTGGTGCCCAAGTCCCGCGGACCTGCTGGCGCTGGACCTGACGACCCTCGAGCAGGAGGCTGGCCGGCGCAAGCTGAACATCGTCTCCGCCACCTGGCTCGACGATCGAGGCGCTGCGCTGCTGCCCCCTGCCGCTGTGCTCACCAGGGGCGGCGTCAAGCTGGGGGTGATCGGGCTTTCGGCCCCCCCGAGCGACCCCGCGTTGCACCAGCAGATGAGGCAGCGCGACTCCGTGGAGGGCGCCCAGGCCGCTGTGGACGATCTGCCTGCGGACCTCGACCTTGTGGTCGCCCTCTCCAACCTCTCAGACGAAGAGAACGACCGCGTGGCCGAAGAGGTGAGTGGCCTGGCCGCACTCTTGACCACCCGCAACGCCGCCTACGACGAGCCGAGGTCGAGCGGCGAGGGGCTGATCGTGGAGGTCCCCAACCGCGGGCGCCACGTCAGCGTCCTGCGCACGAGGCTGGCCACCGAGGCCCACCGCAGCCTGGACCTGCAGACCGCCGAGCGCTGCGACCTGGACACCCACGATCAAGTCGCCGCCAAGGTCGCGCGCCTGCAGCGCGCCGAGGGCGGGGCCGTGCCCGAGCGCGACTTGCAGGCCCTGGCAGTGCTGCAGGATGGCCTGCGACAGCACGGTGCGGGCCGCAACCTGGCCTACATGGAGCTGGTGCCCCTGGGCACGCGCTATGTGGGCGATCAAGCGAGCCGAGAGCGCATCGCCCGCTTCAAGCGCGAGATCCTGCAAGAGACCATCGACGAGCTGGCCCAGGTCTCCCAGGAGCCCAGCAGCCCGCCGCGCTACGTGTCCTCCTCCGGCTGCTACTCCTGCCACACCGAGCACTACACGCGCTGGACCCTGACCAAGCACACCCAGGCCTACGAGGCGTTGCTGACGCGTGGCGAAGAGAGGAATCCCGAGTGCCTGACCTGTCACAGCACGGGCTTTGGCGTGTCGGGTGGTTGGGCGGAATTGATCCCAGCCAACCTGCGCAAGTTCAAGGCGGTGCAGTGCGAGGCCTGCCACGGTCCCCTGGAACGCCATCCCCACGATCCTGAGGTGCGCCCTGCAAGGCCTGGTGTCGAGCTCTGCGAGAGCTGCCACGACGAGGCCAACAGCCCGGCCTTCGACTACCACAGCTACCTGCCCCGGGGGAGCTGCGTCGAGACCACCGGTCTGGCGCCAGTGACCGGTTCCGCCCAGGCAGGGGGGGGAGCCCAGGATGAGCGTTGAAGCGAGCGGCAGCTACCTGGCGTGGGCCAAGGCCCATGTGGGTCGCCTGCCCCTATGCCTGCGCAGCTCCGGCATGGCCCCACGGCCCCTGGCCCCGCTGATGGCGTCCGCTCTCAAGGGCGATGGTCCTGCGGGCCGCGGCGCAGCGTGGCATCACGAGTCCATCGCCCAGCAGATCGCCGCGCGCTGGGGCTGTCCCCCCGACCATGTGCAGCCGACCATGGGCACCAGCGGCGCCAACTTCCTCGTCCTGGCGACCTTGTTGGGGCAGGACGGCGAGCTGCTCTGCGAGACCCCCTGCTACGATCCTCTCTGGCGCATCGCCCAGCTACTGGGGCGCCCTGTGCATTTCTTCGAGCGACGGGCCGAGCACGAATGGGGGGTGGATCCCTTCGCCCTGGAGGCGCAGCTCTCCCACCAGACGCGCGTGGTAGCGCTCAGCCGCCCCCACAACCCCAGCGGGGCCGACATCCCGGAGTCGGTTCTGCTGCAGCTGGGCGAGCTGGCCGAAGCTCATGACCTGCACGTGCTCGTAGACGAGGTCTACCTGGATTTTCTGGAAGACGCGCGGCCAGCCGCCCAGCTGCATCCCCGCTTGGTAAGCACCGCCTCGCTCACCAAGGTCTACGGCCTGGGCAGCCTGCGCCTGGGCTGGGTGATGGCCGAAGCCGCGCTGATTCTCCGCCTGGAACGCAGCAGGGACTGCGTGGAGGTCTTGCTGCCGGAACCCGCCGTGCAGCTGGCTCTCTGCGCCTGGCCGCAGCTGCCCCGTTGGCGAGCGCAAGCGCGCGCCATCGCTGCCGCCGGCCGCGCCATCGCCGATGCCGAGCTGGCCGGCCTGGAGGGGCTTCGCTCGGCGCCATCCAGCGCTTGCCCCCTTGATTTCCTGTTCTGGGGAGGCGACGAACAAGCGCTCTGTCAAGAGCTCGAGGCCCAGGGCGTCGGTGTCACGCCCGGTTCCTTCTTCCGCGCTCCTGGCGGCGTGAGGGTCAGCTGGATGGGAGAGCCAGAGCGCCTGCGCGACGCCGCCCGGCAGCTGGCAACCGCACTGCGGCGCGCGGGGGAGAGCTGAGGCGACAGGGCAGCAGCAGCGGCCCCAGCGCCATGCCGCGCCCGAGCCACGGCCGCTTCTTGACCTGTCTCCCTTTCTGGGGTACGACTGAATGATGGTTCATTCAGTTCCCGTTGGCACTGCAGCGCACCGGGAGCGCCACCTCGTCCCTCGGAGTCCCCATGAGCGCCACTGAATACCGGGTCGATCTACGCGACATCAAGTTCGTGCTCTTCGAGCAGCTTCGCATTCAGGACAGATTCGAGGGTAAACCACCGTACGATGAGTTCGACAAGGATTTCTACGAGTCCATCGTCGACGAGGCGGTGCGCCTGTCCGAAGAGGCCATCGCCCCCACCAACAAGGTGGGCGACACGGTGGGCTGCAGGTTCGAAAACGGCGACGTCATCACGCCGCCTGGCTTCAAAGAAGCCTACGACCTGATCGCCGAGGGCGGCTGGGTGGGCACCTCCGGGGAACCCGAGTACGGCGGCATGGGCCTGCCCGAGATCATCAACATGGTGACGGTCGAGGTCATCACGGGCGCCAACATGGCCATGTCCATCTACCCGGGCTTGACCAAGGGCGTGGCCAACCTGATGGTGGTCTACGGCACCGAGGAACAGAAAGAGCTCTATGCTCCCCCGCTCTTCGCTGGCGAGTGGACGGGCACGATGCTGCTCACCGAGGCCGGGGCCGGGTCGGACGTGGGTGAGAACCGCACCAAGGCCATGCGCACCGACGAAGAAGGCGTCTACCTGTTGGAGGGAGAGAAGATCTTCATCTCCGGCGGCGACCACGATCTGACCGAGAACATCATCCACATCGTGCTGGCCCGCACGCCCGACGCCGAGCCCGGCACGCGGGGTCTCTCCATCTTCCTCGTGCCCAAGTTCCTGGTGAATGACGACGGCTCCCTGGGGGAGCGCAACGACATCCGCGTGACGGGCATCGAAGAGAAGATGGGGATCCACGGCTCCGCCACCTGCACCCTGGCACTGGGCGCCGACGGACCCTGCCGGGGGTACATCCTGGGCGAGGAAGGCCAGGGCATGCGGATCATGTTCCACCTGATGAACGAAGCCCGCATCTTCGCCGGCCTGCAACCGCTCTCCGCCGCCGCGCCGGTCTACCTGAACGCGGTGGCCTACGCCAAGGAGCGCGTGCAGGGCGTAGCCATCGAGACCATCCAGGATCCCGAGGCGCCCAAGGTCACCATCAACATGCACCCCGACGTGCGGCGCATGCTGATGACCATGAAGGTGCTGGTGGAGACCTCGCGGGCCTTCCTCTACGAGTGCGCGCTCTACGAAGATCTCAAGCGCACCGCCGAAGACCTGTCCGAAAAAGAGATCTACCACGACATGGTGGAGCTCTACACGCCGATCTGCAAGTCCCACTGCTCCGATCTGGCCTTCGACATCGCCAGCACGGCCATGCAGGTCATGGGTGGCTACGGCTACATCCAGGAGTACCCCGTCGAACAGGCCGTACGCGACATCCGCATCGCCTCGATCTACGAGGGCGCCAATGGCATCCAGGCCATGGATCTGCTGGGCCGCAAGATGCGCATGAAGAACGGCATGATGTTCATGCAGTGGCTGGGGCGCATCACCGAGAGATTGAACGGCCACAAGGGCCTGGGCTTTGACGACGAGATCGCGGCGCTGGAGAAGACCCGCGACAACCTGAGTGCCGCCGGCATGCACCTGTTCCAGTTCGCCATGATGGGCAAGCTGCGCTCCGCCTTCGTCAACGCCTCCGACTTCCTGACCATGTTCGGCCACTTCCTACTGGGCCTCTCTGCCCTCAAGCAGGCCGTGGTAGCGCAGCAGGCCCTGGACGAGGGCGCCAGCGACGAGGCGTTCTACAGGGGCAAGGTGCTGAACCTCAAGTTCTACGTGGCCCACATCCTGCCCATGGCCGACGCCCTGGCGGTAGTGATCCGTAGCGGCGACGAGAGCTGCCTCGACGACGCGCTCTTCGCCTGCGACGACTGAGAGCGCATCCCGGCAACCACCGACGCGCAGGCCTCTGCGTCATTGCGCCTTTGCGTTGACTCTTCCCGCCCGAGGAACCCAGGCGAGCCGCGCTGTTTCATAGTGGATAGGTAGTCTCTCGGGTGCGGCCCTCCCCGCCCCCGTTCGCCGGTCTCGCCATGCGCCGCTATCTACCCTCCTTCCTCCTGGTCTTTGGCGTGTTCGTGCTGTTCACGCTGGCCGGCACCCTGTGCACGCTCTCGGCCTGGGCCGCTGGCCGTGAGGCCTACGCGGCTTGGGACACGCTGGCCCGCGCCTTTCACGAGGTGGAGTCGCGCTATGTCGAGGAGCTCGGCGACACGGAGCTGGTCTACGCCGCCCTGGAAGGACTGGTCGACGCGCTCGATCCCCACAGCGCCTTCCTCGATCCGCAGGCCTACCGCGAGCTGTTGGAGGATGAGAGGGACCGCTACTTCGGCATCGGCACGCGCCTGGGCCCCGACCCCGAGGGCTTGCGCGTCCTGGAGGTTCTGCCGGACAGCCCTGCCGAACGCGGTGGCATCCTGGCCAATGATCTGATCGTGGCCATCGACGGCCACCCCATCGCCGACGATCCCTTCGAACAGGCCACGGCGCGCATCCAGGGCCCCCGCGGCGCAGAAATCGCGCTGACCATACAGCGCGCCGAGGTCAGCCTTGATTTCTCGTTGGCGCGGGACCTGGTCCACGTGCCCGCCGTCTACGGGGAGCTGCTGAGTCCTGGGCGCGCCTATATCTCCCTGAACCACTTCCAGCGGGGCGGGGCTGACGAGCTGAGCGCCACCCTGCAAGAGCTGCAGCGCGACAACGGAGCTCCCCTGCGGGAACTGATCCTGGACCTGAGAGACAACCCCGGGGGGCTGCTCAGCGAAGCTGTGGCCGTCACCGATCTCTTCGTGGGGGATGTGCCCATCGTCTCCACCAGGGGTCGTGACAGCCGTGGCGACGAGTCCTTCCGTGGCCGGTCATCCGCGCAGGATCTCGACATAGATCCCATCATCTTGATCAACGGTGGATCGGCCTCGGCCAGCGAGATCGTCGCCGGCTCATTGCAGGCGCTGGGTCGGGCCACCCTGGTGGGCACCGCGAGCTACGGCAAGGGATCGGTCCAGGGCATCTGGGCCTTCGAGGACGAATCCGCCCTCAAGCTCACCATCAGCAAGTACCACCTCTCCAACGACGAACCCATCGATCCGCAGCGAGGCCTGAGTCCCGACCACGTGGTGCGCTCGCAGGGCGAAGAGCACATGGCAGCCCTGCTGCAGCGCTTCGTCGCCATGGCCCGCGAAGATGAGAACCTGCGCACCGTGGATAGAGCCCACCTGATCGCGCTGCTGGAAGATGTGGACACTACCCTGCCAAACCCGGAACGCCGCGTCCCCTGGCAGCTCCCGGTCTCCGAGCGGCTCGCCGGCGATCCGCAGCTCGCCAAGGCGCTGGATCTGCTGAGCCCCTAGATGAAGCTCCCTCGCGCGTTGCTGCTCGCCGCGGCCCTGCTGCTGGCGGTCTCGGGGCTGGCCTGGTGGAAGGGAATGGACGCGCTGCGCGCCTTCGTCTTCTCCAGTCCGCCAAGGGAGGAGATCAGAGAAGGAGCGACCGACGTGGCCTCGATCCAGGAGCAGGTCTCCAGCTCCCTGCCCGCCGTCGGCCTGACAGAGGCTGAACACCTGGAGGAGAATTTCCTGGAGCGCAACGACCGACAAGGCAGCTGGGATGTGCACGAGACGCGTTGGTTGCTCCCCCCCGCCCGAGATCCGCAGGTGACCGCGTTGCGCCTGCGCTCGCTGGTTGAGGGCCTGGCGGACGACGTACGCATCTACCAGGTCGAGTCTGAGACCATGGCTGTGGACATGCGGATCTACGCCGGCTCCCGCCTGGCCTGCCGCCTGCACCTCACCCCCTCCTTGCCGCCCTGGCCCTCGCTGGACCGTTCACAGCCCGCCATGTTGGCCGTCGTTCTGCGCTCCATCGACCAGGCCCCCCACCTGGCTCGCAGATCCATGGAGCTCGACCTGCCCCTGACCTTTGCGCTCTCACCCTATTCGCCGTTTACGCTCCGCATCTCTCGCGACGCCGTGCTGACCCACAAGGAGGTCCTGGCCCAGGTTGAGCCGGACACGACCTTCCTGGAGGCGCTCGAGGCCGTTCCCCACGCCTCGGGCCTGCTGCTCGCCCAAGCCCCCCAAGGCGATCCGGACAGCGAGGCCGCCCACCTGGCGGCCGAAGAGGTGTACCTGCTGGACGTATCCCCGGAAGGCCTCCCTTCTCACTGGCTGCGCGCCCTGCACGACGCAGGCGTGCCCCATATCCGCGGCCTGCTGGACGATCCCAACTCCACAGAGGACATCCGCCACCAATTCCGTCACCTTGCGGCGCGCACGGGCTCGGCCGTGATGGTGACCGACGTGGATTCCTCTGTCGCGCAGGAGCTGACAGCGGAGCTGGAAGAGGCGCAGACCCGCGGCTACCGCATCGCCTTCGCCCAGGAATGCGTGCGCCACCACCAAGCGCAGTGAGTTCCCCACCGGCCAGCCAGGTCGTCCCTGGATTATGAAACCAGGGGCGGCCTGGCGCTCCGCAAGCCGCGCAGCTCCTCGCGGAACTGCCAGGTCTCGACAAAGGCATGGGCGATGACACGGGCCTGGCCCCCCGTCGCCCTGCCCGACCTGCGAGGGAAGTGCCGTACGGGCACTTCGCAGATGGAGCAGCCCGCGGCCCGAGCCTTGGCTATGAGCTCGGCACTGATCAAGGCCCCGGCAGCGCGCAGAGCCATGGCTCGCAAGACAGGGCCATGGATGATCTTGAAGGCGCAGTCCGGATCGCGCACATCCAGCTGGAAGACCCACCCGACCAACCAGCCCCACAAGCGACCATTCAAGCGCCTCAGCCAGGGATCGCGCCGGATCGCCCGGTAGCCGACCACGACCTCGAAGCCTCGCGTCCAGGGCAGCATGCGCTCGAGATCGCACATGTCGAACTGCAGGTCGGCGTCGGTGATCAGCACCAGGTCTCCCCTGGTGGCGGCGATGCCGCTGCGCAGGGCCGCGCCATAGCCCTGTCGGCGCTCGTGGCGCAGCAGGCGCACCCTTGGATCGCCCACGGCCACTGCGCCCACCAGCCCGCTGGTTTGGTCGACCGAACCGTCATCGACGACCACCAGCTCGTAGTCCAGGCTCAGATCGCGGCAGGCCACCCCCCAATAGCGCAGGGCGTGAGCGATGTTGCCCTCTTCGTTGTGGGCCGGCATCACGACCGAGAGATCACGCATAGGTTCCCACCGCGGGCGCTGCGTCTTGGACCTACATGCCCTCTGGCGTGATCACCTCGGCCCCATCGGGCACCGCGAAGCTGAAATCCGACGCATCCGCCTTGGCGTCCAGCTTCACCTGGCTGAACGAGAGCTCGGTGATGTTGTCGAACTGGTCCGTGATGCGGACCGTCTCGATCAGCATCTTCTTTCGCGAAAACGTCAACCTCAGGCTCTTGAAGTTCCCCTGTTCGGCGCTCTTGGGGCTCAGGTCGAGCACGTAGGAACGCCGCTCCTCCGCATCGGCTTCCGCGATGAGCTCCACCTCGAAGAGCTCGTGCAGCTTGTTCAGATCGGCCAGCAGGCCGGTGACATCGGAAGCGTTGGCGCTGAAGTCCTTGTAGACGATCACCTGGTTGTCGTCGGGGGACCACACCCACATGGTCTGCCCGTCCGTGACGAAGAGCTTGCTGGCCGGGGCGGTGAACTCCCAGCGCATCTTGCGCGGTCGCTCCATCAACACGCGGCCCCTCTGCCGGGTCTCGTCTCCAAGGGCTGTGGATCGTGTGATCTGCGTGAAGTCCGCCGAGAGCGTTACCACCTCTCCGTAGACCTTCTCGACCGCGGAGACGACCTCCGACGCTGTGGTGTACGAAGTCTCGGTCGCCGTCGCATGTCCGGGGCGCAGCACCAGCAGGAATAGGGCGCTTGCCACCAGGAGTCGGAATCTCAAGAGCATGGAGCCTCCCATACCAGGGAAACCAGCGAATAATGCGCCTAGGGAAACTGTCAACAAGACGGGCGGTCCCACTGCTTCTTCACATCTTCGCTCAGCTTAAACCGCGTGCATGCACGTCGATTCCCTCCAGCAAGTCAATCCTCCATCGCTCCCACCAGCACTTCGCGCGGCCTGGCTCCATCGGCGGGCCCCACCACCCCCTCCCGTTCCATCATCTCGACGATGCGGGCGGCCCGGTTGTAGCCGATCTTCAGGTGACGCTGCAGCATGGAGGTGCTGGCCTTGCGGGCCTCGGTGACCAGGCGCACGGCCAGATCGTAGTACTCGTCGTACACGTCGTCGTCCGAGACACCCGCGCTGGTGGCGTCCTCGAGGCGAATATTGGCGTCGTAGCGGGGCGGCGCCTGTTCGCGCAGGAAGTCCGAGATGCGCCGCACTTCCTCGTCAGCGACAAAGGCACCATGGACCCGTTCCAGCGCGCTGACGCCAGGGGGAAGAAAGAGCATGTCTCCGTTGCCAAGCAGGGTCTCAGCCCCGTTCTGGTCGAGGATGGTGCGTCCGTCGGTCTTGGATCGCACATGGAAGGCGATCCGCGCAGGCATGTTCGCCTTGATCAGCCCCGTGATCACATCGACGCTGGGTCGCTGGGTCGCCACGATCAGGTGCAAGCCGGCGGCACGCGCCTTCTGGGCCAGCCTGACGATGTGCTCTTCCACTTCCTTGGCGGCCTGCATCATCAGATCCGCCAGCTCGTCGATGACGATGACGATGTAGGGCAAGCGCTCCGGCACGGGTAGCGGCTCGCTCTCGCACCAACCCGGCGGAGCCAGCCGCCGCGCCTTCTCCTCGTCCCAGTTCTCCAACTCCTTGTCCACGCGGGCGTTGAAGCTCTTGATATTGCGGGTACCCCAGCGGGCCAGCAGCTTGTAGCGCCGGTCCATCTCGTCACAGGCCCACTTCAAGGCCGCCTTGGCGAGCTTGACGTCGGTCACCACGGGGTGTAGCAGGTGGGGGATGTCCTTGTAGGGCTCGAACTCCAGCATCTTGGGGTCTATCAGCACCAAGCGCAGCTCGTCCGGTGTGCGCGTGTACAGCAGCGACATCAACATGGCGTTGACGCCGACGCTCTTGCCACTTCCAGTGGCACCGCCCACCAACAGATGGGGCATGCGCGCCAGGTCCGCTACTACGGGATGCCCATCGACGCTCTTTCCGATGGCCAGCGGCAGCTGCTGGTCGCTGCTGCGAAACGGGGGCGAGGCCAGCACGTCCCGAATCCAGACGGTCTGTCGTTGCTTGTTGGGGATCTCGATGCCCACCACGCCCCGCCCGGGGATGGGGGCCACGATGCGCACGCGCAGGGCGCGCATGGCCATGGCGATGTCGTCCGACAGACCCGCGATACGGGAGAGCTTCACGCCCGGGGCGGGCAGGTACTCGAAGATGGTGATCACAGGCCCTGGGCGAATGGCCTTGACCGATCCCTTGACCCCGAACGAGGCCAGCTTCTCCTCGAGCGAGCCCGCCAGCGCTCGCAGGTTGAGCTCGTCGAAGGCCGCCACCTCGCGACCATGGCGATCCAGCAGAGACAAGGTGGGCAGCTCGAAGGCCGTACCGGGATCGCTTGGCAGCACGACCTGCCCGCCCAGCTCGTTGCCGTTGCCGCTCTCCAGGCAGCCAGGCTGCAGGTTGATGGTGCGGGCTTCGGGCACGTCATGGCTGCTGGACCGCTTCTGGCGCGGCCTGGGCTTGGACCTTGCCCGAGCCGCGGGCTTGCCGGCCTGGGTCGCACGCGCTGGAACGCCCTCATCCTGCTCTTGAAGAGCGGGATTCTCCGGAGCCTCCACTACCGAGGCAGCGGGCGGCGGCGCGCTTGGGGCCTCTTCAGGGGAGAATGCGCCGCGAGCCGCCTGACCCTCGGTCGCAGGCGAGGGGGGCTCCGGCTCCTCTTCCACGAGCACCGAGCGCGACTGCTGCGCGGGCATGGGGGCCGAACTCGTTCCTGTCGCGCCAACGGAGGAGCGCTCCGCGCTCACGGTGCTCCCCCGCCAGCCCGGATCCCAGAAATCCGTGCCTTCGAAGGTCGGCGCCTCCACACCGGCCTGTGTGGGCTCCCACTCGACCTCCACCAGCTCGCGGCGCCCCAGCATCGTCGGCCTCTCCGGCGCCAGGGGCGCCTCGAGCGGGGGAACCTCGACCCAGTCGGCATCTTTGGGGGCCAACTCGGGCGGCTCGGCCAGGCCACCCGTCCTGGGCGGCAATGAATCCTCCTCCAGCATGTCGGCATCCACCGGCAGCAGATCGGCCTCACGCCTTCGCTGGGCACGCCTGCGCCAGGCCTGCCGCGCTGCAGCAAACCCGCGCAAGGGCAGGGAGAAGACGAAGCGCAGCGCCTGCCAGGGCAAGCCCAGGCAGAACAGCGCGCCGCTCGAGGCGCGGCGCAGCAGTGCGCGCAACGAAGCTCCGATGGCCGCCATCAGTGCAAGCAGCGCTGCGCGCAAGGCGGCGGTGGCTCTCCTCCAGGCCTTCTCCATCAGCTGCAGCACGCTCTCGGCGCCCCTCTGCCAATCGAGGGCGAAGGCGAAGGTCAAGGCCAGCAGACAGGATCCCAGCACCACCAGCCATGCACCGGGGGTGCCCACCGCTTCGGACAGCCAGCGGGACAGCACCGAACCCAGGATGCCACCGGGGGGGTAGACCCTGGCAGCTCCCGGGCCCAGGGCCAGCTCCAGGCTGGTGGCCGAGCTCACCACGACCGTCCCCCAACCCAGCCCCTGCGTCCAGGACAGGGGAGGCCTGCCAGCGATGCGCCGCATGCACGCGAAGGGCAGCAGCACTACGCACCAGACGGGGTAGCCCAGCAGCTGATAGGCCATGTCCGCCGCCCAGGCGCCCACCACCCCTCCCCAGTTGGCGATGTGCGGGGTCGAGGAGGAACGGGAAAAGGCGGGATCGGCTGTGTCGTAGGACAGCAGGGCCAGGATCATGAACAGACCGCAGAGCAAGCCCAGGATGTAGAGGAGCTGCAACACTCGGGGGGAGAGGTTCAAGCGACGCTGAGGCTTCTTGCGCGCCTTTTTTCGTCTGGCGGACGAGGTCGCTGTGCGGCCTCGTCCCTGCGCGGAGGTCTTGCTGTTCTTCTTGGCGCCGGCCAAACTGCCTCCCTGCGTCGATACGCGGCAGAAGATGTACGATCCTACCACTCTGTTCTTGACATGTCACCCCTTTGCCATGAGCCACTGCAGCAAGTAATGCCCAGCTAGCGGGACAGATCCGCACCGCTCGGCAACACCACCAGACAGCATCCTGGAAGCTGTCGTCGAAACACACTTTGAAAAGCGCATTACTCCGCGCCGCGACGGCACGCCGATTGCATGGGCCGGTCCGAACAGAGCCAGTCCCCTCGCTCTCCGCTTCCGCGCCGCTGGACCCGCCTGCTAGTAGGTGAAGGTCATCGCCAGGTGCGCGTTGAGGTCGTCGAACTCGATCTCGGCCTGTCCGTCGGCGGACGCCCGCCTGTCCCACCACACGCCGGTCCCTACCTGGAACCAATCGCTTGGCCCGTAGCTCAGGTCACCGCGAGCGCGGACCACGTGGTCCGTGCGCTCCACTTCGCCATGGAACGCCTCGTTGCGATAGCCCGCCTCGAGCGCCAGGCCCACGCGCCCGCCAAAGAGCACGCTGTACTTGGTGTAGACGTAGTTGTACACCATGAAGTTGGTGAAGTAGGAGTCCGTCAGGTCGCGAGAATACCCCAGGGAGAAGCGCTGGGTCTCGCGAACGTCGTAGTCGATCCCCGTCGAGATCATCAGCTGTTCGATGCCCGTGGCGTCGCGATCGAAGTCCTCTGAAAGCTCCCCATCCTCTATGTCTTCCGAAGCTTCGGCGGTGACGGTCTCTTCGTCGTACTTGGCGCTGTGGAAGCCCGGGACCAGATGCACTGCCAGGCGCCTGGTGATGCGACCGCGCAGGCCGCCTGAGACCTTCAGGTGCTGACTGTCGGGAATGGCGAGATAGCTGCCGTAGGTGTCGTTGGGGAAGGGCGAGAGCGCATCATTCTCGTCCACGTCCGCGTACCTGATGTCGACGAGGTGGTTGTTCCAGCGCAGCCAGTCCATGGACGCGGACAGGAGCAGGGCCGTGCGCGGGAAGAAGCGCCACTTGAGCTTGGCCTCAGGGCCGTACTGCATGCGCGAGTTGTAGTTGGGGTCGTTGCTGTAGGTGGCCTCTTCAGGGACGTTGTAGTCGTCGAACATGAAGTGCCCGCCCGCCCTCACGTCGAGCGCACCACCGGGGTGGAAGGCGAGCTCGCCCCCCACATCGTTCTTGATGTGACGAATCAGCGATTCGGCACCGTCGTCGACGGCCCCTTCGCTGATGTTGGCCTGCGACTCGCTCTCTCTGCTGCTGCTGACGAATCTCTCGTTCAGCTCGAAGCCGACGACGGAGTTGGGCAGGAGCGCGATGTCGGCCGTGAGGTTGCCATCCTTGAAACGGTCGAGGCTGGAAAACTCGGGCTTGAAGTACTTGGCCAGCTTGTACTCGCCACCGAGATCGAGCTCTACCTCGTGCTTCTCGAGGGAGAGATCCACGCCGGGCGTGACCTGCAGCGCCATGCCGCTCTGCTCGTTGGCCTCCTGCAGGAAGACATTGGTCCGGTAGAAAGTCCCCAAGCGCAGCGATGGTATCAGCTCGGCGGAGCCGAGGCGCACATGATCGCCTGCCGCTGCGTAGACCTCTCCTGCACACGCTGCTAGCGCCGCTGCCGCCATCAGGCCCAGCGCAGACACGTGTCGGCTTCTGCTTCGACTGGTCATTTGCCTTGCCACTGCTGGTGTCCTAACCTTCTACATGAGCCTGCGAATGACATTCCTCTTCCGGCACGCTGCCCAGACTAACGCGATATCCGAAAAGGGAAAGCGTAAAACCGTTAATGCGGCGTGACTACTGGAACTGGCTGGTGGGAGGCGGGTCGCTCCATATCTCCGAATCGAGCCACTCCACCACCTCGGTCTCGTCTTCGTCTGCGGTAATCGCGTCTTGAATCACCTCGATCTGCGTAGAGCCCGGCTGCGCTCCCGGGCCCCCTCCGCAGGCATCGGCTTCGGCCCGGAACTGCTTGATCTTGGCCAGGGCGATGGCGATCTTGCGGTACTCGTGCTCGGCAGACTCGTATTCGCCTGAGGCCAGCGCTTGCTTGAGGGTGATGGCAGACGCCTCGCTCACCTCGAGCAGTGCTCGCATCGTCGTCGCCTTTTTCCCAAGGCACTGGATGCGGACCATATCTTTGTCGCGCTCGGCGGACTCCAGCATCTTGCCCACATCTTTCACAGATGTACGCATTTCTTCGAGGGCGCCATCGGCGAACCGGATCTTCTCTTCCGGGGTCGTCTGCGGGCTTTGCTCGATCATCCCCTCTGCGCTCACCTCCTGGGCGTGCGCCAGGAGGGGGATGAAGAGACTGGCGCTGATGATCAGCGCCATGCACGTCTGCAGTGGACTGCGCATCATTTCTGCAAGGCTCCGGTTGGTTTGATTTCGTTTCGGCTCGCGAACTGTTCTTCTTGAGGAAAAACTACGGCCATCACTATCTCATAAAGGCCTGCGCCTCCACAAGGCGTGTGGAGGCGATTTTCAAAAAGGATCCCCTCCCTAGCCCTTTTTATCTCCTATCCCAAGCTCTTTTTTCTCCTACAGGCTCTAGCCTGGAGAGAGAATGAAGGGATAGATGACCACCGAGTCGTCCGGAACCCCTGGGAATCTCCAGGATTTCACCTTAGCGACGATGCAGTTCGCCAGTGCGCTGTCACCCGTGCTGTTGCCCATCAGGCTGACACCGGTGGCCCTGCCCCCGTTGATGTACCACTCCACCTCGACGCGACCCGCCAGGCTGGGGTTGGACTTCAGACGCTGCTCATAGCAGGCCTTGACCTGACCCTGGTAGTTCCTGATGCGACTGCCCACGGACTCTTTCTCGGTGCCGTCCACCTCGAACTCGCCCGCGGCCACACGACCGCTGACCTTTGTGTCGGGGCCCTTGGTGGTTCCCGACTTGCCGCCCGTCGCGCTAGCCAGGTCGCCAATATCCACATCGCCCGTACCAGTCCCCACACCCTCGCCCTTCTTGAGGCCGATGTTGTCGGCGGTGGCCACTTCGGCACCCGATGCACCGCTCATCAGCGCGTCGATATCTCCGCCTTCCTTGTCGTTGCCGTCGAAGACGTCCATGGTGCTGCCGCGGCCGCCTTCACCGCGCGTACCGATCATCTGCAGCAGGACCGAGTTCTGGAGCACCTCCTGCTCCGCAGCCTGCCGCTCGGCGATCTCCCTGGCCTCGCGCTCCGCAGCGGTCTCAGGCTTGACCTCGGCCTTCTCACTCTGCTCGGAGCTGCTCTCGGATGCCTCACCTTCATCTTCGTCCTTCTCGACCTTCTCTCCCTCGCCTTCCAGCTCTTCGGGCACCTCGTCGTTTTGGTCGGGTGTGTCTTGCGGTGGCAAGGTCAGCTTGACGAAGCGCTCTGGGATGGTGTCGGTCGCCAGCAGAGCTGGCGTCTCCACACTCTGCACGTAGATGACGAAGACGGCCCCCAGCAGCGTGAAGAGGCCCAAGAAGCCCAGAAAGACCGAATCGTCTTCTGCCGTCAGCTTGGGCCTGAAGTCCGTGCGGTAGGTGGGCCGCAGCGGCTCCGGGGGAGCCGGAACGAACTGGAAGAGAACGGTGACATTGCCGATGGAGATCTTGCCGCGGTTCTTCTCACCGAGGGGCAGGATCCAGACATCGCCTCTGCGCTTGGCGTCGCCACGCTTGCCCAGCTCGTCCAGGCCGTAGACGCCGTCCTTGTACGCGATCTTGCCAGCCATGGAAGGCAGGAAGCGCAAGAAGTACCGATCACCCTTGGCGACGAAGAGCGGGAACTTCCGGGGAACGTTCGGAAGGGAGTAGGTGAAGGAAGCCTTCTGCGACCCACCAATGGTCACGGTGCTACCGACACCGATCCTCTTCTCTTGAACGATCTTGCCATCCTGCAGGATCCCGATCCGGAGGACCTTGACCAGCTTGGCCTGCTTGGGCTGGGGCTTTCTTACGGGAGCGGCAGCCATTCGTTGTACCTTGCCTCGGGGGTGCTACCTTAGTTCGAACTCTCGCGCTCAGGATTTAGTCAAGTGTAGTCGCGAACTGGTTCCCTCTGCAAAGCGAATAGCGGGATTTCCAGTTCGTAGCATTTCCTTGACAAGCGCCTCCACCGGTGGGTCTGGTTCTTTCGATGCTCCTGACTCCATAACATCCCCCAAAAAAAAGGGCGGGCAAGCCCACCCATTTTTTTCAGCGGTAGCGGAGCACAGACGAAACTCACGCCCCGCCTTGGTATACGACGAACCGGAACTCCGAGAACTGGGCCTGACCGGCGGTGTACATCACCGCCCTGATGACCGCGAATGGCAGTGTCTTGTCGCACTGCATCAGGATGCGCCCCTTGAACTCGTGATCGGCGCTCTTGGTCATGTCAGCCAGCTGCTTCGCGTCTTCGGCCTTCTCCAGCAGACGGTCGTACAGACGCGTGATCAGCTGCCCCTTCTTCTCGTCTTCGGGAACCGCGACCAACTCTTCGCCCGGATTCTGATCATCGGGCACCGTGGTCAAGCGCAGCACCTCGACGCCATCCACGACCACCATGCTCTTGGTGACGATCAGGTTGACAGCCAGCTGGGGCTTGGTGTGCGTGGTGGACACGGGCAGCTGCAGATCGCCCGAGGCCGCGACGGAGATGTCCTCCGTGGAGTAGGACTTGAGCAGGAACACCAGGATGATGGTCATCATGTCCATCATGGAGGTGATGGTCAGCCCCCCCTCCTGTTCCATACGCCTATTCGCTTTCTTCAAAGCCATGATCTTCTCTCACACGCTGGGTGTTGCCAGGTGGCTGGAGCGGCTATGCCGGCCTACTCCGCGCCTCCGGCGATAACCACGTAGGGGAACAGGGAACGCGAAGTGCCGTCGGCATTCTTGGTGTCGACATCCTCGCGGCTATGGTCCATGACCTTGACGATGACCTCGTAGGGCACCCGCAGCTCCGGCACGAGAATCACGTTCTCGTCGTCGGGGTACTCGTCCTTGATCAGGCCGAGCAGCTGGGTCAGCTTCAGGAAATCGTAGCTCTCAAGACCGGTGCAACGCATGCCCGGGCAGGGAATGGTGGGCTCCGCCTCTTCCTCGGTCTCTTCTTCGGGAGCTTCCTGTTCCGCCCGTTCGGGATGCAACACGGCATCCGCGCCCGCGATGGTCAGGCCCTTGTCCGTGACCATGATGGACAACACCAAGGGGGGTTTCTCGTCAGGATCCAGCTCCACCTGCTGCGTCGGGCCGATGGCCGGCAGCGTGGAATCGATCACCGCCAGGTTCACGAAAGACGCTGCCATCAACAGGAATGGAATCAAGATCGAGACCAGGTTCATGACCGGAATCAAGTTCAGGTCATCGACCTGCGTGTTCATTCGCCGTTTTACCGCCACGGCCGGCCTCCTAGCTTCGGAAGGGGGTGGTGGAGGCGGCCTGCGTTGCAGGCCGCGAGAACGAAGCCGTACCTGGCTAGGCCTTCTGAGCCAGCTCGTCCTTCAGGGAGCCACGACGACGCGCTCCGAGCAGGTTCACCGTCTTGAGGGCGTACAGGTCGATGTCGTTCATGATCTTGG
>CAYVQL010000219.1:0-19278 GCA_964454135.1 uncultured Enterobacterales bacterium | reverse complement strand
TGATCGTCCACGGTGACGCGTGCGCCCTCCTCCACCACGACGGTGGACTCGCGCTCCTCCACGATGGCCGGGCCATCGAAGCGATCCCCGGCCGAGAGCCGGTAGCGGTCGTAGACCGTAAAGAGCACGAAGTCGCGCTGCAGGTGGGAGAAGGCCAGGCGCTGACCCTTGCGGGCCTGGGTCAGCTCGCCCTGCCGCTGCAGCCTGGGCAGCTCCAGCAGGCGCAGGGGCAGGCTGGCGCGCAGCCGGAAGTTGACGAACTCCACCGGCGACTCGGGGTAGGTGCGCCCGTAGAGCTGGGCGTAGGTCTCATCGAAACGCCGGCGCAGATCGGCGCGCTCCGCAGCGCTGAGATCTCCTGCTGGCAAGGGCACCTGAGTCTCCGCGCCCTGACCCACAAAGCGCGCGTCGGCGCTGCGCTGGAAGCTGAGCTCCTCGTCCGGGCCGGCCTGCAGGTTGCGCGCCCCCTCGGCCTCCATCTGGCGAAACAGGGCCTCGATGGCTCCCAGATCGGCCTCCTCCAGGCCTACCTTGTGGGAACGCACCAGGTCGAAGGCCCGCGGAGCCGTGAAGAAGCCCAGGGCCGATCCCACACCCGCGTTGGGGGGCACGATCAGCCGCGGCGCACCCAGCTTGCGGGCCAGGCCGCAGGCATGCACCGGGCCGGCGCCGCCAAAGGCGGTCACTGTCACCAGCTTGGGGTTGCCGCCCTTCTCGGCGATGTGGGTCTTGGCGGCGGCGGCCATGGTCTCGTCGATCAGGTCGTGGATGCCCCACAGGGCCTGCACGAAGGGCACGCCCAGGGGATCGGCGATGCGCTCCTGCACGCCCCTGCGAGCCGCCTCCTTGTCCAGCTTCATCTCGCCACCCAGGAAGTAGCCCTCGTCCAGGTAGCCCAGCAGCAGGTCGGCGTCGGTCACCGTGGGCTCGCTGCCCCCGCGGCCGTAGCAGATGGGGCCCGGATCGGCGCCGGCGCTCTCGGGCCCCACCTGCAAGGTGCCCAGCCGGCTGACCTTGGCGATGCTGCCGCCGCCGGCCCCGATCTCCATCAGGTCCACCACGGGCACCTGGATGGTCAGGCCGCTGCCCTTCATGAAGCGCTGCACGCGCCCCACCTCGAAGCTGGGGACCACACCGGCCTGCCCGCGCTGGATCAGGCAGGACTTGGCCGTGGTGCCGCCCATGTCGAAGCAGAACATCTCGGGGATGTCGAAGAGCCGGCCGTAGTGCTGGCCCGCGATCACCGCCGCCGTGGGGCCGCTCTCGATGATGCGCACCGGGTATTCGGCGGCCGTGCGCAACGAAGTGATGCCGCCGCTGGAGAGCATGATGAAGAGCTTGCCCCCAAAGCCGATGGAGGCCAGGCGCTGATCCAGCTCCGAGAGGTAGCGGCCGGTCAAGGGCTTGACGTAGGCGTTGGTGACCGTGGTGCTGGTGCGCTCGTACTCCCGGATCTGGGGCAGCACCTCGTAGGAGATGGACAGCGAGAGCTGCGGAGCCTCTTGCTGGATGATGCGCTTGATGGCCAGCTCGTGGGCCGGGTTGGCGAAGCTGTTGAGCAGGCAGACCGCGATGGACTCCACGCCCTGGGCCAGCAGCTGGCGCACCGCCCCCCGGACTTGCCGCTCGTCCAGAGGCTGAAGCACCGTGCCGTCGGCACGCAGCCGCTCGTCCGCCTCCAGACGCAGGCTGCGCGGCACCAGCGGCGGGGGGAACTGGGCCTGGATGTCGTAGGGGGCGTAGCGGATCTCGCGGCCCAGCTCCAACACGTCGCGGAAGCCGCGGGTGGTGATCAGGCCGGTCTTGGCGCCCTTGCGCTCGATGATGGCGTTGATCACCAGGGTGGTGCCGTGGATGACCTCTTCCAGCTGGGCCATGAAGCCGGGCAGGACCTGCTCCAGCTCCCGGATGCCCTGCTCCACGGCGTCGGAGGGGTCGCCCGGCGTGGTCAGGCACTTGTTGACGGTGATCTGGCCGGTGGCGTCGTTCAGCAGCACGAAGTCCGTGAACGTACCGCCGATATCGCAGCCCAGGCGAAAGCTCGATGCGGGCATGGCAGGGCACCTCCGGGGGAGCCCCTATCGCTGGGGTGGAGGGGGAACAAGCGGGGAGGCTGGCTATCCAGCATGTGCCGCCGCACCTGCAGAGGAGCCTGACCCGGCTGCCCACGCCCCCTCAACCGGTGCGCTTGAAGTCCGGCCGCTGACGCTTCAGGAAAGCCTCGATCCCCTCTTGGGCGGCCGCGGTGCAGGCGCTGGCCCCGAAGGCCCGATAGCCGATGTCGAGGGCCTCTTCCAGGCTGGTGGCCGCGGCGGCCTCCTTGACGGCCCGGCCGATGATGCCTACCACCTCGCGGCTCAGGATCTGCCCACCGGGCCCCACGGGCTCCACCTCGGGCAGCTCGATGGGGATGGGCAGGTCCGAGGGCGGCCGCAGCTTGCCCTCCAGCTCACCCACCAGGGCCACGGCTTTGCGCACCAGCTCGGGGAAGCCGTCCGCCAGGCTGTGCACGATGCCCAGCTTCAGGGCCTGCTCGGCGGTCATGCGGCGCGCCAGGCGCACCATGTCGTGCAGGATGGGCGCCGCCCCAGGCCAGCGCCTGTAGGGCACGACCATGCCCCCGATGCCGGGTGCGATGCCCAGGGTCACCTCGGGCAGCTGGAACCAGGCCCGCGAGTCCGCCACCAGGCCGTGACAGCGCGACGCCAGCTCGAAGCCCCCGCCCAGGGCCATGCCGTTGAGGGCGGCGACCACCGGCTTCTCCATCTGGTCCAGGTGCACCAGCAGCCGCGAGCAGTCGCGGGCGAAGGCCGTGGACGCGTCGGCATCGCCCAGCATCTCGGGGAACCGACCGATGTCGGCCCCGGCGCAGAAGGCGCGATCGCCGTAGCCCGTGATCACGAAGCCCCGCACCGCGGGGTCCCCTTCGTGTGTCCGCAGCAGGGCCAACAGCTCGTCGGTGACCGAGTCGTCCAGGGCGTTCATGGCCTGGGGACGGCGCATGGTGATCAGCTTGACACCGTCGTTTTCGTCGAGCAGCAGGTGCCGGCTGAACTCCTGGTAGCTGGCGATTTCGGCCCGCGGGCCGGGCATGCCCGGACGCTCGGCCTGGAAGCGTCCGGCGATGCGCGCCACCTCGTGGGGACCCAGATCCCGCATCAGGTCCAACGGGCCCTGCTTGAAGCCCAGGGCCAGGCTGCAGCCCAGGTTGAGGTCGCCCGGGGATCCGATATCGCGGTCCAGGATGTCGAAGGACTGGGAGAAGAGCACCCCCAGCATGCGGTCACGCACGGTGGCGGCGACGTCCGGAGCGACCTTCACCCGGCCTCCCGGCTTGATCGTGACCCAGTCGGACACGGAGCGGAAGATCGACGCAGGGCGGTAGTGCTCTCCTTCCTCCATCTGCAGGGTGTTGGTCTCGACGATGATGGGGTTGCCGCGGGCCAGGTTGAGCACGAAGAAGGGCCCCGCGTGCACGAACTCGGATACCACGCTGTCCACCTCGGCGGCGGTGGCCTTGTCCAGCAGGTAGGCCGCCTCGTTGCACCAGTTGTCGAAGATACGATCCAGCATGAAGCAGAGCACGTCGTCGGTGACCAGGGGCACCTTGCCCGTGGCCGCGAAGAACCAACGCAGCCAGTCGATGACCTGGGGATCGGCCTGGTCCCAGGCCACGACCTCCACCGCCGGATTGCGGAAGGCGGGCGCGAAGAAGTGTGTGACCGTACAGCGCTCGGGGTGCTCCAGGTGGGTGAAGAGGCGCTGGGCGGGCAGGGAGCTGGTGTTGGAGGTGATCAGCGCATCGGGCCGTACGATGCGCTCCACGTCGCTGAAGATGCGGTGCTTGAGCTCGAGGTTCTCCGTGGCGGCCTCCAAGACCCAGTCGCAGTCGGCCAGCTCCTGGTAGTCGGCGGTGACCACCAGGTTGCGCATGACGGACTCGGCCTGGCTGGGGGTGAGCTTGCGGCGCGCCAGCCCTTTCTTGACGTAGCCCTCGATGCGCTTGACCGCCTTGTCCAGGGCCGCCGGCGCGATATCCACCAGCACCAGCGTCAGGTCGGGCAGGGCGCTCTTGAGGTAGTAGCCGATGTCAGGGCCGATGCTGCCAGCGCCGATGATCCCCACCTGGCGGGGCATGGGACGCTCGAGATCCAGCATCAAGGGGTTCCGGACGGGTTTGTCACTGCTCATTGGGACCTCCGGTCGGGGAGCATTGCTCACACGCTGGAGGAATTAACCCGCCACGGGCAGGCCTGATGCGGCCCACACCCTCCGTCTCAGCGCCCCAGGTAGGTGCAGAGGTCCGTGCTGCCGGTGGTGGTGCCGTAGTTGACCTCGGCCAGCCCGGTGCTGGGACTGTCTTCGTCGAAGACGAAGCTCACGGCCAGCTCGCCATGGCTGACGAGGATCTCGCCGGTATCGGGCAGCGGACAGGCCGTCTGCAACAGATCCGAGTCGAAGCCCACCGCGTCCAGATCCACCTCCAGCTCGTCCTCTTCCTCGCTGTAGACCAGGTAGCCCGTGAGCATCCCGTAGCCGTCGACCACGGTCAGATCCAGCTGCTGGTCCATCTCGATCTCGCTGCCGTCCAGCGTGAAGCCAAGGACCACCTCCTCCTGGGCTGAGATGCCATCCTTCAGCAGCTCGTAGGAGCCCACGATGGTCCCCTCCATGGCCTCGCCGGCATAGCTGAATTCATCCAGGGTCGCGCTGATGGTCTCCAGATCCGAGTCGTACTCGAAGGTGGCGGTGCCAGCCACCTCCTCGGGGACCATGTCGGGAGTGCAGCCATCGCCGTAGGAGAGCACCACGACGGTGTCGCTGCTGGTGACCTCGGGGCAGGCCTGGCCCTTGGCCATGCGCAGCGTGTCGGACTGCTGGAAGGAGTCGGTCAGCTCGCTGGCCAGCAATACGCCGTGCACCGCGTCGTACATGCAGGCGACCATGCCGTCGATCTCATCGATGAACAGGACCTCCTCCTCTTCCTCCTCTTTCTGGCAGCCGCCGAGCAGCAGTGCGGGCATGAGCAGGAGGGCGAAGATGGGGCGGTTCGCGCACATATGGGCTCCCCGAAGCGATGGAGGGGTCGTTCCCATGTTGGACTGAAAATGCTGGAGGATCAACCGCTTTTTCGTCCCTCGCCCCCACTCACGCCGGCCCCTCCTGCTGCGGGAGCATCCCCATCCACCGCGCCATGCGCGCCTCGCCATAGACCTGCCGCCAGGACGCCAGCATGGGCTCCAAGGGCACGTCGGCAAAGGCGCCGTAGTGATGCACGTACTGCATGTATCGCCGCCCACGGTGATCCGAGGCCGGAAAGATGGCGCTCTGGCGGCCGTCGAACTCCACCAGGGGGTAGTCCTGCCGCTGACACATGTTTCGATCGAAGGATGGCGTGGCCTGCAGCCAGCGATCCTCCGGCATCAGCTCCGCATAGCAGTGGTAGGTGAACAGATCCGTGCCCATCATCTGTCGCATGTTCGCCGGCATGCGGTGATTCACCAGGTCGGCGAAGAGCAGGCGCGCCGGCATGCCGGCTGCGCGGGCCAGGGCGCAGAGCAACACGGATTTCTGCACGCAGTAGCCCTGGCCGCGGGCCAGGATGGCGCTGGCCCGGTAGTGCTCGGCCAGCCAGAAGGGGTTGTGCACGCTGTAGGCCACCTGGTCGCGCACGTGCAGGAAGAGCCGACGCGCCAGCGCGGCCCGGTCCGCGACGCCGCGCCCCAGCTCGGCGGCCAGCGCGCGGATGGCCACGTGGTCGCTCTCCACTGAGGCGTTGGCCCGCAGGAAGGGCTGCAGGTCCTCAGCCACCTGCCTCGGCCTCCGCCTTTTCCCGCAGCGCGGCCAACAGCTTCTCCGGCGTGATGGGCAGGTCGTGGATGCGCACGCCCACGGCGTCGTAGATGGCGGCGGCGATGGCCGGAGCGGTGGGCACCAGCCCCGGCTCGCCCACGCCCTTGGCGCCGAAGGGGCCGTAGGGGTCGTCGGTCTCCACGAAATCCAGGTGGATGGGGAAGGCCATCTCCTGGATGGTGGGGATCTTGTAGTCGGTGAAGCCCGGGTTCATGATCCTGCCCTGCTCGCTGCGCAACTCCTCGTAGAGGGCGTACCCCACGCCCTGGGCCAGGGCGCCGTAGATCTGGCCCTCCAGCGTGGTGCGATTCAGCACGCGCCCCACGTCGTGGGCGGCGGCCAGCCGCAGCAAGCGCACCTCACCCGTCTCCACGTCCACCTCCACCTCGGCGGCGTGGGCGCCATAGGCGTAGGTGGCCGACAGGTTGCCGATGCCCTTGCTCCAGTCGGGCAGCTCGGAGGGGGGATCGTACAGCGCCTCCACGGTCAGCATCTGCCCGCCCTCGCAAAAGTGCATGGCCCGCAGCAGGCGCCCCAGCTCCAGCTGGAAGACGGGGTGGTCCGGCGCGTCCTTGGGGAAGAGGAAGCCGTCGCGCAGCTCCAGGTTGTCGGCTCGCGCCGCGGCTGCCAGGTCGTAGTCGGGCAGCGCCAGCTCGGGCTGCCGCTTGCGCAGGCGCCCGATGGCCTTGCTCACCTCCCGCGGGTAGATGCCCTCCGCGGCCGCGAAGATGCGCTCGCGAGCCTCGGCCGCAGCCATGGCCACGGCGTTCAGCCCGGTGAAGGCCCCGCGGCTGGCGTGGGTGCCCACGTCCCAGGGGCAGGTGGCGGTGTCGGTCTGGTTGATGAAGACCTTGTCCGGGCGCACCCCCAGGCTCTCGGCCACGCCCAGGGTCAGCGCCGAGTGGTGGCCCTGGCCCATCTCCACGCCCCCGGAGGAGACGTAGACATTGCCGAAGTCGTCCAGCTTGAGGATGATGCCGCTGGCGTCGGAGCGGTAGATACGGCCGGAGCCGCCCACGTGACACAGCGACGCGATGCCCACGCCCCGGCGCTTGGCCCTGCGCTGGCCCCGCTTCTCGCTCCAGCGCACCCGCTGGGCGGCCTTCTCGATGCACTCCTCCAGCCCGCAGCTGCTGATGCGCAGCTTCATGGGATTGTCCTCGCCGGGCTGGTTGCAGTTGATGCGCCGCAGATCCAGCGGATCCATGCCTGCCTGCTCGGCCAGCTCGTCCAGGTTGCTCTCGATGCCCCAGGTGATCTCCGGATTGCCGTAGCCGCGCATGGCCTGGCAGTAGGTGTTGTTGGTGTAGACCAACGTGGCGTCGAAGTGCACCACCGGCACCTGGTAGAGGGCCGTGACCGGCACCAGCATCACCGAGGGGTAGGTGGCGCCCCATGACACATAGGCGCCGTTGTCCTGCGTCACCTGGATGTTGCGGAAGGAGAGCCGACCGTCTTCGTCGATGCCATGCTCCACGGTGTACTCGGCTGACTGCCGCGGCGAGAGGCAGGCGAACTCTTCTTGGCGGTCGTAGACGATCTTGACCGGGCGCCCGGTGCGGTGGGCCAGCAGGATGGCGATGTGCTCGTAGGCGTGGGTGTCGAGCCCGCTGCCGAAGCCGCCCCCCAGGGCCGGCACCACCACGCGCGCGTTCTTGCCCTTCAGCCCCATGGCCGCCAGGGCGCCCAGGAAATCGCGCTGAGCCAGGAAGGGGATCTGGGTCTTGGCCCAGATGGTCAGGTTGCTCGCCAGGTCGAACTCGGCGATGCAGCCGGCCGTGCCCATGCAGCTCTGCTGGACCAGGGGCACCGAGTAGCGGCCGCGGGCGATATGGGCCGAGGCCCGCCGCGCCTGCTCCAGGTCGCCGGTGTGGTGCGGAAAAGCCAGGGGCAGCTTGTTGCTCTTGACCGGACGCCCCCGGGCGTCGGTCTCGTGCAGCAGGGGCGCGCCCTCGGCCAGCGCCTCTTGAGGCGTGAAGACCGCCGGAAGGGGCTCGTACTCCACCTGGATCAGCCCCACGGCCTCGGCGGCGATCTCGGGGTCCGTGGCGGCCACGGCCGCCACCTCGTCTCGGAACTGCCGCACCTTGCCCTTCTTGAGGGCGAAGTTGTCGCGCAGGAAGCCGATGCGCAGCTCGGGCGTGTTGTAGGCCGTGATCACGGCCCGCACGCCGGGCAGGCGCTCGGCGCGCGAGGTGTCGATGTTCAGGATGCGGGCGTGGGCGTGCTCGCTGAACTTGACCTTGCCGTAGAGCATGCCCGGGCGGTCCAGGTCGTGGATGTAGCGCGCCCTGCCCGTGGCCTTGTCGGGACCCTCGGGGCGCGGCGCGGCCGTTCCGATATAGGCCAGCTCACTCATGGCGCTCTCCCCTCTCGGCGCCGTTCAGTGCGAGCGCCGCCTGCTGCACGGCGGCCACGATCTGCACGTAGCCTGTGCAGCGACACAGGTTTCCCTGCAGTGCGTCGCGGATGTCTTGCTCGCAGGGTGCGTTGTTCTGATCCAGCAGGGCCTGGGCGGCCATGATCATGCCGGGGGTGCAGAAGCCGCACTGGATGGCGCCGTGCTCGGTGAAAGCCCGCTGCAGCGGGGACAGCTCGCGGGGCGCCGGAGAGAGGCCCTCGATGCTGCGCACGCAGCGACCCTCGGCCTCCATGGCCGGGTAGAGGCAGGCGTTGACGGCCTGGCCGTCCACCAGCACGGTGCAGGCGCCGCACTCGCCCTCGCCGCAGCCCTCCTTGGTGCCGGTCAGCCCCAGGGGGCCCCGCAGGACGTCCAGCAGCCGCCAGTGGCTGGCTACCAGGGCCGAGACCGGCTCGCCGTTCAGCTCGAAACGGATCTCGGTCATCATGCTCCCTCCTCGCTCTCTCCACCTTCCTCCCCCACCCGCCCACCCCCGACCGCCCCCCTCAGCTCACGCAGCAGGCGCACTGCGAGCGCAGCCAGCACCTGCCGGCGGTAGTCGGCGGTGGAGCGCAGGTCGTCGATGGGCGCCACGAGGCGCTGCACCGCGGAGCGCTGCGCCTCGATCAAGGCGTCGCTCAGCAGCTGGCCCTCCAGGGCCCGCTCCACCTCTTTCAGGCGCAGGGGCACCGGGGCCACGGCGCCTACGGCCAGGCGGGCCTTGAGGCAACGCGCGCCGTCCAGCTCCAGCAGGGCGGCCAGGCTGAGCTTGGCCAGATCCATGCCCACCCGCGTCTTACGCAGGTAGCGGGCGCGGCAGCCTGGTTTGCTGGGCGGCAGCACGATGCAGGTCATCAGCTCACCCGGCGCCAGGCTGGTTTCACCCGGACCGCAGAAGAACTGCGCCAGGGGCAGCTGGCGGCTGCCAGCGGCGGATGCCAGCTCCACGCGGGCGTCCAGCACCAGCAGGGCCGGCGCGGTGTCGGCCGCGGGCGAGGCGTTGCACAGGTTGCCCCCCAGGGTGGCCACGTTGCGGATCTGGGGGCTGCCCAGCACGGCCATGGCCTCGGCCAGCACCGGATAGCGCTGCTGCAGCGCCTCGCTGCGCAGCAGCCGGCCCATGGGGACGGCCGCGCCGATGCGCAGCTCCTCGGCCTCGTCCAGCACCTGCAGCTCGGGCAACGCCCGCAGAGAGATCAAAGCCGGAGGCCGCTGATGGCCGTGCTTGATGCGCACCAGCAAATCCGTGCCACCGGCCACGAAGCGCGCACCGGGGATCTCTTCCGCCAGCTGCCAGGCCTGGGCCAGGCTGGTGGGCTTGTGGTAGTCGTAGCGATGCAATTCGGTTCCTCCGGGCTGGGGGCTCAGGCCACCACCGCTCGCTCCCTCAAGGTGGAGATCTCGGCCTGGGTGAGGCCGACCTCTGTCAAGAGGTCATCCGTGTTCTCACCGTACGCCGGGGCGAAGGGCAGCTCGCCGCCCAGCGCCTCCAGGTGCTCCGTGGGCACGGCAGGCGGAGGCAGGCGCACCTGGCGGCCGTCGGGGGCCCGCGTGCGCAGGGCGGACTGGGCCACGAAGGGCAGCTCCATCACCTCCTCCACGGGCGTGATGGGCGAGTGCGGAATGAACGCCGCCTGCAGCACATCGAAGACCTGCGCCACCGTGTGCCGGCGCGTGATGGCCTCGATGCCGGCGTGCAGATCGACCCTGTGCCGGCGCCGGCCCTCGTTGGACTGGAAGCGCTCCTGGTCCAGCGAAGAGAACATGGGCTGGGCCGCTAGTCGGTTCCACTGGGCGTCGCTGCCCAGCGCCATGTAGACGTAGCCGTCGCTGGCCTGGTAGGCGTTGACCGGGATGAACTGGCGGTGCTCGTTGCCGGCCCGCCGCAGCTCTTCGGGCGGGCTGCCCATGTCCAGCATGGGCAGGAAGGTGTGCATCCAGGACACCGCCGCATGCGCCATGGAGACATCGATCTGCTTACCCAGCCCACTGCGCTCCCGCTCCCAGAGCGCCAGCAGCACCTGGGCGAAGGCCTCGTCGCCCGCCTTGTAGTCCACCAAGGGCGGGCCGCATTGCAGGGGCGGACCGTCGGGATGACCGGTGATGTCCATATAGCCGCAGAGCGCCTGCATCATCGGGTCGTAGCCGGGCACCTTGGGATGCTGGAGCCCCATGGCCGAGATGCTGGCCCAGACCAGCTCGGGCCGCTCCCGGCGCAGCGTGTCGTAGTCGAAGCCCAGGGCCTGGTGACGGGCGGGCATGGTATTGGTGCAGAAGATGTCGGCCGGCAGCTCGCGCACCAGGCGCCGCAGCAGGGCGCGCCCCTCTTCCTGCTTCAGGTCCAGGGCGATGGCCTCTTTGCCCACATTGGGCGCCACGTAGTAGCTGTGGCGGTCTTCGCCGGCCACGGGGCGGCCGATGAAGCGGTTGGGATCGCCCCTGGATTTGCGACCAGGCAGGGGCGTGGCCTCGATGCGGATCACGCGCCAGCCCAGGTGCACCATGCGCAAGGTGGCGTAGGACATGCTCAGGGCCTGCTCGACGCTGAGCACGATGGGCGTTTCAGGAGGCATGGTCCCTCTCTCGCAGGCTCGACCCGGCCGTGCGCGGCACCGCGGCTCCATAGCGCAGCTTCGTGGACGGGGCGGTGTTCAAGCCAGGGCCTTTCATTCAAGTCCCGTAATATAGTCCGGCAGCGCCCCGGCTTCCGCTACCAGTTCGCAGGCTCGACAGGTGCGCGCGTAGGCGAGAATACCGGCGGCCGGATTCACGGAATCCGGGTATCCTTGTGCCTTGCCAGCCCGCGGGAGCGAAGATGCGCGCCTGGATGATCCTCTGCCCCTTGGCTCTGCTGGCCTGCAAAGACGAGCGGGACAGCGCCGACACAGCCGCCAGCGTACCCCTGCCCCCCCAGATCGCCCTGCGCGAAGAGGGCTGGCTGCGGGGCGACCTGCACAACCACACCACCCACAGCGACGGCTTCGACGACGTGGCCACGGTCATCGCGCTGGCCGAGTACCTGCGGGATCCGGCCTTTTTGGCCTACCACCCCGAGTACGCCGACAACCAGCTCGACTTCCTGGCGCTGTCCGACCACCGCACGGTCAGCCAGAACAGCGACCCGGACTTCGCCTCCGACGAGCTGGTGATGGTGCCCAGCGAGGAGTTCGGCAGCACGGGCCACGCCAACACGCCCGGCGTCAGCGAGCTCGTGGACCACGATCCGGGTGACGACGGCGTCAGCCTGGAGGACATCCAGGCCGGCATCGAGCACGCCCATGCCCAGGGCGCCCTCTTCTCCCCCAACCACCCCTTCCTCCCCGACATCCCCTTCCCCTGGGACGCCAACGGCTTCGACACCATCGAGATCTGGAACTGCGGTTGGGCCCTGGCCTCGCCAGCCATCAGCGAGGACGACCTGAAATCCTGGCAGGCTTCCCATGGCGCAGCCAGCGCCGCCTATCGGCGCGCCGCGCAGACCCAGGGAATGCTGGCCTCGGCCCAGGGCCTAAGCTGGTACGAGGCCATGCTGTCACGGGGTGAGCACGTGGGCCTGGTGGGGGGCAGCGATCGCCACGCCGTGATCCTGCCCGGCTTCCCCACCACCTACGTGCGCGTGCAGAGCGCTGATCTGCAGGGCCTGCTGGACGGCATGGCGGCCCGCCACAGCTTCGTGACGCGCACGCCCGCCTCGGCCCAGCTGCTGGCCAGCCTGACCGTCGGCGACCAGGTCTACGAGCTGGGCGACCAGGTGCCCCTGCCCGCCGGGGGTGCCGAGGTGAGCCTGGAGCTGCAGGTGGCCCGCGCCGAGGGAGGCCTGCTGCGCGTCGTGGCCGGCGGTGCAGTGGAAAGCGACGAGGCCCTGCAGAGCGCCGCACTGGGCAGCGTGCTGGCGGAAGAGTCCGTCAGCGAGGTGGAGCACCTGCTCAGCCACAGCTGGACCGCCCAGCCCGGCGACTGGTTCTACCCCCTGTTGCTGGAGCCCCTGCTGGCGCCGGGTCTCTCGGAAGCCCAGCAGCAGACGGTGCTCGAGGCCGCCCAGGCGGCGTCCGCCAGCGGCGAGGACGTGGTGATGATCGCCACGGTGGTGGCCCCCCTGCTGGACAGCGAGGTGCTGGGCAACGCCGAGGACTGCGACCCGGAGGACTGGATCCCGGACATGATGCAGTGCTCCCCGGCCGACGCCGACGGCATGGCCAGCTTCTTCATCCCCGACATGCTGGACCGCGCCATGAATGCCTGGGTGGAAGACGACGCCCTGACCGACTGGGCCATGGGGGCGGTGGGCTCGGCCGTGCTCTTCGTGGAAGAATAGGGATCCACGCACAAGCCCGGGCAAGCCGGCTGCCGCGCTGAGAGCGGAGAATACCCATGCCCAGCTCCCCTGCCCTGCCGACCCTTGTCCTGCTGGCAGCAACATCTCCGATCACGCCGGCGAGGCCGTCGCTGGAGCGGGCGACGTGGATGGCGACGGCTACGCCGACGTGTTGGTAGGGGCCGCCGGTCACGACGGGACCGGAAATGACGCCGGCGCGGCCTACATGGTGTTGGGGGGACTTTGAGCCGCACGATGGCGCGCGTGGTATTAAGTTTTCCAGCTGCATACCGATAGGCACCTAGAGCAGGAGGAACTCCCGTGGCTTGGTGGAGCAAGAAGAGGGGAGCCCCGAAGCCCGCAGCCCAACCTGCCTCCCGGCAGTCGGCCAAGGCTGCGAAACCGGCGCTCCCCAGCCCCCCCAAGAGCCTCGACCCCGCCTCCAGAGCCCTGCTGCTGGAGAGCTGCGACGCCCGCGTGGCCGCCGTGGTCACCTGGCCCGACCTGCTGCTCACGCGCGCGGCCACCCTTGCGGGACTGAGCGAGGAGCACCTCACGCTACGCTTGCAGCCCAGCTCCGGGAGCGGCCAGCGTCCGAGGCCGCAGACGCTCTGCAGCGTGTCCTTCTCCCACCAACAGCGCACCTGCGTCTTCGTCTCCCGTGAGCGCATGGTGGGCCCCGGCCAGGTACCGCCGCCGAACATGCTGCTGCTCGGCATCCCGACGCAGCTGGCCATCTCGCTGCGCGGGCACTTCCGCGTACCCGTGCTGCCAGAGTGCCGTCTCAAGATGAGGGTCCTTCATGGGGGGCGCGTGCTGGGAACGGCCGGTGCGCTGGACATCAGCCACGCCGGCATCCAGCTGCGCTTCTCCAAACAGAACGATCCTGCGCTCGAGCTGGACACGCAGCTGACCATCCAGCTCGCCCTCGATCAGCAAGAGGCCCAGCTGACGGGCAGCGTCCGCAAGCGCGACGAGACAGGCGGCGGCGTGCTCTATGGCGTCATGTTCCACAACGAGGTCAACGGCTGGCCCCCGGACCCCGAGCAGCGCCTGGCGACCCTGGTGGTATCCATCGAGCGCTTCTGGGCGCGCCATCGCGGCAACTGAGGGGCCCTAGCCGCGACCCAAGAGCTTCAGGTGCGTGTCCACGATGGTGTCGATCACCGCCTCCAGGCTGGGCCCGGCACAGACGTAGCCGTGCTCGCGCAGCACGATGATGGGCTCGTCGCGGCCAAAGGTCCGGATGGCCAAGCGCGCCAGGGCCACCGTGCCGTAGGGCTCCTCGCGCAGGGTCTCGGGCAGGCGTTCGGCTAGCAGGGCCTGGCGCGTGGCGAGGGGATCGTGGGCGTGCACCACGGCCTGGGCCTGCGGTCGGGCCTGCAGCACCAGCCAGTGCATGATGGCCTCGGAAGAGGGCAGCACGCTCCCCCGATGCCGCACCAGCTCGCGCTCGGGATCGGCGCTCGCCACCCAGACCAGCTCCTGCGGTTCCAGGATGCCCAGGTTGCTGCCCGAGGCGGTGACGACCAGACCCGGGCCCAGGCGCACGCTCATGTTTCCGCCGTTGGCAGGGGCCATGCCGTGGGCGTCCAGGCGCTCACCGGCGCGCCGGAAGCGTGGGTAGAGCGCAGCCAGCTCCGGGGGTACGGGACCTGGAATCCTCTGCGGGTGGAACTTGACGCCGACATAGCCTTGTAACAGCTGCTTCATGAGGGCTCCCGGGCGAGCGCTCAGACTATCCCAGCGCGGCCAATCCCAGCGACCCGCCAGCCGCAACGCTCGGGATAGACTGCTCCGATGCGCACGCCTCTCTCGAAGAAAGCACGCAGCCTGGCCGCCAGGATCATGCTGGCCATCGCCGCCAGCTTCCTGGCCGTCTACTGCGCCTCCCTGGCTGCCGAGCGCTGGTTCTTCGACAAGTTCTACTACCGCAAGAGCGTGGCCCACGGCTACTTCCCCGATTTCCGGCAGCCTCCGCCCCTGCAGGCCTTCGGCGAGCGCACGCGCTACCTGCGCCAGCTCTACGGTGAAGCACCCGCATTGCCGACCTCCAAGGAGGATGAGGAGACGTACACCATCGTCGTGCTGGGCGACTCGCTCTGCTGGGGCCAGGGCCTGCGACAGGAGCGGCGCTGGGTGGCCCTGCTGCAGCCCCGCCTGGACGCCATGCGGCCCACGCGCCTGATCCCCCTCTGCGAGCCCGGGGATCAGCTGCTGGACCATATGACCAAGTACCGGACATCTCTGGCCCTGTGGCAGGCCGACCTCTACCTGTTCTGCGTGGTGGGCGACGACCTGCTGATCAAGCGACCCCGGCTGGCCCTGGACCCCGAGCTGCGGCGCGCCTTCCAGCCTTGCCGCCGCCTGCCCATGGCCGCTCTCACGCCCGAGGACGAGGAGGAGGCAGAAGCCCTGGTCTTCGGCAGCGGCCCCTCGAGGCACCGCTGTCTGCTGGAGTGCGCACTGGAGCTGCTGCCGCGCCAGGGGGCCCTCTACGTGGACTACGGACCGGCCTTTCACCGCGGCAAGCCCGTGGATCGCGCCATCCTGCAGCCCATTCGCGATGCCGGCTTCCGGGTCGCCACGCTGATCGAAGACGAACCCTCCCCCACCGGAAAGCGGGATCCGGCGTTCTACGTCTCACCGATGGAGACCCACCCTTCGGCCGGCGCCAATAGGCGCTTCGCCGAGGCGCTCTTCCGCCTGTTGAGCGAAGACGCCAGCCTGGGCTTTCGCAGCGAAGACGAAGGCAGCCCTTGACGCCGGGCCACAGCCCCATAGGCTCGCAGCATCGCAGACAGGAACCGGAGCAGCAGGATGAGCGCAGCAGCAGCCAAGAAAGAGTCGGTCCTGGGTCGCACCTACTGGACCCTGAACACCATCGAGATGTGGGAGCGCCTGGCCTACTTCGGCCTGCGAGCCGTGGTGCCGGTCTACATCATGCAGGCCGACGATCCGGGCGGGCTCCACCTCACGGCAGCCCACAAGGGCACCATCTACGCCTGGTGGTTCGTCTTCCAGTCCGTGCTGCCCATGTTCACGGGCGGCTTCGCGGATCGCTACGGCTACAAGCGCGTGCTGGCCGGCGCGGTCTCGGCCAATATGGCCGGCTACATCGTGATGGCCTACGCCCGCGATTACTGGAGCTTCTTCCTGGGTGTGATCATCCTGGCCACGGGCACGGCCTTCTTCAAGCCCGCCCTGCAGGGCTCGCTGGCCCAGAACCTGACCAAGGATGTCTCCTCGCTGGGCTGGGGCATCTTCTACTGGGTGGTCAACGTCGGTGCCCTGATTGGGCCCTTCCTGGCCAGCTGGCTGATAGGCGATCACAGCGTGGGGGAGTGGCGGCGCATGTTCTTCATGTCCGCCGGCTTCACCTCCCTCAACCTGCTGATGCTCTTCACCTTCAAGGACGTGCCCTCGGGCGCCAACAAGACCGAGGGCGTGTGGCAGGTCTTCATGCGCACCATGCGCAACATCGCCGAGCCGCGGCTGGTGGCCTGGCTGCTGATCATGTCCTGCTTCTGGCTGATGATGTACCAGGTCTGGGATCTGCACCCCAACTTCATCAGCGACTGGGTGGACAGCAGCGGCGTGGCGGCCGTCATGGAGAAGATCCCCGTGCTGGGCTCCTTCACCAAGCTGGACGCCGCGGGCCTGCGCTACGTGCCCCAGGAGATCCTGATCAGCACCAATGCGGCCATGATCGTACTGCTGATGATCCCCATCGCCTGGCTGGTGCGCCGCATGCGCACCCTGGAATGCATGGTTCTGGGCATGGCCATGGCCGTGGGTGGCACGCTGGTGGCCGGGCTGACGGGCAACGGCTGGATCCTTGTGCTGGGCATCGTCTTCTTCTCCCTGGGCGAGATGCTCACCGGCCCCAAGAAGAACGAGTACCTGGGCCTGATCGCGCCTCCGGGCAAGAAGGGCCTCTACCTGGGCTACGTCAACATCCCCGTCGGCATCGGCGGCTTCGCCGGCAGCAAGATGGCCGGCTACGTCTACGGCCACTACGGCGAAAAGGCCGTGCTGGCGCAGAAGTACCTGGCGACCGAGTCCCCCTTGGCCGCCAAGGTGCAGTGGGATGGCGACGTGGCCAGCCTGGAGCAGGCCCTGGGCATCGCCCGGCCCGACGCCTTCGCCAAGCTGATGGAGGTGATGGGCCTGGACGCCGCCGGAGCCACCCAGCTGCTATGGGACACCTACAGTCCCCAGCTGGTGGTCTGGCTGCCCTTCGCGGCCATCGGCGTGGCCGCTGCCATCGCGCTGGTGATCTTCGGACAGCTGGCCAAGCGCTGGAAGGACATGGATGCCTGAGCGCGGAACCGTCCTGATCGTCGGCATCGGCCTGCAGGGCCGGGCCACGGTCTTCGACCTGCTGCGCAGCGGCTCGCTGCGGGTCGTGGCCGCCGATGCGGACCCGCAGGCCGCCAGCGCGCAGCTGGACGCCCTGGATTTGCGCCCTCAGGGCCTGGAGCCCGTCGACGTCCTCAATCCAGGTGCCATGGCGACCCTGATCCGTCGCTCGGGGGCCGACGTCGCGGTCTGCATGGTGCCCCCCGAGCTGCAGCAGCCTGTGGCCCAGGGGGCGCTGGCAGCCGGCGTGCCCTTCGTGAGCACCAGCTACACCCGCCAGCTGGGGCAGCTGCACGACCAGGCGCGAGAGCGCGGCCTGGCGCTGCTGCCCGAGATGGGCCTGGACCCGGGCATCGACCTGCTGCTCTGCCGCGCCGCCCTGGACGAGCTGGACGAGGTGCACGGCCTGCTCTCTTTCGGCGGGGGCATCCCGGCGCCCGAGTGCGCCACGGACCCCCTGCGCTACAAGATCAGCTGGAGCTTTCCAGGTGTGCTGGAGGCCTATCGGCGCTCGGCACGCCTGCGCCGGAGGGGCCGGGATCTGCGGATCCCCGGCCAGGAGATCTTCCAGCCGCAGCAACGGCGCACCATCCGCATGTCCGAGCTGGGCGAGTTGGAGGGCACGCCCAATGGCGACGCCCTGGCTTACATCGCGCGCTTCGGCCTGCAAGGGGCTGCTTTGCAGGACATGGCGCGCTTCACCCTGCGCTGGCCGGGTCACGGCGAGGCCTGGCGTCTGCTGTCGAAACTGGGGCTGCTGGAAGGCCAGGCGGACGACGCGGGCTCGCCCATCGCCTTCCTGGCCCGCCACCTGGAGCCGCGGCTGCAGTACGGCGAGGACGAAGCGGACCTGGTGGCGCTGCGAGCCCAGGCCTGGGGCCTGCGCCAGGGCGCTCCCCACCAGGTCTGCTGGGACCTATTGGACCGCCGCGATGCAAAGACCGGGTTGTTCGCCATGAACCGCAGCGTGGGCTTCACCGCCTCCATCGCCGCGCAGCTGCTGCTGGACGGCACCATCTGCGGGACGGGCCTGCTCTCTCCAGCGCGGGACGTACCTTGCGAACCCGTGTTCCAGGCCCTGAGAGAGCGGGGCATGCGGATCAGCAGGAGCTTGGCGCCTCAGGGGTCCAAGGGCGAGGATCGCGGCTCGGCACCGTAGAACCGGTCGTCAAGCCGTACGAAGAGCCGATTGAAGCGCGTCGTGCGCGCGACGACGCGCCGCACCAGGTCGTGCAGCGGCGTGTTGGGCTTGAAGAAGGGACAGACGCGCAGGCAGATGCCGCAGTCGCTGCCCTGACTGCGCCAGTAGTGGTAGCAGCGCTCGGGGCGCAGGGGCCAGCGCTGTCCTCCGCCGGCCATCACGGGCTGGCCGCAGGCCACCGATCCCGAGGGACAGTGCTCGGCGCACTTCTCGCAGCTGCGACAGAAATCGGCGATGCCCCAGCAGCCCGGCCGGTCCGCCCGCAGGGGCGCCGAGGTGGTCACCACGCCCAGGCGCACGGCGGGGCCCAGCCGGTGGTGCACCAGCACGCCGTTGCGGCCCAGCTCCCCCAGCCCGGCCCGCACGGCCAGGGGCGGACAGATCACCAGGTAGTTGGCGTCCACGTGGGCGCGGGCCTCGAAGCCCAGGCGCCGCAGCAGGCTGGCCAGCGCGAAGCTGGCCGCCCCCAGCTGCTGGTAGACGCGCGCGGTCTCGGCCGTGGCAGCCAGCTCCGGGCCCGAGGCGATGTAGGCGCTGCGCATGGCGAAGACCAGCACCACGGCGAGCTCGTGCTCCAACGCCACGGGCCGGCCGTGGCGCGCCAGGGGCACTCCGCGGTGGCTGTAGACCAGGCCCGGATCCAGCGCGGTCACGCCCGCGTCGTCGGCGCCCAGGAAGCGGGCGGCGCGCTTGATGCGGGCCGTGAGCTCCGGCCCATGCGCCGCTTGGGCGCTCCCTTCGCCGGCAGGGCCCGGTCCCAGGCCGCTGGGGTGACCGGCCTCATCCCGCTCCAGGGCCGCGGCCACCAGGTCGGAGGCCGAGAACTGGGCCTTGATCAGGGCCGCCTCGAGGGGGCGGAAGCGCCGGCCCCCCGGTGAGGCCAGGCCCCGCAGCCGGCGGGTGCGATCGTCCCCGGCCTGCCGCTCGGGGTGGCGCTGGTAGTAGGCCTGGTAGCGTTCTTCCCCCGGACGCAGTCGAGCCCGGGCGAAGACCGTGTCCCGCTCATCGAAGCGGGGGAAGGGTCCCGGCATGGCGAGGGGCTTGGGGCGCATGAGGGGGGGCTCCGGTTGGGGCGTGGTCGTGGGCGGGGCGTGGTCGGGGGCGTGGTCGTGGTGGTGGTCGGGGTCGTGGTGGGGGGCGGGGGGG
>CAYVQL010000218.1:0-19308 GCA_964454135.1 uncultured Enterobacterales bacterium | reverse complement strand
GTGGCCGCCAGCGCTGCGCCTACCACCAGTTGCCGCGCCAGCGGCTTTGTTCAATGGCTCGCTTGGCGTCCGCCTCGGAGATGCCCTCACGCGCCTGGTCGAGGTTCTCGTCCGCGTTGCCGTGGATGAGCTTCAGCTCGGCCTTCAGCAGCTTGCGCTCATCTTCGAGCGCCTTGTGGCCCGCCTTCTTCGCCTCGAGTCGCGCCTTTTCGGCTTGCGAGCGTCCCAGCTTGGTCTCGAGCTTCGTCTTCTCGCGCGCGAGCAGGCTGATACGCGCTTCCCAGTCGAATCCGCCGCTGCGCCCCTGTCCGGCCTTCTTCTCCCTGGCGTGGGCCTTCTCCGCCTTCTTCAGGTCGGCGCTGAGTACGCGCAGGCTCTTCTTGTCCGCCTTGAGATCGGCCCTGGCTTTCCGGAGCGCGGCGTTGAGCTCTTTGAGTTGCGTCTTTGAGAGCACGCCCTCGGCAGACGTGTCGTCGTCGCTGTCGTCGGCGTCCTCGTTCTCCGCGCTGCTGGCGGCGTCGAACATGGCGTCGATCTCGAGTACGCGCGCTTCGATCTCCGCCTGGCGTTCGAGCACCTCCGGGAAGTAGAGCTGCATCAGCTGGTCGTCCGGGATGAGCACCGAGCTCCACCCGCTGGCGGCGACCGAGCGGATGTCGGCAGCGATGACGTCGAAGTAGTTGGCTACCGCGCCGCGCACCTGGTGGTCCGTGAGCAGGGCCTGGTCCTCGAGCGCGGACAGCATCGAGCGGACGAGCTCACGCTGGAACTCCAGGGGCTTGACCCCATGAAGGGCCTCGAACCGGGCACGATGCCCGTTCCACCATTGGTTGAGCATCTGCCAGTACGCCGCATGGGCGCCAGTGACGCCGGGGGAGGCCTCGATGGCGGTCTTGATGTCGTCCCTCCTGCGGATGGTGTCGGCGAAGCTCAGGTAGCCGGGCCGGTCGGCCGAAAAGAGAGTCTCGCGCAGTCCCGCGTAGGCAGCGAAGTAGGGCCCGAGCGCGGAGACGTTCCCATCCACCTCGGCGATGGGGATCCCGCCATGCAGGTGCGCCCGCACGTCGTGGGGCTCGGGTGGCGGAGCGTTGTCGACATAGCGCCGAATGTTCAGGTTGAACTCGTTCTCTTCGAGCTCGGATCGAGGCACGACGCGACAGTACGCTGGCTCGTCGTCCGGACGTTCGCGGTAGGCGAACCCGATCTTCTCCACGTCCTCGGGGCGCAACGCGTTCTGGTTGCGCAGCGCGGCGTATTCGTGGTCCGCGTTGATGAACAGGACCGAGTCCCGCGCTTCGCGTCCTGCCTTGCCGATGACGAGGATGCAGGCCGGGATGCCGGTCCCGTAGAACAAGTTCGAAGGCAGGCCGATCACCGCATCGAGCAAGCCCTCCTCGACCAGGTGGGTGCGGTAGTTCTTCTCTTCGCCGCCGCGGAACAACACGCCGTGGGGCATGACGACCGCGGCCATTCCGTCGTCCTTGAGCGACGCCACCATGTGCTGGACGAACATGAAGTCCGCTTTCTTGCCGGAAGAGGGCATCTGGAACGGGAAGCGGTCGAACGCCTTCTTGGCGACCTCTTTCTCGGAGTAGTTCTGGGAGAAGGGCGGATTGGCGATGACCCTGTCGAACTTGCGCAGGCTCTCGACTTCGTTGTGGGTCACGCGGTGGAGCGGATCCTCCAACGTGTCGCCCCGTCGGATGTCGGCGCTGGAGATGCCGTGGAGGATCATGTTCATCTTGCAGATCATCCAGGTGGGGGGCTTGATCTCCTGCCCGGCCAGGAAGCACTTCCGCGAGTCGCCACCGTGCTCATCTACGTGGCGCGTCGACTCGATCAACATGCCACCCGACCCCGCGGTTGGGTCGTAGATGGCGTGGCCTTCCTGCGGATTGAGAAGGTTGACCATCAACCGGACGACCTGGCTCGGCGTGTAGAACTCGCCGCCCTTCTTCTTGGTGGCGTCGGCGAAGTACTTGATGAGGTACTCGTAGGCAGCTCCGAGCAGGTCCGGGAACTCGAATGCCTCGTTGTGGAGCGTCATCGTCTCGAAGTGCTCCATCAGCTCGGCGAGCGTTGCGTTGTTGAGGGCGGTGTTCTGGCTCGTGCTCTGGAACTTGATGGGGGTCAGGACGTCCTTGAGCGCACTGCCGTTCGCCTTCTCGATGGCTTCGAGCGCCTCATCGATGCTGTGCGCGATCCCCTCCTTCTTTTCCAGGTTCTCCCAGCGCGCCTCCGCGGGGACGAAGAAGGACGTGTCTGAGCCTGCGTAGCGGTTCGGGTTCTCGGCCTCCTTCATCACAAAGGCCTCCGGACGCCCTTTTTTCCGCTGCTCGCGAATGACCTCCTGCTGGCGCCGCTCGAACTCGTCACTCTGCCGCTTCAGGAACAGCAGCGCGAAGATGTAGTTTTTGTAGTCGGACGCATCCATCTTGGTACGCAGGATGTTGCACGCCCGATCGAGCTTTGTGATCAATGCGTTGAGGGTGAGTGTCTTTTGGGACATTCACGTGCCTTTGGTCTGGGCGAGCTTGTGGCGTCGGCGAGGGGCTTTCATGGCGCTGTGGATCTATGGAAGCACGGCGGCAGGGTCCAGGAGATCCTGTCGCTAGGATGGAGCCTTCGTTGCGTCCCTTGTCGCTCCGGTCCGACCCCGCCACGCCACGAACATCGTCGCCAGCACGGCGATCCCCGCTACGGCCGCCACGGCCCCCGCGGCTGCGGCGGGCGGGGGCGCAGCGTCGGCCGAGTCCGCAGTCAGGCTGAACAAGCTGACCGCGCCAGCGTTGTAGACCACGTGGGCAACCACGGGTGCGTACACGGATCCCGAGGTGAGCCGGATCCAGCCTGCGAACAGGCCGAAGGGCAGGACGCCCAGGACGTGCAGCGGGCTGAAGTGGAAGGCCGCGAACAGCAGCGTGCTGCCTACCAGTACCAGCGGAGAGGGCAGCCAGCGATCCATGGCGTCCCAGATGCACCCCCGAAAGAGCAGCTCTTCGCACAGGGGCACGAAGACGACCATCATGGGAACCAGCAGACAGAGCTCCCAGGAGGAGGCTCCGCGCAGCCATCCGGAGATCAGCTCGACGCTGGTGGCGTCGATGTCTTGCCAGCGCTGCTGAGCCCACATGACGACCCCCATGGCCACCCCGTTGACCGCCAGGGCGCCGAGCGCCGCGGCGAGCAGGCTGGCGTGCGGCGGCCGGCCCAGGGCCAGCGCGCGGCGCAGATCCGCCAGCAGCAGGCCGCGCTTCTGCGGGCGCGGGCTCCCCCGGTGGCGCAGCGCGCTCAAGCCCGCCAGCAGGCCGATGGCCAGCGCCAGCAGTGCGACCTGCTGCAGGCCCGTGGAGACCACCTGCCCCCAGAGGGGCATCAGCACCCCGTCCATGGCCTCCCAGACGCCCGGATCGTAGTGCATCACAGGCCTGCTGGTAGAGCTCCAGCGCCCGCCGGTCGTCTTTGTCGACCCCTTCTCCGCGCTGGAAGCGCTCCCCCAGCCCCACGCAGGCCCGCATCACACCCCCGTCGCAGGCCGCGCGCAGGCGTTCGACGACAAGAGCGAAGTCGGGCTCCTTGGCTTCGGCCTCCTCCAGGGCCGCGTCGGCGCAGCTCTCCAGCTCTGCGCGCGGGCAGGGGCTGCCCGCACCGGCCGGACGGGCGAGCGAGGATCCGCAGAGCGCCAAGGCCAGCAGCGTGCTTCGCGCAAGCGTGGGAGCGGGAGGCGGCATGGCTCCTCGAAAACGGAGGATTGATTATACACCGGCGCCGTCCCCCGCCGGAGCGGGGATCCAGGGGGTATACTCACTCCAGCGCGTCGGGCACAGGCAATCCGCCCGACATCCCGCGAGGATGAGGTGACGGAGGGGCTGCGCGTGCCTGATTCGCAACGGCCGATTTTCCATGGACTGCCAAGCTCTGCTGCGATGCGCTTTCACGGAAGGACTCCATGAGAATCAAATCCCTGGGGCTTTCTCTGACGCGGCGCTGCAATTTCCGCTGCAGATACTGCTGCTCGGAAACGGGCTCGGAGCCCCCTGACAAGCTGACCTTCCGGGAGCTCGAGTCCGCAGTGCTGCAGGCCGCGAAGATGGGAGCTGGGCAGGTCGTCATCCCCGGCGAGGGCGAACCCCTCTTGGACGAGCTTTTTTTCCCCCTTGTCGATTTCATTCTGGAGCAGGGGCTCCAGGTGAAGGTGTTCACGAACGGCTCCCTCGTGGACCGTGAGACCGCCTACCGGCTCTACAGGCAAGGCGTCGCAGTGGTGTGCAAGCTTCATTCGCTGTCAAGGGAGCACTACCGCTGCCTCGCGGGTATTGACCATGCTCCAGCCTGGAGAGAGTACCAGGACGCCACCGGAGCGGTCACCGGCATTCCCGCAGGACTGTGTTTCCTGCTCGAGGAGGGCTACGCGGGAGCGCGTTCCATGGCCTTTGTCGAGTCCCGCCTGCAGATCGAATCCATCGTCACCAGGCCCAACCTGGAACAGATTCCAGGGGTGGCGCGGTTCTGCCGCGCCGAGGATCTCGATTGCATCGTCGAGACGCTGATCAGAAGCGGGCCCGCCGCAGGCCGTGTCCAGGAGCTTGCAGTGTCAACGGCCCAGGTGGAGGATCTCTTTGCCCGGCTGCGCGGCATCCTTGGGTGGCGGTTCCGGCTTCAGCAGAAGCTGCGGTGCCGCTTCGAAACGAGTCCATTTCTGGATGTCTCCGGCAACATACGGCACTGCTTCGGGCTGGCGGCCCATGTCGGCAACATACGCGATCTGCCCCTCGCTGAGCTGCACCGGCGGGAGCTGGCGCTCAGGCGCAAGAAGGGGATGCTCAGCCGGAGGTTCTCACCTGCCCACAAGGGCTTCCGCTGCTGTGCGGCGAGGAGGTGCATCGAGAAGTATGGATGTCCTTAGGGAAAACACCCTCGTTCTCGGACCCATGGCGGGCATACTGAACCTGCCGCTGCGGCTCGCCTTCAGGGACCACGGCTGGGATGTGACCTGTATCGGCTCCGTCGATGCCCGTGCCGTCGCGCAGAGCGGCGATGGTCGTATCATCGACATCCTGGGCAGGGAGGAGCGCACCTCAAGCGACGACACCCCCCTGATCATCCAACTCATGGGCTGCGATGCCGAAGACATGATCCGGGCCCTCTCCCTTCTCGAGGACCGGGCCGATGCCTTTGATGTGAACCTGGGCTGCCCCCTGAAGCTGGCAACCTCACGGGGCATGGGGATCGCCTTGATGGAGCGGCCGGAGCTGGCGCTTTCGATCATGAAGAGGCTGGCTGCCGCGTCCGCAAAGCCGCTTACCGCGAAGATACGGCTCCTTCCCAGTGGAGACCGGCAGGACATGCGCGGCTTCGCGCAGCGCGCAGAGGAGGCGGGCATCTCGGCTCTCATCGTGCACGCCCGAACCCCGTATCAGGGTTTCGACGGGGCCGCTGACCAGGACACGATCCGCGCCATCAGGGAGCGCCTCTCCATCCCCGTGGTGTACAGTGGCGGCGTCCGCTCGGTGGGCGACATCCTCTCCTGCCGGGAACGCACCGGCTGTGATGCCATCATGGTCTCCACGGGAGCGCTGGCCGATCCCTTCCTCGCGGAAGCGTACCGGGAGCAGATCTCAGGCGCTGCGGTATCCCCTGCGGGGTCCTTCGGCCGCGTGCGGGATTTTGCCGGGGACTACGCGCGGCGGGCCTGCCTTCTTCGCGGCGTATCGCGCCACAGCCCTTTTTATTACCGCTCTCTGCTCCATTTCTTTGTCCTGCGCGCCCGGACCAGGCTCTTTGTCCGGCGCCATTCTCCTCGTAGAGAGAGACGAGGGCCCGGTCCCACTCTCTGACTCTCCTCCAGGTCCCGCACGCGTTCCAGGACGGCCACCGCAGGAGCAGGGATCCGGGGTGTATACCCACCCCAGCATGTCGGGTACCGCCCCCCGCCCGACATCCCGCGAGGAACGCCATGAAGCTCCCCCTCCTTCCCTCCGCCTTCCTGGCTCTGTCTCTGCTGGCCGCCTGCGACAGCAAGCCCGGCACGGACAGCGCCGGGCCCGAGGTCCAGGACGGCGACCTGGACGACGACGGCTACGAAGCCGACTAGGACTGCGACGACGAGGACGAAGAGGTGCACCCCGGCGCCACCGAGCTCTGCGACGGCGTGGACAACGACTGCGACGGCGAGACGGACGAAGAGGTGGAGACCACCTACTACCTGGACGCCGACGAGGACGGCTTCGGCGATCCCGCCGAGCCCGTCGAGGCCTGCGAGAAACCCGCCGGCTACGTGCTCTCGGGCAGCGATTGCGACGACGACGACGCCAATGCCTACCCGGGCAACGAGGAGATCTGCGACGATGTAGACGACGACCGCAACGGCGAGATCGACGAGGACGTCACCGACACCTGGTTCCTGGACTACGACGGCGACGGCTACGGTGTTGACGGGCGGGCCGCGGCACGCTTTGCCTCGCCCCGGGGCCTGTGCTAGTTCCCTCGGGCATGGCCATCGACTTCAACGCCCGGGACTTCTGCTATCCGCTGACCATCTTGCGCTTGCATCGCATCCTGGTGCGCAGCCAGTGGTTCTCTCCCGCCGAGCTGCGGAGCTTCCAGGACAAGAGGCTGCGGGCCACCATCCGCCATGCCTACCAAGACGTACCCTACTACCGGGAGCTGTTCGACAGGCAGGGCATCGATCCCCGTGATGTGGAAGGCGCCTCCGACCTGGTCCGCTTGCCGCTGCTGAGCAAGCGAGCCGCCCGCAGTGCCGGGGCGCAGCTGCGGTCCGGCTGCGCGTTTCGCTACCTGCCGAAAGCCCACTCCACCAGCGGAACCACGGGTGAGCCCCTCGAGTTCCTGCTGGACAAAGACTCGAACGCGCTGGAGTTCGTCTACTACTGGCGACACTGGAGCTGGGCGGGCTACCGGCTGGGAGACCGCTTCGCCGAGCTGAGCACCAACCACTTCCTGCACCGGCCTGAGCTGCGCGCTGCACCGTGCCACTGGCAATCCTGGCTCAGGCGGCTGGTCCTGGACGGCGGTCGGGTCTCGAAGCGAGACGCTGCCGTCATGGCCGCGGCCATCCGTCGCCACCGGCCCAGGTACATCAAGGGCCTGGCCTCCACCTTGTTCTTCTTTGCGCGCTGCCTGGACGAGGCGGGCATTCGGGACATCAGCTTCAAAGCTGCTTTTTCCACTGGCGAAGTGCTCTCCGAGGCCTGCCGGGCGCTGATCTCGTCCACGCTGCGATGCCCGGTGCTGGACTCCTACGGTCACATGGAGCGCACCGCCGCCATCTGCCAGTGCCCAGAGGGGGGATACCACGTCAATGCGGACTACGGGGTGCTGGAGATCCTCGATCGCCAGCCCACGGACAGGGCGGGTGTGGTGGCCGGCAGGGCCGTGGGCACATCCTTGTACAACCGGGCCATGCCGCTGATCCGCTTCGACATCGGCGACATCATCGAGGTCCCCAGCGAGCCCCGGAGCTGCCCCTGCGGGCGCAGCCTGCCCCTGGTGGAGGCCATCCGCGGCCGCGTCCAGGACATCATCGTGACCCCCGAGGGAAGGTACATCACCGCCATCTTCATCCTGCCCGAGTTCGTGACCGGGATCGGATTGGCCCAGTTCGTCCAGGAGTCAGCTGACAAGCTCACGATCCTGGTCGTGCCCAGCGCGGGCTGGAACCCGGCGCAACAAGACAGGCTGGCGGGCTACGCCAGCAGGCTGCTCGGCCCGAGCATGCAGGTGGAGATCCGCACGGTCACGCCCACGGACATTGCCACCGATGCGAGCGGAAAACGCAAGGTGGTCATCTCGGATGTTCCCCAGCCGGAGCGGATCTGACGCCATGAACCATCAGCCGCAGCTCGTTCGCAGGCTGGAGGATCCGGCCCTCGGCCTGCACGGGTTCCTGGTGATCGACTCCTCCATGGGAGGACGCTCCTGCGGCGGCGTTCGCGTGAGCCCCGACGTCAGCCTCGATGAGGTCAAGGCGCTGGCACGAGCCATGACGCTCAAGTACGCCTTCCTGAACGACGCCACCATCGGCGGCGCCAAGGCTGGCATCGTCATCCCGAATCGCTGTACGCAAGAGAAGAAGGCCGCGCTCCTGCGCGCCTTCGGGCGGCAGCTCTCGCCGATCCTGAAGGCCGGCCGATACATCCCGTGGACCGACCTGAACACCGGCGAGGGCGACATCAACCTGATGCGCGTCGCCGCGGGCTTGCCGGCCACCCGCATGCCCGACTCGGCGCACTACACCGCCCTTTCCGTGCTGGGAGCCGCGCTGGGCGCCTGCCGCCACAAGGGGCTCGCGCCGAGGGGGCTGCGCGTGGCCATCGAGGGCTTGGGGCGGGTGGGATCCTGCTTGGCCGAGGAGCTGTCCGGCCTGGGAGCCAGAATAGTCGCGGTGTCCAACCACCGTGGTGCGGCCTACGACCGCGCTGGCTTCGACGTGCAGTCGCTGCTCGCGGCCAGGGCGGCCTGCGGCGACGTGTTCATCGAAGAGCGACCTTTTTCCAGCCGAGCGATTCCCCTGGAGGCGCTGCTGGAGCTGGAGGCGGACCTCCTGGTTCCCGCCGCGCGGCCCTGGTGCATCCATCACCAGAACGTCAGCCGGGTTCGCGCGGCCATCATCGCGCCCGCCGCCAACTGCCCTCTCGTCGACGGCGTGGGTCCGGCCCTCGCCCGACAAGGCGTGCTGTACGTTCCCGATTTCGTGTGCAACCTGGGCGGGGTCTACGGATCGCGCCTGGAGGGCCGCGTGCGGCCCAGGAAGATCCACTCGCTCTTCGTGGACGGCTACAGCCGCCTGGTCCAGGATCTGCTGGTCCTCTCCGACCGCAAGGGGCGCAGCCCCGAGGAGCAGGCCCGCCTGATCGCCAGGCAGAACCGCCAGCGTCTGCTCCGGCGCGAGGGATCCAGCGGTCGGATTCGCCGGGGGCTGGTGCGCCTGGGCCTGCGGGTCCTGGACTCTCCCCACACTCCCGCTTGGCTGCAGGACCGGCTGCTCTCCCACTGGGCTCGCCGCGACCTGTCCTCGAAGCTGCCCGTCTGAGGGGTCAGGGCGGCGGCCCCTGCCCTGGATAGGGAGAAACCGTGCCCTCCAGCAGCGGCACCAGCTGCTGGCTGCACAGCTCGCCGGAGAGCTGCTCGCAGGCCTGGGAGCCCAGGTGGGTGGGATCCAGGTAGTGCCTGCTCTCGGCGTAGCCGCGGTCCTCGCTGCTGTAGTGCAAGGCCACGCCCGGCAGCTCCGCCAGGCCCTGCACGTACGCCAGGTAGGCCTCGTGCACGCCGTCCTCGTAGTAGCGGCGATAGGTCTTGTGCACGGGCATGTCCACCAGCAACAGCTGCACGCCCCTGTCCAGGGCCCACTCCAGGATCTCCAGCATGCCCTCGTGGCCCCGGCCGTAGCCCACGTCGTAGTTGGACAGGCGGCGGTCCGCCTGGGACTGGGCCTGGCGCACCATGCCCTCACCCCACTCGGACGGGAAAGCCGACTCGATGGCCAGGTTGTTGCGCTCGCAGCGCTGGCTGCCGTAGCAGAACTGGCCCCCGTCGTGGTGCACCATCATCCAACGCAGGTGGGCCTCCAGCTCGTGGCGGCCCGACAGGTACAGCGCCAGGCTCTCCACCGGCCGCGCGAGGGGGTAGAGGGCTGCGAAGACCTGCTCGGGATCGTCCGCGGCCAGCAGGGCGGGGGGGATCTCCCACGGATCGCCCAGCTGCGCCACCTGGTCGCCGGCGTGGTGGTTGGACGTGCGTACGAACTCCGGGCTCACGCCCACCACCAGGATCCGAGGCGGGCGCGCTGCGGCAAACAGGTCGTTCACCAGGCGCGCGGTGTTGGTGGACTCCATGGAGCTGCGCGCGATGTTGACCGTCCGCGTGGGGCGCCCTATGCGCTCCTGCAGGCAGCTGTCGATCAGCTGGGGAGAGAGGGCGAAGCTGACCCGGCTGGTTCCCAGGATGGCCACGTCCACCGGGGCCTCGTCGGCCAGGAGCTGGAAGCTGTGGATGTCCGTGGGCCAGATGACGGGCTGCACGTACTTCAAGTGAGCCCAGGCCACGACGCCGTAGCAGAGCAGGCAGCACAGCAGCACCGAGCCGATGACCGCCAGGCCGCGACGGGTGACCGCCTGGGAGGGCCCGTCGCTCATGGCTGAACGCCCTCGGGCTCCAGCGGCGTGGGAGCTTCTTCCACCAGCTCCCTGGGCGTCACCGCGTCCTCGCGCTGCAGCCCGCGACCGTCATCCCCTACCTTCATGCGGGGCGCAGGGGCCTCTGGCAGCCGGCGCTGGCCCTGGGCGCGCTCCTGCTGGGCGAGCCGCTCATCAGCCGCGCCGAGGTAGACCGCGGCGCCGAGGGCCGCGAAGAGGACCAGCAGCGCAAGCGGACCCAGCAAGCGCGCCAGTCCGTGGGCCAGCTTCTGATCGCGCGCAGAGAGCTCCGCCTGGGGTGGCACGAAGACCTTGGGAGAGGGAACGCTCATCGCTCCGCGAGAGCCTCGAGCCAGAGGTCCCAGCTGGCGCGCATCTCCTCCTCGTAGGCTTCGCCCAGCTCCTGGCCCAGGACGGACCTGGCCACCCGGAAGTTGAAGCGATGGGTCGCCTCCAGGCGCTCCTCCAGATCCTCGCCCTCCAGTCGGCCCACGGCCCCCTCCACGATGTTTCCCGCCTGGCGGCTGATGTGGTAGTGCAGGGCGCCGCGGAGCACGTAATGCGTGTCATTGGCGACGCCCTTGCGCTGGCAGAAGTCCTGCAGCCAGACATTGGCGCGCCCCCGGGCTTTCTTCAGCTTGCGGATGGAGACGCCCCCGTCGTCGGCGGAGACGAGCAAGAAGAGGTCTATCGTGGACTCGAGATCCATCTTCGATGCGGCGCGCACATCCTCGGCGCGATCGAGCAGGCGATCGACGCGCCCTTGGAGCGCGTAGAGCGTCCAGGCCTGGTAGATCGCCAGCGCTGCCAGCGCCGCCAGCAGACCCCAGGCAAGCGGGGGCACCACCGCCACCCTCGAGGCGGGTCGTGGCGGAGTCGCTGCGGGCCGGGCTTCAGAGGACACGGGAACTCCCAGGGTTCGAACTCTACCGGGGGATCCATCGTATGATATCGGTGTGCCAGGATCCCCTTCGACGGATCCCGTCGCCCGTCACCCGGTTCTTGCCATGCACCCACCCAAGGTCCTTTTCGGCCGTCGCCTCCTGCTGACTGCGCTGCTCTTGACGTGGGCGGGCTGCGGCGCCGATCCTGCCCTGGACACCGCCACGGCCGACGTGTTCAAGGGCCTGCAGCGCGAGGGGCGTGAACTCTACAAGCAGGCCTCCATGACCCTGCGGGACAATGAGAGCAAGAACCTCTTGTTCCAGCACATCAGGCGCCACGCCGATCCCGACGAGGTGATGTCCATCATGGCGCTGCAAGAGGGCGACGTGGTGGCCGATGTGGGCTGCGGCATCGGCTACTTCACCAGCCGCTTCGCCACGGCCGTGGGCTCCACGGGCAAGGTCTACGCGCTGGACATCGAGCCCCACGCCGTCGGTCACCTGCAGGATCGTCTCGGGGATCCCGCGTTCAATCCCCTGGACAACGTGGAGGCGCGCATCAACCGTCGCGACGACATCATGCTGCCCCACGAGACGCTCGACATGGCCTTCATGGCTCACCTGGGCTGGTACATGCGGCCGGTGGTTCTCCAGGAGAACGTTCGAATGCTGGAAAGCACCCTGCGTGCCATCCGTCCCGGGGGCCGCATGGTGGTGCTGCAGTACATGCGGCCCCGCGGGGACGAGGAGCAGATCCGCAAGAACTTCACGAACGCGGGCTTCGAGGAGCTCTCCTCCACCGAGTTCGCCGATGAGCACTCCTGGCTGTTCGTCTTCGGCAAGCCGCTGGGCGAGGGGATCCCTCCTGTGGCCTCGGAGAGCTCTACCCAGATTCCGTGAAACCCGTCCTGGGCGCCTCAGCCGGCGGTGGCCAGCTCCATCAGCACGGCCATCAGGTCGAGGCCATGATCCACGCTGGCCTGCAGGTGGAGAGTCCAGCCCAGCTCGAGGACCAGCACTACGGCCAGCAGCCCCATCAGCAGCCACACCAGGAGCAGACCTCGGGGCCGATGCAGCTCGTCGTGATGCTCCTGCGGCTTCGGGGGCATGGTGGCTCGCTCCGGCGGGACTCCACTCCAGGATAGCTTCCCTGGCCCTTGCAGGGGAAGGGGCTCACCGAGCACAGCCTCCAGATGTCGGATAGAGCGGGGTCATCGCCATGGCCCAGCTCTCTCCACAGCGTCTGCTGATCCCGCTCGTGCTGCTCGCCAACCTCGTGGCCATCGGCTTCCTGATCTCCGCCCTGCTGGGCCCTTCCGACCTGCCTTCGCTGCAGGATTCCGCGGATCCGCAGCCGGCGCAGACCGAACCCAGCGACGCGCCCCTCAGCGAGCGCCCGGACGTGCCCCCCATGGCCCCGCCCCTGGACCTGGATGCGGCGCAGATCGACGCAGCGCTCGCGGCCCGGCCCGAGCTGCCCCTGGACGCCGCGCATACCGACGTGCTCATGCTGATGGTCTGCACCTTCCGCAAGGACCGCCTGCAGCCCTACGGCCAGGAGCGCCCCACCACCCCCTTCCTGCTGCAGCTGGCCCAGCATGGCGCGCTGTTCGAACGGACCATCACCCAGTCCGCCTGGACCCGCCCCAGCATGGGAAGCCTGCTCACGGGGCGCTGGGCCGGCGTGCTGCAGCTGGACGATCCCGGCTCCCGCGGCTCCAGCCGAAACGCCCTGGCGGACGGCTTCACGACCATCGCCGAGGCCATGTCCCAGCAGGGCTACCACACCATCGGCGCCTCGGCCAACCCCGGCGTCAGCAGCCACTTCGGCTTCGACCAGGGCTTCCGGACGCACCACGAGCTCAGCGAGCGCTGGGGGAAGGACGACGCCCCGCTCGGCCCATCGGGGGCCCAGATCCGAGAGCAGTTGCTGGGCTCGCTGGATGAAGTGCCCAGCGGGCAACGGGTCTACCTGCAGAGCTTCTTCCTGGACACGCACGGACCGCGCAGACCCTCGCCGGAGGCTGTGGCCGCCGTGGATGCGCCCGGCGTGCACAGCCCCCGCACCGTCCTGAACTACGACGCCGCCCTGCGCACCCTGGACGGCTACCTGGGCCAACTGGCGCTCGAGGTGCTGCAGCGCCGGCCCAACCTGCTGGTGGTGGTGGTGGGCGACCACGGCGAGGGCCTGGAGTGGCCCGAGGGGCACGGCATCAGCCACGGCTCCCAGCTCTTCACCACCTCCACCGACGTGCCCTTCATCTGGTGGCATCCCGCCCTGCCGGAGCCCGGCCGACGCATCGGGGGTCTGGCCATGGGTGTCGACCTGCTGCCCACCCTGCTGGACCTGCTGGGCCTGGAGGCCCCCGAACAGCTCGACGGCGTGAGCCAGGCCGCGGCCCTGCGCGGCGAGACCCGCCAGGCATCGCACACGCTGGCCTTCAGCGAGACCCAGTTCATGGACGCCCACAAGACGGCCGTGGTGGGGCTGGGGCACCACCTGGTGCGCGACCACACGATCAGGCGGTCGGACGGCCCGCGCTGGTCCAGGCGCAAGGTCTCGCTCTACGACCTGGACGAGGCCCTGGAGCAGACGGACCTGGCGGAAGAGAAATCCGAGTTGGCCGCGCGCCTGGTGGCCAGGCTGGACGCCTGGGAGCACGGCGTGTCGGAGGAGCAGGAAAGACAGGGGGATCCCGTGCGGGTCAATCCCCACGAGGAGGTCCTGCAGCAGCTCGAGGCTCTGGGCTACGTAGACGTCGCAGGGGACTGAGCGGTGCTCTTCAACACCTTCGAGTTCCCCGTCTTTCTGGTGGCAGCCTTTCTGGTCTACCGACTGATGCAGCGCAAGCGCTGGCCGCGGCTGCTGTGGCTGCTGCTGGTCAGCTACTTCTTCTACGGGTGCTGGAAGCCCTGGTATCTGCTCCTCATCGCGCTCTCCACGCTGAACTCCTACTACTTCGGCCTGCTGATCGACCGGGCGGCGGAGCAGGGGCGGCGCAAGCTGTGGATGATCCTGTCCGTGAGCTTCGACCTGGGGCTGCTCGGCATCTTCAAGTACGGCAACTTCCTGCTGGGCAACCTGGAGGTCCTGGCCGAGCTGGCCGCTCCGGGAGCGGAGCTGCCGCGATTGCCCACCGAGCTGCCCGTGGGCATCAGCTTCTACACCTTCCAGACCATCTCCTACACGGTCGACCTGTACCGAAAGCGCATCCCGCGGGCGCGCAACCTGCTGGAGTTCTCGGTCTTCGTGGCCTTCTTCCCCCAGCTGGTGGCCGGGCCCATCGTGCGGGCCCGCAACTTCCTGCCCCAGCTGGAGGCGAAGCCCTTGCAGGACCCGCGCGCCGTCGGCGCCGGAATCTTCCTCATCCTGGCGGGCCTGGCCAAGAAGATGATCATCGCCGACAGCCTCTACGTGTCGGTGGTGCGCCCCTTCTTCCAAGCGCCCCTGGGCCACAACGCCTGGGAGACCATCGGCGTGCTGTGGGCGGCCAACTTCCAGGTCTACTGCGATTTCTCGGGCTACTCCGACGTGGCCATCGGCGCGGCGCTGCTCTTCGGCTTCCACCTGCCCAAGAACTTCGACCGGCCCTTCTGGTCCCAGACGCCCATGGAGCACTGGAGGCGCTGGCACATCTCCCTGTCCACCTGGCTGCGAGACTACCTGTACATCCCCCTGGGGGGATCGCGCCACGGAGCGGCCCGCACGGACCTCAACCTGGTGATCACCTTCCTGCTGGGCGGCCTGTGGCACGGCGCCGGCTGGACCTTCGTGGTCTGGGGGTTCTACAACGGCCTGCTGCTGGTGGCCTGGCGCCGCTGGGGGCCGGGTCCGAGCAAGAGCCTGGCGGGCCGCGCGCTGCGCATCTTCGTCACCTACAACGCCCTGTGCCTGGGCCTCACCTTCCTGCACGCCCGCAGCTTCGCCGACGCCTGGGCCGTGCTCTGCTCCCTGTTCCACTTGGCCGGGTCCTTCACCGGGGTCTTTTCCAGCTTCGGCCTGGTGATGCTGGCGGCCGCCATCGCGCTGCACGCCACGCCCCAGCGCTGGAAGGGGCTGCTGCAGGAGACCTTCGCCTCGGCGCCGGCCTGGGGCATCGGGGTGGTGGTGGTGATCGTCGGGGGGGTGCTGTCGCTGTTCGCGGGCTTCGCTTCGCCGTTTTTCTACTTCCAGTTCTGAGGGGGTGGGGGTTCAGCTCTTCTCTGGCGCTGAACTCCGAGGAGGTCTACACAAAACCGGCCCGCCCGTCTCCCCGCCGTCCCCTACACCCCCTCCCCTCGCGTCGGCTCCCTACGCGCGCCGTGGCCCCCCCTCCTCCAACGCCCTGCGCCAGCGCCGTCAGCGAACCAATCCCGACTCCCAGGCAAGCTACTCTCGCCATCTCCTCTGGTTCCGCCTCCGACCGGTGGGGCCCGCGGTTCCGGCTCGGCACGGTTACCTGGTCCCTGTCACCCGCGCTCCGCTGAAAGGTCCTGCTGATGAGAATCCGATTCCTCGACGACGAGCAGATCCGCAAAGTCCACGACAACGCCGCGGGCCTGCTCTGGGATCACGGTTTCATGGTGGAGCACCGAGGGGCGCTCGAGCTGCTGCGCGACCACGGCGCAAGAGTGGACTTCGAGACCCAGGTGGTGCGCGTGGGTCCCGAGCTGGTGCAGCGCGCCATGGCCAGCACCCGCTCCCAGGTGCTGCTGGCCGCGCGGGACGAGCTGCGCGACCTGCAGCTCGATGCCGATCCAGTCGCCCCGGCCATGCGCAACGGCGGCGGCATCGACAAGATCGTCGACATGGAGGACGGCGGGCTGCGCGACATGTCCCTGGCCGATGTCACGGGCCTGATCAGGGCGCTGGACGCCATGGACGGCATCCACATGGTCTCGCCCCTCTATCCCCAGGACGTGCCGCAGGAGCGGCGCGACCTGGAGGTGCTGCGCACGCTGTTCCGCAACACCTCCAAGCACGTGAACATCCGCACCTTCAGCCGCGAGAACCTGCAGGTCCTGCTGGAGATGGGCCGCATCGTGGCCGGCGGCTCCGAGGCGCTGCGCCAGCGGCCCGTGTTCAGCCTCTTCGACTCGCCGGTCACGCCGCTGAGGTTTCCCGAGCTCACCGTGGACGTGTTCCTGGCGGCCGGCGAGCAGGGTATTCCCCTGTTCGTAGCCAATATGCCCATCGCCGGGGCCACTGGGCCCTTCCCCATGGCGGGCATGGTGCAGTTGCTGCACACCGAGCTGCTGGCCAGCGTGGTGATCTGCCAGCTGGCCCATCCGGGCGCGCCCATGATCCTGCACCCGCTGGCCATGACCATGGACTGGCGCACGCTGCTGGGCCTGACCGGCTCCATCGAGGCCATCATGGCCGGGGCGGGAGCGGTGCAGGTGGCGCGCGAGGTCTTCGGCATGCCGGTGGACGCCCATGGCCCCTGGTCCGACACCTACGTGGCGGACGCCCAGTCCATGCTGGAGCGCTCCTTCCAGACCTTGCTGCCCGCCCAGGCCGGGGCCGCGCTGATCTCGGGCTTCGGCGACCTGCAGGAAGGCCTGGCTTTCTGTCCCGTACAGCTGGGTATCGACGAGGAGCTTGTAGGCTACACGCTGCAGGCCTTTGGTGGCCTACCCTTCGACGACGACCGGCTGGCGGTGGAGGCCATCAAGCGCGCCAGCTTCAAGGGCAGCTATATGACCGACCCCACCACCCTGCGCTACCTGCGCAGCGAGCCCTACCAGCCCAGGATCCTGAACCGCGTCTCGCGCGAAGACTGGGAGAGGAAGGGATCGCCGGCGGTGAACGAAGCCGCGCGTGAACGCATCCGCGGCTTGATGGAGGGGCACGAGCCGCAGGCGCTGGAGGCGGGTGTGGAGCAGGCCCTCGGCGAGCTGGTCGCAGCTGGATGAGCGCGGCCAGGAACCAACGCTACGAGCTGTGGCGCTGGCGCATCTTCGCCATCACCTGGCTGGCCTACGCCGGCTTCTACCTGACGCGCCGCTCCTTCGACATCGCCAAGATCGGCATGCAGGAGGACCCGGACATCCTGCTCAGCACGGCCCAGCTGAGCACCCTCGACTCGGTCTACCTCACCTCGTACGCGGTGGGGCAGTTCGTCTGGGGCATCTCCGGCGACCGCTTCGGCGCGCGCAAGGTGGTGCTGGTGGGCATGGTCTGCTCGGTGCTGGTGGCCGTCACCATGGGCTTCTCCTCGGGGCTGGCAGCCTTTGGCGTCTGCATGCTCATCCAGGGCCTTTGCCAGGCCACGGGCTGGTCGCCGCTGGCCAAGAACATCGGCAGCTGGTTCTCGCGCAGCGAGCGCGGTCGCGTCATGGGCTGGTGGTGCACCCACTACGCCGTGGGCGGGGCCGTGGCGGCGCTGCTGGCGGGCGGCCTGGCCGAGATCTTCGGCAGCTGGCGCTACGCCTTCTTCGGCGGCGCTGGCGGCTTGGTCGTGGTGGGGGTGTTGTTTTGGTGGTTCCAGCGCAACCGGCCCGAGGACGTGGGGCTGCCCTCGGTCGAGGAGTACAAGGGGGAGCCAGAAGAGGAGCAGGCCGAGTCCGAGGGAGACGAGCCGCGCCAGGGCGCCTGGCAGAACGTGACGCTGGTGCTGCGCAACCCCATGGTGCTGACGCTCTGCGGGGTCTACTTCTTCCTGAAGCCCATCCGCTACGCCATCCTGCGCTGGATCCCGAGCTTCATCGACCAGAGCTTCGGCACGGGTCTGGGCGAGACGGCGCTCATCAGCATCAGCTTCGAGCTGGCCGGTCCGCTGGGGGTGCTGGCGGCCGGCTACCTGTCGGACAAGGTCTTCGGGGCGCGTCGCATGCCCATCAGCGCCATCTTCCTGCTTGTGCTGGCGGTGCTCTTGTTCGTGATCCACCCCTTGGCCGGCCTGCAGAGCAAGACCCTGATGGCGGCGATGCTCTTCGCCTGCGGCTTCCTGCTCTTCGGGCCCGACTCGCTGGTGAGCGGCACGGCGGCCATCGACTTCGGCACCAAGCGCGCCCCGGCCCCCGCCCCGGGGGTGGACAACCGGGCGGGGGCGGGGGGGGCCCTCCGGGGGGGGCGCCGGCCGGGGCCGGGGGGCCGGTCGCGGGGGGGCGCGGCCGGGGGCCCTTCGACTTCGGCACCACCCGCGCCGCGGCCACGGCCGCGGGGTTCATCAACGGGGCGGGCGCGGTGGGGGCCATCCTGGGGGGCAGCCTGCCGGGCCTGGTGGCCGAGCGCTGGGGCTGGGGCGTGCTGTTCACGGCGCTGGGCTTGTCGGTTCTCATGGCCGCAGCGCTGCTGCTGCCGCACTGGAACGCGCTGCCCGGCGCGGCGAAGAAGGCGGCTTGAGTCCGGGCTGGCCCAATGCCATACAGGCTCCTAGCCCACCAGCTCCAGCGCCACCTCCACGGCCTCGCCGGCCAGCTCGCCGTAGCCATCGGCCCCGATCTGCTCGGCCCATTGGCGGGTGACCACGCCGCCGCCCACCATCACGCGGAAGCGCTCGCGCTCGCCCTCGGCGCTGAGCAGCTGGATGAGCTCGCTCTGGAAGGGCATGGTGGTGGTCATGATGGCCGAGGCGGCGATGATGTCGGCGTTCTGCTCGCGCGCGCGCTGCAAGAAGGTGGCGGTGGGCACGTCGGCACCCAGATCGCAGACCTCGAAGCCCGCTGCGGTCAGCAGCGTGGCCACGATGCTCTTGCCGATCTCGTGGATGTCGGTTTGGACGGTGCCGATGACCACCGTGCCACGGGAGCGCACGCTGGTGCCGGAGGCCAGCAGACGCGGCTTTATGATCTTCATAGCGGCCTGCATGGCCTCGGCGGCCACCAGCAGCTCGGGCAGGAAGGCCTCGCCATCGGCGAACTGGTCTCCCATCTCCTTCATGCCGGGGATCATGCCCTGCTCCACCAGGGCCAGGGGATCCTCGTGCTGGAGGGCGTCTTCCACCAGGGCCACGAGGCCGGGGGCGTCACCGACCATGACGGCTCTCTTGAGCTGCTCGTAGAGTTCCTGCTGCATCGGCTTGCTCCTTGGGCTGCGGGCGGCTTGACCTGGTAGGGAGGGAGTATTCCGGCGTAGGGGTGGAGGGTATGGCTCCGCCGCATCCTTGGCCATGGCCATCAGCCTGGCCAGGTGCGACCCGAAGCTGGCCCGGGGATCGTAGCCCCAGGCGCGACAGTCCCCTATCGCAGAGGCGCAGCCCCTCGCTCAGAGCGGAGGCTTGGCCTGCCTACTCGCAGGCCTTGGTCATCGTTGCGGCCATTCGGCCGCAACGATGAGTCGGCCTGTT
>CAYVQL010000217.1:0-19346 GCA_964454135.1 uncultured Enterobacterales bacterium | reverse complement strand
TCGGCTTTCAACCTTGGCAATGCATCGGTTGGCCGCAAGGATGACCGAGCCCGGCTTCCCATCGCCGCCGCGAGCCTTCTGCTCGTCGCGAACCTGGTGCCCCTGCTGCACGCCCGGGCCATGACCGTCTACGTGGATTCCGATCGCCGCACGCCTCCTCCTGAAGAGCTGGATCCGCTGGGCAAGCTCAGGGCGCTCTGCCTGGGCGTGCGCATTCCCAGGCCAGCGGTGCAGCGCACACCGGCCGACCTGGGTCTGGCCTTCGAGACGCATCGCCTCGCCACAGCCGAGGGGCCAGCCTGGAAGCCTGGGTTCTGCCGGCGCCCGAGCCTCGCGGCGTGGCCCTGCTTTTTCACGGCTACGCCGCGGCCAAGGACCAGCTCCTGGAGACCGCCCGGGCCTTGCACGAACAGGGCTGGTCCACGTTGCTGGTCGACTTTCGGGGTTCGGGAGGCTCCTCCGGAACCAGCACGACCATCGGCTGGCGCGAGGCCGACGACGTGGTGGCCATCATGGCCTGGGCCCGCAGCGAGCTGGGCTGCAGCGAGCCCGTGCTCATGGGCTTTTCCATGGGCGGCGCCGCCGTGCTGCGGGCCGTTGGGGCGCTGGGCGCGCAGCCCCGGGCGGTGGTGGTGGAAGCCACCTTCGACGCCCTCTTGCCGACGGTGCGCCACCGCTTCGAGACCATGGGCCTGCCCTCGTTCCCCGCGGCCGAGCTGCTCGTGCTCTGGGGCGGCGCGCTCGGCGGCTTCGACGCCTTCGAGCACGCGCCCGTCCGCTACGCCCAGGCCGTCCAGGTGCCCACGCTGGTCGTGCAGGGCAGCGAGGATGAGCGAGTCCGGGAGCACGAGGCGCGGGCCATCGTCCTGGCGCTGGGCCCTTGGGGGCAGCTGGAGCTGGTGCAAGGGCTGGCACACGAGCCACTGGCCACGGCGCAGCCGGAGCGCTGGGCCCAGGTGGTGCCAGCGTTTCTGGAGCGCTGAGAGCCCCAGCCCCTCTCCTCCCGCCCCCCGAGCGACCCCTCGCCCAGCTGGCTATACTCACCGCATCCCAGCTTCGAGGCCGCGATGTCCCAGTCCCAGTGCAGCAGGAGGGCCACCGCCTCCGTCTCCGCCCCGGCGGTCCAGCAGGACCTGTCCGCCTGCGATCCCCTGCGTCAGGCCATCGCGGAGCTGGGCGAAGGCGCCGGCACGCCAGGCAACATCAGCCAGCTGGCCGAGTCCTACGGCAACGCGGCGATGCTGAACCTGGTGGAGGAGCACGGCGGCCAGGCCGGCGGGGGAGACCCGCCCACCGCCATGATCAGCCCGCGTCCCGAGGTGGGCGAGGGCGCAGGGGACGGCGAAGACGCCCAGGTCCAGGGTCCGCTGGACGAGGCCATCCAGTGGCTCGAGGAGCGCTGGGACGACCTGGTGGAGTGGTGGAACGAGGACGAGGAACAGGAGGGTGCGGACCAGCAGCCCGCACAGAGCCCGGACGCCGGTCCCGACGGAGGCACCCCCGCCCCGGCGGTCTGCGACACCTCGTGGTGGGAAGCCTACCGCGCCGAGTCCTCCCAGGGCGCGCGGCAGCAGCTGGCCTTCGAAGCCTGCGATCAGAACCGCATCGACGGCCTGGTGGGTTGCCTGACCCAGGAGCAGCGCCAGGTGACCTACCTGGCCCAGCTGCAGGAGGTGTTGGACTTCGTGCAGCTGCACGCCACCCAGCGCGCCGCGGGCACCGATCTGCAGGGCATGGGCCGCACCCAGGCCGCCTATATGACCGCCCAGGACGAGGCGCTGGCGCGCGAGGAGACCGGCGGCCGCGAGCCCACCGAAGACGAGCTGGCCGAGGCCCGGGCGGAGCGCGAGGAGCAGGACTACGCCCCCGACGCCGACGAATCGACCCTGCAGTGGCCGCGCATGGTCCAGCGCGACCGCGACGCCTGGATCGCCCGCGGAGTGACCGCCAAGGCCACCATCCTGGCCCACATCGCCGCCAACCACCCCGAGTTCACGGTGACCGAGGACCAGATCGTGGTGGACTTCGAGCAGGTGGAGGCGGCCAATGCCGTAGCCTACGCCACGGGGACCCAGTGCTTCGTGGGCTTCGACGTGGTCGTGGCCATCGAGCGCAACCCCGAGTTCGCCGTCAGCACCATCTGCCACGAGCTCTTCGGTCACAACAACTTCGACCGCAGCATCAGCGTCAGCGAGACCCTCTACCGCCAGGCCGTGGCCCAGCAAGAGGGAGTGGCGCCCGAGGACGTGCAGCTCACCGAGGACCAGTGGTCGCGCTTCAACTACTTCGAGAGCGAGATAGCCTCGCTGGTCTGGGAGTACGACCTGTACATCGGCTCGGACGAAGAGGGCAACGTCAACCCCCTCGGCTCGCCCGAGGCGCTGATGGTCACGCTGATGCAGAACCTGCAGAGCCAGTGGGCGCCCCAGCTGGTCACCCCCCTCTTCCAGGGCCTGCACCGCCGCTTCCAGGTGGACCCGGCCATCAGCGATCCCGCGGCGGCCTGGTACGCCGCCTGCGTGCAGAACCACCTCGGCATCACCCTTTGACACGCCCGCTGCCCGCCTGGGCCCTGCTGCTCGCCGCCTGCGCACGGGGCGACGGCTCGGCGCAGGCGCCCGCAGCGCCGGAGGAGCCCGTGGCTGACACTGATCTCGAGCTGCAGCGGCACCTGCTGGGATTGAACATGCGCGTCCCGCAGCAGCGCTTCGCCGAAGACGCCGCCTGGCTGGCGGCCCACCCCGACCTGGCCCTGCCCGCCCTGCAGGCTCGCGTGGAGGCGCTGGGCGCGGAGGCGGCGCGGGCCGCCACCGTGCTGGGCCGCATCGGTCGCGTGGAGGCCGTGCCCGCCTTGAACCTGGCCCTGCAGCAAGGGCTGCCCACCACGCGCCACGCCGCGGCCCTGGCCCTGGGCGACATGCCCGGCGAGGCCGCCCGGCAGGCGCTGGCAGCCGCGCTGAGCAGCCAGGATCGCGACCTGGTCCGCGAGGCCATCGAGGGCCTGGGCCGGCGCCGCGAGCCCCAGGCCTGCGCCGCCCTGCAGCCCCTGCTGCAGGACAGCGACGCGGCCCTGCGCTTCTACGCCCTGCGCGCCTCGGCCGAGTGCGGCTGCCTGCTGGAGGAGGAGATCCGGCCGTTCGCCGAGGACGAAGACGAGGAGGTGGCGGGCCTGGCGCGCTCCCTGTTGGGCGCGAAATAGGCGCGCGCCCTCCCATGAGGCGCGAGCTCGGCGCGGGGATCGTCGTCGCTTTCCTGTGCCTGTTCGTGCTGCAGAACAGCCTCTTCGTGGCGCTGGACCAGGCCCCGGAGGTGGCCGACGGCCACTACGCCCGCTCTGTGGGCTTCCACCTCTTCCTGCGCAGCGGCGACGCCACCTGCCTGCGCAGGTACGGCGAGCCCGTCTTCATGGAAGCGTTCCCCTCGCCCGAGGCCTATCCCCTTCTCAACCCCTACCCCCCGCTCAGCTACGCGGTCACGTCGCTCTTCTACACCCTGGGCGGCATCAGTCCTGTCACTGCGCGCCACAGCATGGCGTTCTTTGGCGTGGTGCTGCTCTTGTCGCTCTTTGGCATCGGGCGGCGCTACGGCGGGCTCTCCGCAGGCCTGGCGGTGATGGCCTTCGGGGCGGGTTCCGGCTTCCTGCTGCGGGCCGCGCGCGCCTACCAGCTCGACCTGCCGCAGGCCGCCCTCAGCACCCTGGCGCTCTACCTGCTCCTCAAGTCCGACGCCTATCAGAAACGACGGTACTCCCTGCTCTTCGGCGTAGTCCTGGGCCTCTCCCTGCTGGCCAAGTGGTCGACCCTGTTCTTCATCGCCCTGCCCGCGCTGCTGCTGTTGCTGCCAGCCATCGTCCGGTCTCTTCGCTCGGCGCTCTCCAGCGGCGTGCTGGCTGCCCTGGGTCTGTGGATGGTCTGGGGCTTCTCCCGCAGCCTGCAAGAGGCCGCGGATCCCCAGGTCTGGATGGGCCAGCAAGTCTGGCTGCTGCGCTGTCTGCAGCTGGCAGTCCTGCCGGCGCTCGGCGCAGTGGCCGCGGTGCTGCTGGTGGAGCGCAGCGGCATGGACGGGCGCTGGCGCTTCGAGACGTGGCGCCCCCTCTTCAACTTCGCGCTGGCCGTCGCCGTGACCGCGCTCATCGCCGCGCCCTGGTACTACTTCGTCTGCGGCGATCTGGCCCACAACCTGACGGGCAGCTCGTCCCACGCGCACCTGCTCTCCCTGCCCGACACGTTGCGACTGCTGGCCTGGCTCTTCCACCGCAGCTCCAACTTCTCCTGGGCGCTGCTCTTGGGCGGCCTGCTCTCGCTGGCGCTGGTGCGCGACAAGCGCCTGGAGCGGATCGTCATCGCCATCAGCACGCTGGCGGCGGCCGCGTTCATCGTGCAGACCGGCTCGCCCGGCCACTTCTTCGACGGCAACATGCAGGCGCGCCTGCTGGTGCCCGTGGTGGCCCTCGCGGCTGTGCTGGGTGGCTCATGGGTGGGCTACCTGGGGCGCGCCGGAGCGGGCGTCGCCGCGCTGCTGGTGTGCGCGGCGCTCTACACGGGACTGTCGTGGGCGGGCCTGCCTGGCCAGGAGCGCTTGCTGCCGCCTGAACGCGAAGCGGCGACGCTGGGCTCGTACCTGGGCCTGTGGAGCACCAGGAGCCCCGCCACCGAGGAGCGACCGCCAAGAGGCAGCGTGCGCTTTTTGGCCGAGCGAGAGCGCCCGGCGGGCGCTGGCGAGCGTCTGTTGAACACGGTGGTGTTCCACAGCGGCCAGTACCAGCTGTTCACCGAGGTGGGATTCGCGCAGGTGCTACTGGGCAGCGGCCGCCGCACGGTGGCGCACAGATTCCACACCGATGTCCCAGATGGGGGCGCAGCCGAGGTGGTCAGCAAGCTCGAACCGCTGGCCCAGCAGGCGGACGAGGTGCTGGTCTTCAAGGCCCCGCTCGGAATGGCCAACGCCCTCGCAGGCCTCCTTCCGCCTGGCTACGCGCTGCGGGAAGAGCTCGTCGGATCCGCGGATGCGGTGCTCGTCATCGAGAAGGGTGCGGCGCCCTGAGTTCGTATCTGGACGGATCGACGGGCGGGTCTGGTCGGTCGCTGCCGCCCTCATCCCGCGCGACCCGCCGCCCCCAGCACAGCGGCTGCCCCCCTCCCAAGCTCCCCGGATCAGCTCGCCTCTTGAAAACGCCCCTCGCCAAGGCGGCCCTCAGGCCACCTTGCGCCTTCGTCGCCAGCTCCGTATGCGCCGCCAAAGCTCGTGCTGAACGGTCGCAGGCATGTCTACGAGCTCGCAGCCGGCCACCATGCGGGAGGCGCCCTCCCAGATGGGCCGCGTGTTCACCACGCGGAGCTTGACCGCGAAGACGCCCAGCCCGGAAGGCATCAGGTGGCCCTCCAGCACCGTTCCCAGCTCGGCGGGCGTCAGGTGCGGCCAGAAGAGGAAGCTGATCCCCGTCGTGGAGACGTCCAGGATGGGGAAGAGCTGGTTGGGCGCGGCCTCCCAGGGGCCGCTCAGGCGCAGCCGGAACTCCCGGTCGCCCATGGGGTGATAGCGGTGCGCCGCGCTCAGAGCGCTGATGCGGACGACCTGGGGGGGCGCGACGGTCCAGACCTCGCCGGCTCTCAACAAGGTGCTCTTGAAGCGATAGGCGCCCTCGCGCCCCTCGTAGTCCAGGGTCACGCTGGCGCCCTCGAGAGGAGGAGGCCCGGGGATGTCTGGGCGGAAGCGCACCAGATCGTCGTCCTCGCTGCCCGCGAGGCTGCCTTCGACGACCAAGTCACCGTGGGACAACCTGGCCTTCCTCTGCCTGCGCGAGAGGCTGTCGACCCGCAGGCGATCCTCGTCGAAGGAATACGATGACTGGTTTCCGTCACAGCAGGACATCGCGGCTTCCTCTTGAGGCGTGCTCCCGTTCTCATCGGCAGCCAGCGCCCAGCGTTCCTCCGCACTTGCTCCCTCGGTCGCTGCGGGGCATGCTCACTGGACCCCTCAACCAGCCGAGCGCACCATGCCACCTCGCCGCGCCCTCCTGCTCTGCGTCCTCATCTCGGGCTGCAACAAGGCCAAGACCGATCCCACCGGCCTGCTGGATCTGGAGGAGTGGAGCGCCTCCACGCGCAACGGCCGCCTGCAGGTGGACGTGCAGGTGGAGAGCAACACCGGTGCCTTCCTCCTGAGCGCCCAGAACGAAGACGACAGCATCCTGTTGTCCGTCGAGGAGGTCTACAACCCCAGCGGGGAGCTGGTCATGAGCTGGGAAGACTGGTGGTACTCGTCCGAGTGGCCCGGCGAGTCCTTCTTCCCCTACTACAAAGACATGTTCTTCAACTGGCCCATCCGCGAGCAGGACGGCCCGCTGACCCAGGGCAAGTGGAAGGTGGTGCTAGGCGCGGTCAACAAGAACATGGCCTACAAGGACACCGAGCTGGAGCTGGCCCTGCAGCGCAAGCAGGACAGCAACAACGACCGTGGCACGGTGTACATCTGGCTGGTCTACGCCAAGGGCCTGGAGGACGAGGACGAGATTCGAGAGGCCACCGAGTCCGCCATCGAGCGCTGGCGTGAGGTCTGGTCGCCCTACGGCCTGCAGCTGGAGGTGGAGGCCACCGAGATCCGCAAGGTGGATCCCAAGCTGCCCATCCCGGGTCGCAACAGCGATCAGCTGCTGGAGGCCTCCAGCCGCACCAACGGCGAGCAGATCACGGTGGTGATCGGTGAGACGGTGGACGGCGACAAGTGGACCTACGGCATGGCCGGGGGCATTCCGGGCGGCCTGGTGCCCACGGATCGTTCGGCCATCGCCATCTCCTGGCTGGCCCACGCCGGCACCGACGGCAAGTTCAGCAAGGACGAGACGCGCCTCTACGGCGAGTCCCTGGCCCACGAGGTGGGCCACTACATGGGGCTTCCCCATCCCGTCGAGGACGGCTACGAGTCATGGGACGCTCTGGACGACACGCCTCAATGCACCTCCCAGACCGCGTGCGAGGATGCCCTGGGCGAGAACATCATGTACCCCTACTCCATCTGCAGCTGGACCAGCTGCCTGGCGACCCACGAGCTCACCGACGACCAGGTCGGTGTGGCCCAGCGCTACGCCGGAACCCTGTGATCGCCGAGGAAGCCATGCGTCGCACCATCCCCAGCCTCTGCTTCGCCCTCGCCCTGGCCACGCCCGTCGCGGCCGACGACGCGGCCTGGAGCCCCTCGGTCGACGACGAAGCCGTCTACCAGGCCCTCTCCATCCGTGATCCCGTGCCCAGCTGCGAGCAGGTGGAGGCCCTGGTCCCGCAACCCGTGGCCGCGCTACGCAACGTGGTGGCCCATGCCCAGCTGCCGCCCTGGGCCCCTATGCGCGCCGCCCACTGTCTGATCAGCCGCCACGGCAGCGAGGTGGAGAGCGATCTGCTGGCCTGGGTGGGTCAGGAGGAGACCCTGGGCCTGGGCCTGCTGGTCCTGGACGAGGTGGAGCTGCTGGACGAGGAGCTGGGCCTGCGGGTGGCCAAGGCCGCGCTGACAGGCCCCTTGGCGGCCAAGGCGCAGGAGCGCTTGGCGGGTTGCGGCTCCGCCGCGCTGCGGGCCCTGGTACAGCCGGCCGAGGCAACGGAGCCCTGAGCTCGCTGCTGTGGGGATCAGGATGCTGGCGCGTTGGCCTGCCGGACTTGCGCCTCGGTGGCCGCATGTCCATCCGCGAGGAGCAGGGCGCCGGACGCCAGCGCGTTCACCAGGGAGGGACGGCCCTGGCTGAGCTCGATGATCAGCTCCACGGCTTCCGGGGAGAAGCGCTGGCCCGTGTCCTCCCGGTGCTGCTCCAGCAGGTCGCGGGTCTGCTCGGGGGAGAAGGCCTCCAGGCTCAAGGACGGATCGAAGGGCGCGTCTCCGGGGCCGCCGGCCAAGGCCTCTTCGATCCGCTCGGGCAGCGCGCGGCCTCCCAGCAGGACCACCGTGAGGGGAGCTCGCCCCTCGGTTCGATGGGCATACCCGCTGCGCAGCTGTTGCAGCAGGTTCGCCAACGCCGGGCCGGGGAGCGCGTCCGCGTCGTCGAGCAGCAGCGCCAGGCGTCGTTCGTTCAGCGACCGGCACCAGCTCTCGAGCCAGATCCCGAGGCGCCGTCCGGGGGGGCGAGCGCGGAACATGGGCGGGGGAAGGGGCTGCTCCTCGCGTCCGAGCCAGCGGGCGGCGGCCATGGTAATGGCCGTCATCCACTGCAGCTCCGCCGAGCCCGCCTCCGCGAAACCCCGACAGCTCTTCAGCGAGGCGTGCAGGGCGACCAGGCCTGCAGAGCGCAGCTGTGCGGCCAGCGTCAGGGCGGTGGTGCTCATGCCCTGCTTGGGGGGGGCGAAGATCACGAAGTACTCGTGGTTTTCGAGCAGGGCCTTCAGACCCGGCAGTCGATCTTCTGGCGCAATCAGGTAGTGCAGGCCTGGCTCGCAGGGTCCATCGGTGTTGAAGCAGCGCGGCAATTCTCCCTCCCGCGGGCATGTCTTCGGGCACTCTCACTCGCGCTTGTACTAGGGGGACAGCGCCCGGGCGTCAAGCTGATCCGCCGGGCGCGCAGGGTTGCGGTGTGCCCTGAACGCGGCGCCTTCGCGCCCACGGCCTGATTCGACGCTATGATGGGCCTGGGTCTGCGACCACCTGATGATCCTGTACTCTTTCATTTTCGACGAACGCACCTCGATCCACTTCCAGGTGGACGAGCAGAGTCCGTCCGCGCCCGAGAGCCCGGCAGAACCCATCCCCGCATGGCTCGACCTGGAGCGCTTCCGCTGCGCAGCCTGCTCGCTGCCCCCAGGCGGCGCCTGTCCAGCGGCGCTGGCCATCAGGCCCGTGGTGGAGGCCTTCTCCCACGCTCTCTCCTTCGACACCGTGCTGTTGCGGGTGAAGAGCGGGGAGTGCCTGCTGGAGGCCCACACCTCCACACAGCGCGCCATCAGGTCCCTGGTAGGCCTGCTGCTACCGCTCTCCCACTGCCCCGTGCTGCGCAAGCTGCGACCCATGGCTCGCTTCCACCTGCCCCTGGGAACGCCGGAGCACACCGCCTTCCGCTTTCTCGGCATGCACCTGGTCGGCCAGTACCTGCGCCAGGGCGCGGGCTTGAAGCCGGACTGGGGTCTGGGCGGGCTGCTGGATCTGCTCGAGCAGATCCACCTGGTGAACCGGCAGCTGGTGGCCCGGCTCCGTCACACCGCGCAGAAGGACGCCGCGGTCAACAGCCTGATCATCCTGGACGCCATGGCCGAAGTCGTGGAAGACAGCATCGAGACCCAGCTCGAGGAGCTGCGGCCACTCTTCGCCACCTACCTGCGTGAAGGGGACTGAAGGGCGCCGGGACGGCTACTCCGTTCCCCCGTCCGTCTTCTTCAGCTCGGCTACCGCGCAGTAGTCGGGCAGGGCCGAGAGATCGCCATCGGCGAAGGGCGTGGGCTGGCCGAAGACGTGGGGCAGGACCCACTCGCGGGCCGTGTCCATGATGCCCGTGGGCAGGTTGTGCCCCTCGCCGTGGTCGCAGGCCACTACGTGGTGCCCGTCCGCCAGCATGGCCTGGGCCAGCTCCAGGGTCATCTGCTCGAAGTCGACGGTGTACTGCTGCCAGCTCAAGCAATCGCCCTCACCGCCCCACATCAGCAGCGCGGGGAACTTGACCTCGGCCGTGACGTACTCCACCAGCGGCTCGGCCCCGCCCGAGGTGGTCAGCACGCTGGCCAGCGTGTCGCTGCGCCGCAGGGACAGGTAGGTGTTCCAGAGCCCGCCGGCGCTGCCGCCCACCGAGGAGATGCGCCAGGTGTCCACGCCCAGCTGCTGGACCACGCAGGTGCGCAGGTCGTCGTAGAGCGCCAGGTCGTCCTCGGAGTCGCCCATGAAGCCCCACTCGATGGGGTTGTCGGGCTTGGACTCGGGCACGACCAGCACGACCTCGAGCTCGTCGGCCCAGGCCTGCAGCTCCAGGTGCTCCACCAGCCAGGCGCCGGTGTAGCCCATGGGATGCCAGACGAAGAGCGCGGGCATGCCGGAGGGGCGCTTCTCGGGAAAGAGCACGGCCACCTCGCGCTGCACGCCGTGGGAGGAGAAGGTCTTGGTGCCGGGCTCGGACTGGTCGGGGCTGACGCCGTCGGACAGCTCGGCCAGCGGGGCGGGTTCGAGAGCGGGCGTGCCGGTGTCGGTGGGGCCGGTGTCGGTGGGGCCGGTGTCGGTGGGGCCGGTGTCGGTGGGGCCGGTGTCGGCCGTGTCGGGTTGGCCGGTTTCGCCGCTGTCAAGGGGGGCGGAGTCGTGAGGGGTCGTGCCCGCCGGGCCGGGCTGCGCCAGAGGGTCGTCGGGGGTGCAGGCGCCCAGGGTGAGCAGCGCGGCAGCGGCGAGGGCGGTGGGCATGGGGGGCTCCTGGGGGCTGCACATATCCGTTTTGCTGCAAACCTGGCCCGTAGCGCGTGGTAGGATGCGGGAGACGGTGGTTTTGCGTGAGGAGAACCGTGCATGCGCCCATTCGTCCGGCAGCGGGATCCTCGGATCGGGCACGTCACGAGGGTTCTGCGCGCCACATTCCTGGGGCTCGCCGCCGCGATCTGCATTTGCGGCTGTTGTCGGATGCAGGAGTGTCCCGGGCACTACTTCGTGGACTACGCCCTTGACCTGTACGGCTTGGCGCCCTGGGACGGTCTGCAGCTCGAAGTCAAGCGCTTTCGGCACTACTGGAGCGACGACTCTTGCAGGTGCGCCCACGGCTACCACTGGAGCTCCGACCTGGAGCCCATGATCTACGACGACGACGGGCGGCTGGTAGACATGGTGCAGGAAGGGATCCTGGGCAGCGGTGAAGCTGCCTGGTTCGCCGAGCCCTGCTTCGAACCGGGCAGCTACACCCTGGAGGGCGCCGACGGCAACTTCCTGGCCTGGAACGAGCCCTTCGTGATCGAGGACTGGGGGCGGGACGAGGGCTTCACACCAGCGGCGGTGGAGGGAAGGGTCTACCGGTTCGCCGTGACCGACATCGGAAAGGGGTACAGCCTCGGCCGCGCCAGCTCGCTCGCATCGTCTGCCTATGTCGAAGACGGGGAGCTGTTCCTGGAGGTGGGGACTGCGGTCGACGGCGTGGCCGACTTCCGCATCCTCTCCAGGGGCGAGCAATACGTCTGGGCTGAGAACAAAGCCGATTACGAGTGGACGCCCTACCTCTGCGTGGCCCTGGAAGACCAGGCCCAGCTCTCCGAGACCGGCGAGTTCTTCTGGAGCAGGGCGAAGCTATCGCTCGACACCGAACCGAGGCTGCAGGCCTGGGACCTCTCCATCCACTTCGGCTGGGATGGAACGGGCGAGCGGGCCGGCGGCCTGGAGGCCAGCTTCCTGGTGGACACCTACGACCTGTCCGCCTGGGTGTACGAGAGCAATGATCCCGTGGAGCTCTGCGAGGACTACGGCGACTGCCAGGCCTGCCCCCAAGGAGAGAAGAAGACCTGTAAGCAGGTGGGGTTCACGGGATTGGAGCTGGAGCTCTCCGAAGAGGTCTTCGACCAGGACATCGAGCCCTGCCTGTTCATCTTCAACGACGACATGAGCTCGACCTGGGACACCTGCGGCAGCTGCGGTGCGGGTTCGCGCGGGGGAATGGCGGGGCTGCTTCCCCTGGCGCTGCTGGTCCTGGCCTTGCGCAGGCGGCGCGCGGGCGCTTGTCGCGCAAGTACCTCCGAGCCGATCACCGGGCTTCTCAAGTACTCTCGAACCCATCACCCGCGGTCTCAAGCCCCCCATACCGATCATCTCAGCTGCGTTATTCGCAGAATACAGGGCTCCAGCGCCCGCCGCCGCGCGTGATGAAGGGCTGAGTGGTCGGTTCGAGGGGACATGCGACGGCGGCTGATCGGTCGAGGGGTGCTTGCGTCAGCACCGGCACCTACGCATCGCGGCCAAGCTGGCAGCGGAGCGTCCCAACGATCCGAAATCAACCAGGCCGCCACTTCCACAAGAACTGCCCCCATGACTGAACGCTTCGAGTGCAAGACGCTCAGGTACAGGGGCAGTACTTCGGATCTGGCCGCCTACCTGAGCGTTCGCGGGGCAAGACGTTCAGCTGGGCGGCCACTTCCCGGAGAACTCAGGGCCTACTTGCGCATTTCCTGCCTCAAACGTTCGGGCGCGCCACCAGTACCGAAATACTGGCCCCCTACCTGAGCGCCGCAAACGCCAGCGCTCATCCGGACCGTCACTTCCCAAGAAACTGGCCCCCTACCTGAGCGCCGCAAACGCCAGCGCTCATCCGGACCGTCACTTCCCAAGAAACTGGCCCCCTACCTGAGCGCCGCAGACGCCAGCGCTCATCCAGGCGCCCACGTTCACCTGAAACGGCCCCCCCAAGCGCCTCCCGCCCCTCAATCCCGCCCCGCCCCCTCCGTCCACCCGCGCACCGCCTCCATCAGCGAGCGCGCTTCGTCGATGCGGAACTGCTTCACCAGCGGGCCGCCCACTCCGCCGGCCATGCTGGCGTCCAGGGGGGCGCGGGTCAGCGTCAAGCGCTCCTCGTGGCTGCCGGTGTCACCGCCGTAGGACAGCACGAACTCCACATCGCTGCCCTCGGGGCCGGTCATCACCTCGATGAACTCGTCCAACTCCAGGGCCGCGGTGGGCAGGCCGTCCACCTCGATGATGAGATCGCCGGGCATCAGCTCCATGTCTTCGGCCGGCGTGCCGGGGTAGACATCGGTGACCACGATGCCCTCCTCGTGCTCGACGATGCCCACGCCCAGGCCCCCGGTGCGCTCGGCGGGCACGACCAGCTCCACCTCGGTCTCGCGATCGGCCCGCAGCTCCACTCGCAGGGGCTCGGAGCGGGCGTAGAGCAGTCCGTCGCGACGGCGGGCCTGCACGGTGCAGCTGCCCGGCGCCACGGTCCGCGAGAAGAAGCCCTCGCGCACCACGGCGAAGATGCGGCAGTCCTCGGAGAGCACGATGCCGCGCTCCAGCCGCTCGCCTTTGCTGTCCAGCACGAAGCCCGACAGGACGGCCAGGGCGGGGGGCGTTGGCTTGAGCGCCTCGGCGGCCAGGGGCTCGCCGGGCTCCTCCGCCGACGCCTCGGGCAGCTTGGCATGGCCGCCCCCCCTCGAGGGAGGAACCTCGGGATCGGACGCGGGACTCGCCACCGGGGCCGCCGGCGACCGCGCAGGCCCCCTGCGCGACAACCACCATCCCCACAACAGCGCCAGGGCGACCAGGATCGCCAGGCCCGTGATCAGCAGCAGGGAGCTTCGTCTCTTCACACCTACCTCAACCCCTCCGCAGAATCCCGTCGTCCCCTCACAGCACGCCCATCACCAGCAAGCCCTTGAAGGCGAAGGTCAGCAGGGCCATGGCGATCACCACCAGGGCCTGACGCAGCTGGATGCGCCGCGGATCGGGCAGCGGCGGGTGGCGCGTCGCCGACCACCAGGCCCCCCAGAGAACCAGGAAGAAGCCCGCGCTGGGGTAGCCAGCGCCGCTCTGGAAGAAGAGCGCCAGCAAGAAGGCGCCCAGCAGCGCCGCGACCGCCCCGGCCCAGCGATTGCCGATGTCGAAGTGGACGATCAGGTCGCGGGGGCCGTCGCGCAGAGGAATGTCCCGCACGCGCAGCAGGGCCTTGGGGGAGGTGCCCGCCGGGACCGTGACGGTCAGGACCTTGGGCCCGCCCTGCCGCGACAGGTCCACCTCGCGCTCGAAGCCCTGCTCCAGATCCTGCGGGCGCAGCTTGAAGGTGCGCACGACGGCGGGTTTCTCTTCCTCGTTCATGTCGGTACTTCCGCGGAGCTGAAGGCGGCGATGGCGCGCTCGACGCCCTGGTCGTCCACGTCCAGGTGCGTCACCATGCGCAAGCGGTCGGGTGCCACGGCCACGGCCAGCAGGCCGCGTTGGGCCAGCCGGTCCTGCAGCGCGTAGGCCTCGGGGGCCCGTACGTAGACCATGTTCGTCTCCGGGGGTTCCTCGGCATCCCAACCCAGCACGTTCAAGCCCTGCCATAGCTGTCGGGCGCGCTGGTGATCCTCGGCCAGGCGCTCCACGTTGCGCTCCAGGGCGTAGAGGCCGGCCGCGGCCAGCAGGCCCACCTGGCGCATGCCGCCCCCCAGCATCTTGCGCACCCGCCGGGCGCGCTTGATGAAATCCCGCGGTCCGCAGATCAGGGAGCCGATGGGCGCGCCCAGGGCCTTGGACAGGCAGACGCTGACGCTGTCGAAGTCGCGGGCGATGCGCGCCACGGCGATCCCCGAGGCTACCTGGGCGTTGAAGACCCGCGCCCCGTCCAGGTGGGTGGCCAAGCCGCGCCGGCAGGCCATGGCGCCTAGCTCGTCCAACACCCGCAGGGGAAAGACGCTGCCCCCGCCACGGTTGGAGGTGTTCTCCACGCAGAGCAGGGTGGCGGGCGCGAAGTGCTCGTTGTCGGGCAGGATGGCCGCCTCGGCGGCCTGCACGTCCATGATGCCCCGCGGCGCCTTGATCAAGGCGGGCAGCACGCCCGAGATCATGGCCGGCGCGCCCGACTCGAACTGGTACATATGGGCGCCTTCGGCCATCAGCACCATGTCGCCCGGCACCGTGTGGCAGCGTACGGCCACCTGGTTGGCCATGGTCCCGGAGGGAACGAAGAGGGCGGCTTCTTTGCCCAGGCGCTCGGCGGCCACGGCCTCCAGGCGCTGCACCGTGGGATCGTCGTGGAAGACGTCGTCTCCCAGCGGGGCCTGGACCATGGCCCGCAGCATGGCGGGACTGGGGCGCGTGACGGTGTCGCTGCGCAGATCGACAGGTGGCATGCGGGCTCCAGTTCTCAAGGGCGTCTCTTGCTGGCGGATTGTGGCGACCCGCCGAAGCGGCGCTGCAGGCGCCGCTCCAGGGCCACCAGGTCCGGGGGCAGCGGCGCCTCGAAGCGGATCGGACGCCGCCGGGAGGGGTGCAGCACGGACAGGCTGCTGGCGTGCAGGGCCTGGCGGGGGGCCTCCAGCGCGTCGGCCGGCCAGTCCTCGGGCAGGTACTGGCGCTCGCCGAAGAGCGGGTAGCCGCGCAGCTGGCAGTGCAAGCGGATCTGGTTGCGGCGCCCGGTGACCAGGCGCACCTGCAGGATGGCCGCGCGCTGTCCGAAGCGGCGCAGCAGGCGGAAATGGGCCCGCGCCAGCACGGCCCCTGCGCTCTCTGCAGGCACCAGGCGCTGTTTCAGCCGGGACTGGTCCCAGGCCATCCAGTCCTCGAACGGACCCTCGTGCTCGGGGGGCACGCCCTGCACCGCCACCCAGTAGACGCGCTCCGGACGCTGCTGGCGAAACTGGCGCTTGAGGTCCTTGGCCGCCATGGGATCGCGCGCCGCCAGGACCACGCCCGAGGTGTCGCGGTCGATGCGGTGCACCAGCTGCAAGCTCTCGCCCTGCGTGCGCAGGTAGCGGGCCAGGCGCCGCCGCAGGCTGTCGCGGCCCGCCTGGCGGCGGCCGACGGTGTCGGAGAGCAGGCCCGCGGGCTTGTCCACGGCCACCAACCAGGGATCCTCGTAGAGCAGCTGCAGGCCGGCCTCCTGCAGCACGCGCTTGGCCCGGTGGCGGGCCACCGAGGAGCCCGGCCGGCCCCAGTCCAGCTCGACCACCGCTCCCGCTCCTACCGCCAGCCCTATGTCCGCGGCACCGCAGCGCCGGCCGTCCAGGCTGATCTTGCCGGTCTCGATGGCCTGGCGCGCCCGCCGGCGCGAGCCCACCTGATCCAGATCCCGCACCAGCAGGTCCAGGCGCGAGCCCGCCTGCAGTTCCGAGACCACGATCCTGGGGCGCTGGGGAGACATGGGGGCAGCGTATCGCGCTGGCTGGACCGGGGGCGCATTACTTCTGCGCTGCAAAGTAAGGCGCTCGGTACTACAATGGAGGCATGAAGACCATCACCATCACCTCCAAGCGACAGGCCACACTGCCAGCAGCGCTCTGCGCTGACTTGGGTGTCGGCCCTGGCGACAAGCTCCATCTGGAACAGAGGACGGAAGAGGGCGAGACCGTCTGGGTGCTGCGGGCCCTGAAGCCCGACTGGTCCTGGCTGGGTGCGGCGCGGCGCTACGCGGGCGAAGCCAGCCACGACTGGACGGAGATCGAGCGTAGCGTCGGGCGGGGTCTGGCCGGGGAGAAGCCTTGACCATCGGCCTGGATACTTCGATCGTCGTGCGCTTGCTGGTCGGGGAGCCCGCCGAGCAGGCCACTGCAGCCCAGCGTCGCCTGGCACGGGCCGTGGATGGTGGAGAGCTCGTCTTCGTCACGGATCTGGCGCTCGCCGAAGCCTACCACGCCCTGCACTGTCACTACGGCGTTCCCAAGGACGCCGCGCAGGCCATGCTGCGTGCGCTCGTCTCCAGCGGCGTGGTCGAGCTGCGTCCAGAGGGATTGGAAGGGGCCTGGGGGTCATCCGCAGTGGGACTGGTCGATCGCCTGATCCACGCCCGCCACCGAGCGGCCGGGGCCATCACATTGACCTTCGACCGCCGGCAGGCAGCGCTGGAAGGAGCTGTGCTGCTATCGTAGCAGGGCGCTGGTTGTCCGCAGCGCATCACCCGAGGGTTCCCATGCCCCCCCACCTGCTGGCCTCCGTCCTCCTGGCCGCCTGCCTGCCGCCCAGCGGCAACAGCGCCGACCGCCGCCTGGCGCAGCCCATCGCCTTCGTCTCGCGCAATCGCCTGGGAGATATCCCGCCCTGGGAAGCTGCTGGCCGCGATGAGCGCCCCGGTGGCACCCTGTACCGCCGCGACGCCGACGGCCTGATCCGCGAGCTGGTCTGGGGGCCGGAGCTCTACGATGTGGCCTCGCCCTCCGTCTCCCCGGACGGAGAGCACATCGTCTTCTCGGCCATCGAGGGCCCGCAGGATCGCTGGGCCATCTGGCGCGTGGCCGCGGATGGGGGCCTGGCCATCCCCATCAGCGATCCCTTCAAGCACCCTTTCCACGGCCAGCTGCAGGACCGGGGCGCTCAGTACTGGCCCCTGCAGGGCCTGGGCGACCACGCGCCCTTCTACCTGCCCGACGGCCGCGTGGCCTTTGCCTCCACTCGCTACCCCAGCTTGATGCCATCCAGCGGCCTGCGGGCCAGCAACCTCTACGTGATGAAAGAGGACGGCTCGGACCTGCGGCGCATCACCAGCGCCCGCGCCGGCGTCATCGACGGCTCGGTGCTGGCGGACGGCCGCATCCTGGCCAGCTTCGCCTCGGACAACCAGAACGCCCCCCACCCGGAGCAGGCCGGCCTGCGGGCCCTGGAGCAGGCCCGCGATCGCCAGCAGCGCTACTGGTGGCTCTGGGTCCTGGATCCCGACGGCACCCACGCCGTGCCCTACGCCAAGCCTGCAGGCGGCAGCCAGAACAGCGAGAGCTGGGGCCTGCACCAGCCCCGCGAGCTGCCCGACGGGCGGCTGCTCGCCAGCCTGCGGCGCGACACCAGCCTGACGGACGCGCCGGCCTGGCGCAGCGGCGTCGCCATCTTCGAGGCGGGCTTGCTGCCCGAGCAGGAGCTCTTCGGCTTCGGCCTGCCCTTGGGGCTGGGCGAGGGCTACGCCCTGGGAGCCGCGCCCCTGGACAGCGGCCAGCTGTTGCTCTCCCACGCCCTGCCGCGCTTCGCTCCCTCCGGCGCCGAGCTGCGCCCCGACTTCGACCTGTACCTGCTGGACGAGTCCCTGGAACCCGACTCCCTGAAGGAGCTCGTGGCCTTCCCCTTGACCGACGAGCTGGACGCCGTGCCCATCGTCAGCTGGGAGGCCGAGCAGCTGCTGGACTGGACCACGGCCAGCCCTCCCGACAGCCCCCTGTCCGAGCGCACCGGCACGCTGACCCTGACCTGCTCGGGCGTCTACGACGACCTGCCCCTGGTCGAGGGCGCGCCGCTCTCCCCCAAGCCGGGCAGTGTGGCCCGCGTGCTGGTCTACGCCGACAGCCAGCAGCTGGACTGCGACGACAACCCCTTGCTGTACAAGCAGGCGCCCAGCCTGGTGGCCGAGGCCGATGTGGGCAGCCTGGGGCACTTCGAGCTGCAGGTGCCCGCCGACCGGCCGCTCTTCTTCATGCTCGTCAATGAGCGCGGCGTAGTGGCGCGGCACCAGCCCAGCCCTGCGCAGCAGGGAGCGGCCGAGCCCAACGCGGCGGCCTTCCTGGCGCAGCATCTGGCCTGGCGACCCGACAGCGCCGTCACCTGCAGCGGCTGCCATCAGGGCCATATGCGCGACGCCGACCACGCCGAGGAGGCGGGCCGCATCAACCTGGCGCGCCTGGCGCAGGTCGAGAGCGACGATGTGCTGGGCCCGGAGGAGCGCTTCCCGCACGGTGCCTGGCGCGTAGCGGACCAGCGCCTGCCCGACGAGGAGAACCGCTACGGTTGGGTGGCTCCTGAGACAAAAGAAGGCCAGGCACAGATCAGCCTGGTCTGGCCAGCCGAGCTGGTGGTGGAGGATCTGACCCTGCACGTCCTGCCGGGTGGCGGCCACGTGGACCAGATCGTCACCGTCTTCGGCGCGGGCGTGGTCTCCGTCTCCTCACCCTTCGGCGAAGACGGCGAGCCCTGCCAGATGGCGCTGGGCGGCGAATCGAGCGACGAGCTCACCATCTACGTCATGGGGGAGCATCCCCTGGGGCTGGGTGAGGTGGAGGTCTTCGGCGATGCCCCCAGCTGGCCCGAGGCCGAGCTGCCGGCGCCCAGCGGCCTGGCCATGAGCCTGGACATGAGGCTCTCCTGGGATTGGCAGGATGAGCCCATGCTGGGGGGCTACCAGCTGCTGGCGAGCGCGCCCGAGCTGGGCTCGCGCACGTGGCGGGACATCGGCCTTGTGGCCGAGCACGCCCTGCTGCTGGAGGACTACGCCCCTGGCCAACGGCTCTGCGCGCAGCTGCAGGCCTACGACCTGTCGGGCCACGCCAGCGCAGAGGGGGCCAGCGCCCCGGCCTGCGGCGTCGTGCCCGAGCTGCGCCTGGACGAGGTGCAACCCAGCAGCGGACAGCTGGGGACGGCTCTGGAGGTGACCCTGCGCGGGGCTGGATTCGCGGAAGACGCCGGCCTGGTGGCCAGCATCTGTGGCTACGCGCTGCGCGACCTGGAGATCGTCGCCGATGACGAGCTGCGCGGCGTCACGCGGGCCGACCGCCCGCTGGAGGCGGGCAGCTGCGACGTGGAGGTGTCCCTGGCCAACGGGCTGTCGGATGGGCTGGAGGAGGCGTTCAGCTTCCAGTAGGGGTCAGGATGTCACCATTACTATTTTGTTGAAAACAAAACAGTAATGGTGACATCCTGACCCCATCACCAACTAGAAACTGATCTCGGCGCAGCCGTAGCTGCCGTAATACTCGGGAAACTTGCCCGTGACCACGCAGTCGGCCACGCCCGAGCTGGAGTAGACGGCGTAC
>CAYVQL010000216.1:0-19399 GCA_964454135.1 uncultured Enterobacterales bacterium | reverse complement strand
ACAGGTTGAAGATCCCGACGGAGATGGAGATCATGCCCAGCAGGCGTGCGATGTCGAACAGACCCTTGTCCGCAGCCGCGCTGGCTTGCCGCATGATCTCCACGGGTCCGCCCAGGCTGGCCTGGGGCGCCACCTGGCCGGTGACGATGCGGCCCAGCTGGACCAGCGTGAAGCGCACCAGGAGCACGCTCTCTTCACCCGCACGCATCAAGGCCCTGCCCGGGGAGTAGTAGACCCGCACCGTTGGGCCCTCGGCCCAGCCGCCCAGCCTCGTCACGCCGATGATCGGGCGGTAGTAGTAGCGACCCAAGGCGTCAGTGTCTTCGATCACCTCGGGTTGCAGGTCGAGCCAGGAAAGCTCGCCGCCGTGCAGGATGGCCATGCTCACGGCGCGAGCCTCGCTCCGCTCGCCCTCGCCCACCATGCAGCCGGCGATGTCCTGCAGCACCTCGTGCCAGGAGCCGACTCGGCGCTCATCGATGGCCAGCAAGAAATCGCCTTCGACGATTCCGGCCCTGGCGGCTGCCGATTCTTCGGCCACCGCGGCCACGACGAGCGTGGCGGTCTGCAAACCCCAACGTTCGAACTCCAGGTCATCCAGCCAGCGCCGCGCGGCCTCCGGAATCCAGGCCTCGCTGGCCACCAGCGTGGCTCTCTGTTCCTCCCCATCCCGCTCCCAGGTCAGCTCCACGTCATCATCCGCCCGCCGCAGCTGCGCCTCCACGTCGGACCAGCTCAGCACCTGCTGTCCGTCTACGGAGCGCAACCGATCCCCGGTCTCCAGGCCCGCCAGGCCGGCGGGAGAGCGCGGCGAGAGCAGGCCGACCTCGGTGGAAGGCACCTCGAGCCGGATGCCGAAGTCGGCCGGGCCGAACTGGTCCTGCCCCTGATCGCCCTGCAGGGTCACGGCCAGCTGCTCGCCTGCCCGCTCCACCAGGAGCTCGAGGGAGCTGGCCCCGGCTTCCGCCCAGGCCTCGGACATCTCCACCCAGGTTCTCACCGACCTGCCTGCCACCTGCAGGATGCGATCGCCGGGCTGGATGCCTGCGCGCTCGGCCGGACTCTCGCTGACCACCGTGCCCGCTACAGCCGCCAGCTGCGGCTCGCCAGCCATCAGCAGCACCGAGAAGAGGAAGAAGGGCACCACCAGGTTGAAGGCGGGCCCTGCCGCGTAGATCACCAACCGCTTCCAGACCGAGACATCCTGGATCGAGCTGCCAAAGGAGGGCGCGGGTTCCTCCTGCGCCGCGGCGCTCGCGCGCTCCGATGGCTCGGTGATGGAATCAGGCAGCTCGGGGACCGCTTCTTCCAGCTCCTGCCACGCCAGCTCGGTCCGCTCCTGCTCCTCTTCCTCTTCCTCGAATGGATCGGCGCCCGCCAGGCGCACGTAGCCGCCGAAGGGGATCAGGGAGATCCGGTAGTCGGTGCCCTTGTGCGTCAGGCCCAACAAGCGGCGCCCGAAGCCGAATGAGAAGGTGATGACGCGCACGCCAAAAGCTTTGGCCGCGACGAAGTGCCCGCTCTCGTGGACAAAGATCAGCAGCCCGAGGAAGAGGACGGCGCCGATGAAGTTGACGGGGTCCATCCTCTGCCGGCTCTCCTTGCCTGGTTGCTAGTGCTAGGCCGTGCCCTGGATCATCTCTATCAGGTAGAGGGCCAGGTAGAGCACCGGGGCGCTGAAGAGCACGCTGTCGATGCGGTCCAGGATGCCGCCGTGCCCTGGCATGATGCTGCCGCTGTCTTTCACACCCCAGGTGCGCTTCATCAGGGACTCCGCCAGGTCTCCCAACACCCCGGCGATGTCCACCAGTCCGCCCAGGGCCATCAGCAGGTACCAGGGCAGGTCAACGCCAGCGATCAGGCCCACGGCCAGCGCTCCCAACATGGAGGCCAGCAAGCCGCCCAGCATGCCCTCCCAGGTCTTGTTGGGGCTGAGCAGCGGTGCCATCTTGTGGCGCCCCAGGGCCTTGCCAGAGAAGAACGCGCCCGTGTCACCCAGCCAGGTAGCGGCCAGCAGCAGAAAGATGAGCGCGACGCCCTGGTCCAGCCGGCGCACCAGCGCCACCCAGGGCAGCAACAGGCCGATGTAGGCCATGCCCATGAACATGCGCCCCACGCGATCGGCGGCCCCATCGAGGCTGCGCGCAACGGCCATCTCCACCAGAAAGGCCCCCAGCAGGGCCCCAACGCAGAGCGCTCCGACCCAGGCCAGCCCCCCGTAGAGCAGCCCGCCGAAGCAGAGCGCCCCCCCGACCATGACCACCGCACGCCGCGCCAGGCCATGCTCGGAAAAGGCCATGCGGCCGTACTCGTGCAGGCCCACCAAGGCCGCTATGGCGCAGACGGCATCGACGCCCGGCCACCCGCCCCAGACCAGAACCGGGATCAGGACGGCCAGCCCTGTCAGTCCCGCCGCGATGCGCACGAACACGCGCTAGCCGCTCGCCTGCAGGTCGGACCCGCGCTTGATCGCGCCGAAGCGGCGATCTCGACGCTGGTAGGCCCGCAAGGCCTCTTCCAGCTGCGGGCGCCTGAAGTCCGGCCAGAAGGTGTTGGTGACGTAGATTTCGCTGTAGGCCACCTGCCAGAGCAGGAAGTTGGACAGTCGCATTTCTCCCGATGTGCGAATGAGCAGATCCGGATCCGGTTGACCCGCGGTCTGCATATGGTCCGAGAAGAGCGCCTCGTCCACGTCTGCAGGCGCCATCTCTCCATCCTTGGCCAGCTGGGCCACGGCGCGCACGGCGCCCAGGATCTCATCTCGGCCACCGTACGATATGGCCAGGTTGAGGGTCATCTTGGCGTCGGGTTGGTTCGAGGCGCGTATCACCTCTCGCGCCACCAGGCGCACGGGCCGCGGCAAGCGCTCCAGCTGCCCGATGATGCGCAGACGTATGCCCTGGTCGAGCAGCTCCTGGCGCTCGGTCAGCAGGTATCTGCGCAGCAGGCGCATCAGCTCCTTGACCTCGGCCTCCGGACGCTTCCAGTTCTCGGTGGAGAAGCTGTACAGCGTCAGCACTTCGATGCCCAGCTCGCGACAGGCGCGGACCACCTCGCGCACGCTCTGCGCTCCGGTGCGATGGCCCTCGACGCGCGGCAGCCCCTGGGCCTGGGCCCAGCGCCCGTTGCCATCCATGATGATGGCGACATGACGCGGCTGGACCTTCATCGGAGCCTTCATCGGAGCGAACCAGCCATCAGACGACCTGGACCTCTTCCACCTTCTTGTCGCTGAGCTGATCCGCCTTCTTGATGTGCAGGTCGGTGGACTTCTGCACGCGTTCGAGCGCCCTGCGGAGATCGTCTTCGGTGATCTCCTTGTCCTTCTCGAGCTCCTTCAGCAGCTCGTTGTACTCACGCCGCACCCGTCGGATGCGCACGCGCGCGTCTTCGGTGTAGCGGCGCACCTGCTTGACCAGCTCCAAGCGGCGCTCGCCGGTGAGCGCGGGGATGGGGACTCGGATGACGTTGCCGTCGTTGCTGGGATTCAAGCCGAGCCCCGAAGAGGCGATGGCTCGCTCGATGTCGCCCAGCGTGCTCTTGTCCCAGGCGTTGACCACCAGCAACCGCGGATCGGGCGCGGAGATGGTAGCCAGCTGGTTCAGGGGCATGGTGGCGCCGTAGCTGGCCACCGCCACGGTGACGCCGTCCAGCAACTGCGGCGAGGCGCGCCCGGTGCGCACCGTGGCCAACTCCTTGCTGAAGGCATCCAGCGCCGTCTGCATGTCGTCTTTCAGACCGTCCAGGTACTCCTCCATCTCTCCCTCCTGCTGCTTCGTTCCGGAATGGCTGGCTCTTACGCATCCCCCGTCACGCGGGTGCCCAGCGGCTCTCCCTGCAGCACACGCTTCAGGTTGCCGGGCTGCGTGATGTCGAACACGACGAGGGGGATGCTGTTCTCCATGCACATGCTGATAGCCGTGATATCCATCACGCGCAGCTTGCGCTGGATGACCTCGAGGTAAGAAATGCTCTTATAGAGGCGGGCCTCGGGGTTTTTCACCGGATCGTCATCGTAGACGCCGGCCACCTTGGTGCCCTTGAGGATCATGTCGGCCTGCAGCTCGACCGCGCGCAGGGCCGCCGCCGTGTCGGTGGAGAAGAAGGGGTTGCCCGTACCTGCCGCCAGGATCACCGCTCTCCCCTTTTCCATGTGACGGATGGCCCGCCGCCGGATGTAGGGCTCTGCCACCCTGGGCATGGTGATGGCGGTCATCAGGCGCGTCATGCAGTCCCGCTGCTCGAGCGCATCCTGCAGCGCCATGCCGTTGATGACGGTGGCCAGCATGCCCATATAGTCGGCCTGCGCGCGATCCATGCCGCGCGAGGCGCCGGCCACACCCCTGAAGATGTTGCCGCCGCCAATGACCAGGGCGACCTCGATGCCGGCTCTGCGCACCTCTGCGATCTCTTCGGCCATGCGACCGATGATCTGGGGCCGTATGCCCAGCTCTCCTCCACCCGCGAGCATCTCGCCCGAGAGCTTCAACAGGATTCTCAGGGGCGGTTTCGTCTCATCCATGATGCCCTCCGGGGAACGCGACGCCGGGTCGACGGCAACCTGGCGGCACCTTGGCGATGCACGATGCTGGGTTCAGGAGGAACGCCCGGCCTGCTGCATCACCTCGGAGACGAAGTCGTCTTCGCGCTTCTTCAGCCCTTCACCCATCACCAATCGCACGAAGCGACGGACCTTGATCTTCTCACCGATGGTGGAGACGGCTTCGGAGATAACGTCGGCCACGGTCTTGCTGTCATCGCGGAAGTACTCCTGGTCCAGCAGGCAGATCTCTTTGTAGTACTTCTTGAGGCGACCCTCGACGATGCGGTCGGCTATGTGCTCGGGCTTGCCTTCCTCGATCACGCGCGTGCGCTGAACCTCGCGCTCGCGCTGCAGCTCGTCGGCGGAGATCTCGTCGACGGAGACGTACTTGGGCGAGTAGGCCGCCACTTGCATGGCGATCTCGTGGACCAGAGCCTTGAACTGCTCGGTGCGGCTGACGAAGTCCGTCTCGCAGTTCACCTCCACCAGCACGCCGATCTTGCCGCCGGCGTGGATGTAGGAACCGACGACGCCCTCGCTCGCGACGCGACCGGCCTTCTTGGCCGCAGCGGCCAGGCCCTTGGTGCGCAGCCAGTCGATGGCCTTCTCCATGTCGTCTTCGCAGGCCGCGAGGGCCTTCTTGCAGTCCAGGATCCCGGCACCGGTGCGGCCCCGGAGCTCTTTGATGTCCTTGGCGCTTGGCATGTCTTCTCCTTCAGGCGCTCTCCCAGCTGCGCTCCTGGGCGCAGAGCCGCTCGCCGCTGCGAGCTGCGAGGGAGCGTGATGAAAATGGATGAGCTACTACTCTGCGGCCTCTTCTTCGGGGGGCACGTTGCGCCGCACCACCTCGAATTCCTCTTCCGTGTCGGCGCTGGGCGTGACCACCGGCGCACCGGAGACACTGGCGTGGGCGCCTTCGATGCAGGCATCCGCGATGACGCCCGTGAAGAGGTGGATGGACTTGATGGCGTCGTCATTGCCCGGGATCACGTAGTCGATCCCGTCCGGATCGCAGTTGGTGTCGCAGAGGGCGACGACGGGGATCTTGAGCTTGATGGCCTCTCTGGTGGCGATCTTCTCGTTCTTGGGATCCACCAGGAAGAGCGCTCCGGGGAGCTCGCGCATCTCTTTGATGCCGCCCAGGGAGCGGTTCATCTTGGCGATTTCGCGGTTGGCGTGCAAGGCGTCTTTCTTGCTGAGCAGCTCGAAGCGGCCCTCGTCGCGCGCGCGCTCGTACTGGTTCAGACGCTCGATGGACTTCTGCACGGTCTTGAAGTTGGTGAGCGTGCCGCCCAGCCAGCGGTTGTTGGCGTAGAACATGCCGCAGCGCTTGGCCTCTTCGGCGACGATTTCCTGCGCCGCGCGCTTGGTCCCCACGAAGAGCACCGATTTTCCGCGCGCCACCGTTGTGGTGATGAAGCGCGAGGCCTCCATCAGCGCCGTGGCGGTGCACTGCAGGTCGATGATGTGGATGCCATTGCGCTGGCCGTAGATGTACGGGCGCATCTTCGGATTCCACCTACGGGTCTGGTGGCCGAAATGAACGCCCGCCCCGAGCAGTTCTCGCAAAGAGACGGTCATGATTGCTCCAGGGCTCTCGCCCCGGCTCCATCTTCGGGAGCCTCGATGTGTGGTTTGACTTCCGCCAGGGCCGAGCGCCAACTCCCTTTTCTCGGGGAGCACCGCGGCGAACGACGCGCTTCCGGCGTGTTTCGTCTCGGACCGGCAGGCCCGAGCCAGGCGCGATTATCCCGCCGGGCCAACGAGGTCAATGGCCCGCGAACAACCCTTCACGCTAGCCGGCCCGGTAGCAGCACTTCTTGAACTTCTTGCCCGAGCCGCAGGGACAGGGAGCGTTGCGCTTGATCTTGTTCCGCAGACCGAACTCCCGCGCCGCCACCCCCTTGGCTGGGCGCTCGGGAGGCGGTTTGGCCAGGGCCTCGGCCTGGGCTGCCGCCTGCTGCGCCATCAGCCGGCGCATGGCCTCCTCGGCCTGGACGCCAGGGTTGTCGAGCCCCCGCACCCTGCCTCCTGCGCCCTGGGGGGCCTGGGCCTGGGCCTGGGCCTGGGGGGGCTTGCTGGCGAGGCGCCGGGCCTGGCTCTTGTTGGGGGCCGAGGCCGCCTGTTCCACCTCGGGCGTCAGCTGCACCTGCAGCACGCGGCTGACCACGGACTCGTCCCGGATGGCGCCCATCATCTGGAACATGGAGAAGCCTTCCTTCTTGTACTCCAGCAGAGGATTGCGCTGCCCGTAGCCGCGCAGCCCGATGCCGTCGCGCAGCCGGTCCATGGCCAGCAGGTGGTCCTTCCAGAGCTGATCGGTGAACTGCAGCAACAGCATGCGCTCGATCTGGCGCAGCGCTTCTTCGCCCACCTCGGCTTCCTTGGCGTCGTACCTGGCCAGGGCTTCTTCCTGCATGCGCTTGCGCAGCTCGACGCAGGAGTAGTCGCGCAGCTCGTCGTCGTCGTCGTCCCAGCTGATGCGGAACAAGCGCTGCAGCCGTTCCTTGAGCTCCTTGATCTTCCAGTCCTCGGGATGTTGCCCCTCAGGAGCGCATTCCTCCATGACGTCGTCCAGCAGGTTCTCGAAGGAATCCACCACCATGCCGCGCACGTTCTCGCCCGTCAGCGCCCTGCGCCGGAGGTCGTAGACGGCCTTGCGCTGGTGGTTGAGCACGTCGTCGTACTCCAGCAGGTTCTTGCGCATGTTGAAGTTGTGGCCCTCGACCTTCTTCTGCGCGTTCTCGATGGACTTGTTGATCCAGCGATGCTCGATGGGCTCGTCGTCCTCCAGCCCCATGCGCTCCATCCAGATCACGATCTTCTCGCCACCGAAGATGCGCAGCAGGTCGTCCTCCAACGAGAGGTAGAAGCGGCTGGAGCCGGGATCGCCCTGCCGACCGGAGCGCCCGCGCAGCTGGTTGTCGATGCGCCGCGACTCGTGGCGCTCCGTGCCCAGGATGTGCAGGCCTCCGGCCTCCAGCACCTCCAGCCTCTCCCGCTCGCACTGCTTGACGTACTTGGCCAGGGCATTGGTATGGCCTTCGGGATCGGTCTCCGGATTCGAGACCTCCAAGGCGAGCTTCACCGGATCGCCGCCGAGCTTGATGTCGGTGCCACGGCCCGCCATGTTGGTGGAGATGGTGACCGATGACTTGCGGCCGGCCTGGGCGATGATCTGCGCCTCCCGGGAGTGGTTCTTGGCGTTCAGCACCTCGTGCGGGATGCGCCGCTTCTTGAGCATCTGGTGCAGGATCTCGGATTTCTCCACGCTGACCGTGCCCACCAGCACTGGCTGGCCCCGCTCGCGGCAGTCCAGGATCTCCTCGATCACCTTGCCGAATTTCTCCATCTGGGTCTTGTAGATGACATCGTCGTAGTCGTCGCGGCGTACGGGCTCGTTGGTGGGGATCACCACCACCTCGAGATCGTAGATCTTGTGGAACTCCTCGGCCTCGGTCTCGGCCGTGCCCGTCATGCCCGCCAGCTTGCTGTAGAGCCTGAAGAAGTTCTGGAAGGTGATGGTGGCGTAGGTCTGGGACTCCTCCTGGACCTGCACGCGTTCCTTGGCCTCGACGGCCTGGTGCAGCCCGTCGGACCAGCGCCGGCCGTGCATCAGCCTGCCGGTGTGCTCATCGACGATCACGCACTTGCCGCCCCGCACGACGTAGTCACGGTCGCGCTTGAAGATCATATGCGCCTTGAGCGCCTGGTCCACCTTGTGCAACACCTCCATGTTGTGGGGATCGTAGAGGTTGTCGAGCCCCAGCCGGTCCTCGACCTTGTCCACGCCCAGGTCGGTCAGGGTGCAGCGCTTGTCCTTCTCGTCGACGATGTAGTCGAGCTCGTCCTGCAGGGCGGGGATGACGCTGTCGATGAGGTAGTACTTGTCCACCGGATCCCGCGTGGGACCGGAGATGATCAAGGGTGTGCGCGCCTCGTCCACCAGGATGGAGTCCACCTCGTCCACGATCCCGAAGTTATGGCCCCGTTGGACGTAGTCCTCGATGCGGAACTTCATATTGTCGCGCAGGTAGTCGAACCCAAACTCGTTGTTCGTGCCGTAGGTGACATCGGCCGCGTAGGCCTGGCGCTTGTTGGCCTCGTCCCGGTCGCCGGACAGGATCTTTCCCACCGACAGGCCCAGGAACTTGTAGATCATGCCCATCCAGTCGGCGTCGCGATCCGCCAGGTAGTCGTTCACCGTGACCACGTGCACGCCCTTGCCCTGCAGGGCGTTCAGGTAGACGGGCATGGTGGCCACCAGGGTCTTGCCCTCGCCGGTCTTCATCTCGGCGATGCGCCCCTGGTGCAGGACTGCGGCGCCCACCAGCTGCACGTCGTAATGCCGCTCGCCCAGGCGCCGCTTGCTGGCCTCGCGCACCACCGCGAAGGCCTCGGGCAGTAGATCGTCGAGTGGCTCGCCATTCTCGACACGCTGCTTGAACTCGGGCGTGCAGGCCCGCAGGTCCACGTCTGAGAGCGCAGCGTACTTGTCCTCGAGCCCGTTGATGAGATCGAGAGTCGGACGCATCCTCTTGATCTCTCTCTCGGTTCGCGTGCCGAAGAACTTCTTGAAAACGCCGGTGATATTGCTGAACATTGCGCCTGCTCACTCGCCAGAAGGAATGGGCCGCAAAGATAAGCCATTTATCGACAGGGTCCAGTCGAGAGCACGACGCGGGACAAGTGCCGCTGATCCCAAGTCCTGCCCAGGTTCGCCGCCTATTGGTTATGAGAGCCGCTCAAGAGCGGCTTTTTCGCCGAAGACCACGGCGGCGGGCAGCAGCGGCCGCAAAAAACTCAGCACCCTGGAGCCGGATATGCGCATTACATCCTGTGGAATCACCGATGTGGGGATGAAGCGCACCAACAACGAAGACGCCTACCTGATCAATGACGAGCTGAATCTCTTCGTGGTCTGCGATGGAATGGGCGGGCACGTGGGTGGCGAGCTGGCCAGCAGCATCGCGGTCAACACCGTCGAAGAGGTGCTCTCCACCATCGAAGCCGATCCCCAGGCCAAGCTGCCTGAGGACCCCATCGAGTCGACCCGCGAGAAGATCCGCTATGCCATCCGCCTGGCGGGCAAACGCATCTACGAAAAGGCGGTGGCCGAGCCCGAGTTCAAGGGCATGGGCACCACCGCGCTCGTGCTGCTCTTCGAGAGCGGCAACGCCTACGTCGCCCACGTGGGCGATAGTCGCGCCTACCTGGTTCGCGACGATCTGATCGAGCAGCTCACCGAGGATCACTCCCTGGTCAACGAGAAGATCCGGGCAGGCGTGCTCTCCCCCGAAGAGGCGAAGCACCACAAGCTGCGCAACATCATCACCCGCTCGCTGGGCTACCAGGAGGACGTGGACATCGACATCCAGGTGCGCGCCGTGCGCCGCGATGACCAATACCTGCTCTGTTCGGATGGTCTCTCCAACCTGGTGGAGACCGGAGAGCTGGGTGAGGCCATCCGCGCCCTGTCGCCCCAGGCCGCCGCGCGGCAGCTGGTGGAGATGGCTTGCGAGCGCGGCGGCGACGACAACATCACCGCTGTCATCTCACGCATCGAGGAGGTTTCTTGAAGCGGCCGCAGCTTCCCGAAGGCCTGCGCGGCTGCACCATCCTGCTCGTACCCGACCGGGCTGGTGCCAGCACGAAGCAGGTCATCCTCGGGGCCGCTCTGCTCCGACGGCTGCGCCTGGCAGGCGCGGGGGGATTGCTGCTGCTGGGGATCCTGGTCCTGGCGACCATCCTGGGTTGGGCACGGCTGTGGCGCTACGACGAGCTGTCCGACGAGAACTTCGCGCTGCGCGCCCGTCTGGAGAGCATCGATCGCCAGCTGGAGGAGCTGGACGACACGCTACGGCGGATCCGGCTCTACGACACCCAGATCAGGCACCTCTCCCGCAACGCCGACATGCCCGGATTCGGGCCCCTCAGCGAGCGGGACGAGGAGCGCTGGAATGAGCTCTGGGACGCCCCCCCCGCTGGGGGGAGCGCAGAGGGAGAGCCGCCTCCTGCCGGCGATCCGGAGAGCGCAGCGCCTGGCGTCGCGGTGGGCGACATCCGCCCCGCCGAGCTCTGGGCCGCTGCCGTGGAGGCACGCGTCACGCAGCTGATGGGCGAGATCCAGGACATGGAACCCAGGATGAGCGCCATGGTCCAGGACCTGGAAGACTGGCGCTCCTATCGAGCCTGTTTTCCATCCATCTGGCCCGCCTACGGGGTCCTGACCTCCGAGTTCGGCTATCGCCGTTCGCCGTTCGGCGTGCGTTGGAAGTTCCATTCCGGCATCGACGTGGCGGGTCCCCGCGGCACCCCCATCTTCGCCGTCGCACCAGGTGTCGTCACGTTCTCAAAGTACAACCAGGGCTACGGCCGCATGCTCGAGATCGACCACGGCTACGGCGTCAAGACACGCTACGCCCACAACACCGCGCACTTCGTCAAGGAAGGCGACGTGGTCGATGTGGGTGACAAGATAGCGACCATCGGCTCCACCGGGCGTACGACGGGCCCCCACCTGCACTTCGAGCTGATCATCGATGGGCAGCAGGTGGATCCCGCCGACTACCTGCCATAGGAGCCCCGCCGGCCCGGCAGGGCAGAATGCGGCAAGAAGCAGACCGGCGTGTTGGATACGCTCGGTGATCTCTCCAGGAGGAAAGGCGTCCGATGAAGATCCTCAAAGCAGCTATTGAAGCCGTGGAGTCCGCCCGCTCTGCGGCCATGGCCACGGTCGTGGGCACTAGCGGATCCGCACCACGTGAGGCCGGGGCGCGCATGCTGGTCTACGCCGACGGCTCCATCGAGGGGACCGTGGGTGGAGGCGCCGTCGAGCACGAGGTCGTGCGCCAGGCCCTGGCCGCCATCCAGGTGGGTGCGCCGCGGCTCTACAGTCCGAGCCTGTCGCGTGACCTGGGCATGGGCTGCGGAGGGACGATGGACATCTTCATCGAACCCCTGGTACGGGCCCCCAGGCTGGCCATCTTCGGTGCCGGCCACGTCTCCCAGGCCACGGCGGCCATCGCCATCTCCCTGGGCTTCGAGGTCACCGTCTTCGACGAGCGCCCGCAGTTCGCCACGGCGGAACGCTTCCCCGGCTGTTCCCTCGTTCACGCTGCGCCCGACCAGTCCGCGCGGCAGCTGCGCACCGACGATCAGGACTACCTCCTGCTGGTCACGCACAAGCATGCCCACGACGAGCTCCTGCTGGAGCTGCTCCTGGATCGGCCTTGGGCGTGGTTGGGTCTGATCGGCAGCCGCAGGAAGGTAGCCTCCACCTTCGCTCGCTTGCGTGAGAAGGGCGCAGATGAAGCTCAGCTCAAGCGCGTCTCCTCCCCGGTGGGCCTGGACATCGGCGCGCAGACGCCCGCCGAAATAGCCGTCTCCATCTGCGCTGAGATCGTGCGCGTGCGACAGGCCTGCCAGCGTCCGCCGCTGCCCCTGAAAGAGGTACGCCGGAGCTAGGAGCCCGCGCTCTCAGCCCTGCGCGTGACCGAGGTCACCACATCCAGCAGCTCGTCGAGCTTGAGGGGCTTCTGGATGAAACCGGCGAAGCTCTCGGCCGCAATGCGCTTCTCGATCAAAGGATCGCGGAACGCAGTGCATGCGATGACCGGGATGGAGGCTGTGGCGTCCTCGCTGCGCAGCTTGTGAAGCACCTCGAAGCCGTCCATGTCGGGCATCATGATGTCCATCAGGATGATGTGGGGCTGAAAGCGCGCCACGGTCAGGCCGGCGGCGAAACCGCTGGTAGCCACCTCGACGTGAAATCCACCTTTTATGGTGAGATATTCCCTCACCATCTCGCAGAAGTCCTCCTCGTCGTCCACCACCAGCACCCGCAGCTGGTCTGGTGCGGGCGACTGCAGCTCGGGAGGCAGAGGGTAGTGGTGCTCCTGCGCAAAGCGGACCAGCTCGTCCTGTGCGATGCGCCTGTGCCCCCCTGGCGTACGGTGGGCGCGAAGCAGATCCTGGTTCACCCAGTTGACGACCGCGGGCGGGCTGACGCCCAAGAGCTTCGCCACCTGGAAGGTCGTGAAGTACTGCGGCCCCTGCAATCCGGTCTTCCTACGTGCCATACCCCACCAAGCGGCTTCTCTGCCGCACAGATTCTCCAAAACCTTCTAATACTTATACCACGAGCACGCCACGCCTGCGAAGCTCATTTCGGCTATCTCTGCTTATCAAGGCAGAAAAGCCCGCCAGATAGGCGGGCTTTCTAGGGGAGCCGGCAGGCTCGACTAGCTATTCCATGATGCGGAACCGGAAGAAGGTCTCTCCGATGATGATCTCCTCGCCGCCGAAGAGACGCCGCTCGGTGATGAGCTCGCCGTTGACCAGGGTTCCATTGGAGGACTTGTTGTCCTCGATGTAGAAGCTGGAACCACGGCGATAGACCTTGCAGTGGTAGCGCGAGACCTTGCTGTCGTTCTTGATCTGGATGTCGTTGTCTCGCCCGCGCCCGACCGTGATCACTTCCCCCGTGAAGGGGTAGATCTGCTCTTCGGGTGTTCCCTCCTGGTAGAGCAGCAGCGCACGCCGATTGTCCTGGGCGGGTTCGGGCGAGATGTCGATCTCCTCCCCCTCTTCCGCGCCGCCGTCCACCAGCGCCAGCTCCACCTCGCCGGGCTCATCGCCGAAGCCGAGGTCGATCTCCGCCTCGTCCTCTGCGGCCTCGAGCTCGACCACGTCACTCTCCTGGGGGGCCTTGGACCTGCCGAAGACCGCAGAGACGTCTTCTACGATGGCTGCGCTGCTCACGTGGCTGCCATCCTCCTCGTCCACCACGACCTCGCCGATCTCCAGCTCGAGCTCGGCTTCAGGCTCATCATCAGCCTCGTCGAAGGGCTCTCCCAGATCCTCCTCGGGCTCTGGCTCCGGCTCTGGCTCCGGCTCGGGCTCGGGCTCGGGCTCGGCGGCCGTCCGACCGCTGTCCTGGTCAGCGGCCTCGGCCAGCTCTGTCCAGCGATCCAGCGCGGACTCGACCGTTTCGTACTTGGCGTTCAGCTCCTCCAGGCTTTCACCGGCCGCTTCGAGCTCTTGGCGCAACGCCGCAGAGGCCTCTTCGTACTCTTCATCGGTGAACTCGCCGATCTCCTTCCGCAGCGTGAGCTCTTCCATCTTCTCTTCGGAGCCGGCCTTGTCTCCATTGATCTGGTCCCTCTGCGTGGCGAGGGAGGCGATCACCTCCTCGAGCTGCGGCACCAGGGGCAACAGAGAGTCCGCCACCTCGGAGGACTTGATCTCGTGGTCGAGGATGACTTTCTCGACCACCGACCCGCTGAACTTGTGTGCATGGGCGCGGGCACGCTCGATGTAGCCCCTGTGCTGGGCGTACCTGTCCACGTGTCCGTTGAACTCCTGGAGGGTTTCTTCGATTTCCATGGCTCGAACTGAGCTCCTGGTCGTTGGGGTTGGTGGCGGATCACGGGGGGCCTAGAGAACAGTCCACTCCACCCGTAGAGGCAAGGTGATGGTGCTGCTAATAAGGGAATCCGACGCTCTCTGTCAAGCCCCCCTGGAGCGGGGCTGCCACAGGCAGCGAAGTGGATGCAAAACCGTGGGTTATGAACTGGCGCTCCCCGCGAGACGGCCGGAGCTCGAGCTGCACCATCGGCGCAAGTTCACGCTCGCCTCCCATCATCCCGCTTGGTAGCAGAGCGAGCCGCGCGCGCAGCCTGCGCCGTCGACGCGTGGCCTCCCGCACGCTGTCTCCGATGGCCCAGGCGTGGAAGATGCCGTCGAGAAAGACGAGCGGGATCAGCTGCGCCGTCTCTCCCTGGGCCACCATGGCCACCCCAGCCCCCACCAGGGCGAGCTCGATGGCCGAATACGCCAGGAATCCCTTATGGTCTCCCAGAGCCAGGGGCCCCGCCCCAGCCCAGACCAGCGACAATGCGCCCACCAGCACCGGCGGAGGCGTGGCGATGGACTCCTCCACGAGCTGCCTGGACCAGGCATCCACGGCCGCACTGAACTGGCTCACCGTCCAGCGCTCGCCCGCCACGTCGATGCTCTGTACCGTCCCCAGAGGGAGAACGCGCCGGCCCTGCTCGGCGGACAGCTCCAGCTGTTCGTCATTGGCCATGACGAAGGCCCCCTTGAACACCTCCCCCCCCAAGAGCGCAACGACGAGCTCCACGCCAGTGCGCAGCTCTCGCTGGGGCTCGACCCCGACGTCCGCCACTTGCGCCATGGGCTGCGGCTCTGCGGCGCCCAGCTGGGGGGGATGCGCCAGCCCTGCCAGCGCCAGGCATAGACAGGCCCCGCCGGAGGCATATGGACGGCATCGGGACCGGCTCGCTTCGGCGCTCATACGACGTAGACCCCCTCTTCGCCGCGCCGCTTCTCGGCGCTGTCGAAGCGCAGGTACTTGCCCTGGAACACGAGCTTGACCTTTCCCGTGGGCCCATTGCGCTGCTTGCCGATGATCAGCTCGGCGATGCCCGGCTCTTCCGAGTCCTGGTTGTAGTAGTCGTCACGGTAGATGAACATCACCACGTCCGCATCCTGCTCGATGGCACCGCTCTCTCGCAGATCGGACATCATGGGGCGCTTGTCCGGCCTGCCCTCCACGCCGCGGTTGAGCTGCGCCAGGGCGAGGACGGGTATCTCCAGCTCCTTGGCCAGCCCCTTCAGGCCGCGGCTGATGCTGGAGATGGCCTGCTCGCGGCTCTCTCTGGGTCCCCCCGATCCTTGCATGAGCTGCAGGTAGTCGATGGCCACCAGGCCCAGATCGGGCCGCTCGGCCTTCAAGCGACGCGCCTTGCTGCGCACCTGGTTCACCGTCAGCGCCGGCGTGTCATCGATGTAGATGGGCACCTGGTGCAGGGTCTCCGCAGCATCCGCCAGCGCGGGCCACTCCTCGTCGCGCCGCAGATAGCCGCTGCGCACGCGCTCGGCATCCACCTTGCCCTCGGCGCAGAGCATGCGCGAGGCCAGCTGGCCCTTGGGCATCTCGAGGGAGAACATGGCCGCAGCCACGCCGCCTTCCATGGCTGCATGTCGCACGAAGTTCAAGGCCAGGGCGGTCTTCCCCATGGCGGGGCGGGCCGCGAGGATGATCAGATCGCCTGGCTGGAAGCCCGCGAGCTTCTGGTCCAGGTCCACGTACCCGGTGGTGACGCCAGTGACCGAGCCCCTCTTCTCCCAGTTCTGCTGGATGCGCTGGTACTCGACATCGATCAGCTCCGGCAGCGGATACCAGTCCTTCTGCTTGCGCCCCTGCGAGACCGAGAACACCGCGCTCTCGGCCGAGTCCAGCAAGACCTCCAGGTCGTGTTCTTTGGACACCGCCTGCGTGATCTCGTGGGATACCTCGATCAACCTGCGCCGGATGGCCTTGTCCCGCACCATCTCGGCGTAGTACTCGATATTCCTCGTGGTGGGGACCCGCTCTGGCAGCGAAGAGACGTAGGCCACGCCGCCGTACTCCTCCTGGTCCTCGGTGCTCATGATGCGGTCCACCAGAGCCAGCATCTCCGGCGGCTGTCCGGCGTCGTGCATCGACACCATCAGGGCGAAGATCTTGCGGTGCACCTCGGGGTAGAACATCTCGTCGTGGACGATCTCCCGGATGGTGTCGAGCTGGCGCGGCTCGAGCATCAGGGCGCCCAGGACGGCGCGTTCGGCCTCCAGGGACTGTGGCAGGGCTCGGCTGCTCTCCAAGACGGTCTCCTCGGATGCGGCCACCTGCGAGAGGCGGCCTCGAAAGAATTCTCTGATACAGCGTCGCTGACGACCTATGCCCGGAACTCCGGCCAGGCCGCCCGGATTCGGCCCTCGTGGCGTTGAGCCGCGGCGTCCCCGACGCCGTCGGCTCGAACGACACCGGGCGGGGCCGCTCAACCGGCCCTGCCCGGATTATGCCACGCCGGGAGCGATCGTGGTGACAGAGCTGCGGCACTCACCCAACAATCAAATCACCTCCCCGGAAAGTCCATTTCCCGGGGAGGTTCCAGTGGGCAAGCGGCGCAGCGCGCCGTTGCTTGGCCGGCTCTTACTCTTTGATCACGTAGACCTTGAGGCGCGCCTCTACATCACGGTGGATCTTCACGGGCACGTTGAACACCCCGATGGACCGAATCGGTTCTTCGAGGATGATCTGGCGCCGGTCGATCTCCACACCATCCGCGGCCAGCGCCTCGGCGATGTCGCGGTTGGTGACCGAACCGAAGAGCTTGTCTTCTTCTCCGGCCAGCCGTCGGATGGAGATGGCGGTCCCGTTGATGCGGTCGGCCTCGGTCTGCGCATGGGCGAGCATCTTGCGCCGCTTCTGCTCCGTCAAGCGCTTGACATGGCCCAGCTGCCGCACATTGCGTTCATTGGCGAGAACAGCGATGCCGCGCGGAACCAGGTAGTTGAAGCCGTAGCCGTCGGCCACGCGAACGACGTCGCCGATCTTGCCCAGGCCTTCGAAGTCCTGCTGCAGGATGACCTTCATGGCTCCTCCCTACTCGGTGGCCACATAGGGCAGCAGCGCGATGTGGCGGGCGCGCTTGATCGCGGTCGCGACCTCGCGCTGGTGCCGGGCGCAGTTGCCAGAGATACGGCGAGGCACGATCTTGCCGCGCTCGGTGATGAAGTACTTGAGCAGCCGCGGCTCCTTGTAGTCGATCACGGCTTTCTTGTCCGCGCAAAAGCGACAGACCTTCCTGCGGGAACGGCGAGGACGAAACATGCTCACCTCCTGTCCTGGCTACGTTGATTGTGCCGGCCGAAAGGACCGCGCCGGGGTCCGCCCGAGGGGTTGGCCTCGCGCGCTGCCCGGGCAGCCTCTGCCGCCTCACGGGCCTCGGCGGCCTTCTGGGCTCGCTCCTGGGCGAATTGCTGCCGCTCACCCGGATCCACGTTCTCTCCCAGCCGCACCGTGAGGAAGCGCATGACCTCGGACTCGATGCGCAAGACGCGCTCCAGCTCCTGGATGCAGGACGCCGTGGAGACGAAGTTGAAGTAATGGTAGAGCCCACGGGGTTCCTTGCGGATGGCGTACGCCATCTTGCGCGCACCCCATTCCTCATGGAACAGCAGCGAACCCTCGAAGCTGTCGATCACACCCAGCAGCCGCTCATGGACCCGTTTCTTCTCGGGTTCCTGAACTTCCGGATGGTAGATGATCGTGGTCTCGTATTCATGGATGATCATGAAATCCACTCCACATGGTCGTTTTGGAGGAGGCTGCTGGCGGGATCGGACAGAGTCTCGACCCGGATCCGCCCTCTCGGACAGGCCGGCCACCTCCCCGCGGAGGTGAGTCGAGGCGCGTCTCGCCTCGACTCTTGCAGTTTCAAGTAGTGGTCCTGGAGCGCGCCGAAGCGCTTCCAGGACAAAGCCGACTAGGAAATCGCGATCAGGGGCGCGATCACCAGGGCGACGACGCTCATCAGCTTGATGAGGATGTTGAGCGAGGGGCCAGCGGTGTCCTTGAAGGGGTCACCCACGGTATCGCCGACCACCGCGGCCTTGTGGACCTCGGTGCCCTTGCCGTAGACGGTGCCGTCATCAGCCTTGAAGCCCTCTTCCACGCTCTTCTTGGCATTGTCCCAGGCGCCACCGGCGTTGGCCATGAAGATGGCCATGGACACGCCGCTCACCGTGACACCGGCCAGCAGACCAGCCAGGGCCTGGGGATCCCAGAAGCCGAAGACCACCGGAACCACCAGGGCCATGCCACCGGGGAGCATCATGCGCTTGATGGCCGCCTTGGTGGAGATGTCCACGCAGCGGGCGTAGTCGGCGCGCACGCCGGGCTTGCCGTCCAGCAGGCCCTTGATCTCGCGGAACTGGCGCCGTACCTCGACGATCATGTCCATGGCGGCGTCGCCCACGGCGCTCATGGCCATGGAGGAGAAGAGGAAGGGCATCATGGCACCGATGAACAGACCGGCCATGGTGGTGGCCTTGGTGATGTCGATGCTGGTGATGTTGGCCTGGATGCGGAAGGAGGCGAAGAGCGCCAGGGCGGTCAGCGCGGCGGAGCCGATGGCGAAGCCCTTGCCGATGGCTGCCGTGGTGTTGCCCACGGCGTCGAGCTTGTCGGTGCGCTGCCGCACGACCGGGTCCTGGTGGCTCATCTCGGCGATACCGCCCGCGTTGTCGGCCACAGGCCCGTAGGCGTCCACGGCCAGCTGGATGCCGGTGTTGGAGAGCATGCCCAGGGCGGCGATGGCGATGCCGTACAGGCCAGCGGACCAGTAGGCGCCCACGATGCCGACCGCGATGAGGGTCACGGGGGCGGCGGTGGACTGCATCCCCACGGCGAGGCCGGAGATGATGTTGGTCGCCGGGCCGGTCAGGGACTGGTTGGCGATGCTGTTGACGGGACCCTTGCCGATGGCGCAGTAGTGCTCGGTGATGAGGCCGACGAGCACGCCGACCGCCAGGCCGATGATGGTGGCCATGAACACGCCACCGACGCCGATGGTCATGTCAGAGACGACCACGCCTTCGGCCGGCCACAGCCACGCGGCCACGAACCAGGTGGCGACGAGCATGAGGCCCGCGGCGCCGAAGGTGCCGAGGTTCAGGGCGACCTGGGGGTTGCCGCCTTCCTTGGTGCGCACGGCGAAGGTGCCGAGGATGGAGCAGATGATGCCGACGGCCGCGAGGACCATGGGCAGCAGGATGGGGCCCTTGTCCGCGGTGCCAGCCACGTACCAGGAGCCAGCGATGACCATCGCGCCGATGATGGCGCCGATGTAGGACTCGAAGAGGTCGGCGCCCATGCCGGCCACGTCGCCCACGTTGTCACCGACGTTGTCGGCGATGGTGGCGGGGTTGCGGGGGTCGTCTTCCGGGAGACCGGCCTCGACCTTGCCGACCAGGTCGGCGCCGACGTCGGCGGCCTTGGTGTAG
>CAYVQL010000215.1:0-19417 GCA_964454135.1 uncultured Enterobacterales bacterium | reverse complement strand
CGTCAACCACATCGTCAGCCGGTCAGCCGCTGCCGCGGAGCGGCTTTGTCCAAGGGCACCCAAGCATGTCACCAGCCGCGCTATCCTCATGGCTCCTCCGGGCCTGCGCTTGCCCCGAAAACGGGGCTCGCATAGTGAAGGACGCCCGAGCGCCGGGCCGGCGCGTCCCGCGGAGAAGGTATAGCCGAAGAACTCCGAAGTTCCCATCTTCCACCACGGGCCCCGCTGCACTGAAAGCAAACCGGCAGCTGTGTCGTTTCCAGGTGGAATCGGGTAGGCTGTACCCCGGTCATTCCTCCGCATTCCGCAGCGCCGGCAAGGCCCTGCACCAAGGGAGCATTCGTGGACCGCAAGATCCTCTTCCTCCTCGCCGCCATCGCCGGCATCTGCGCCGCCGTCTTGCTGCTGCCCTCCAGGGACAATCAAGATGCCGATGTGGCCGTTGGCCGCGACCAGCCGACCAAGGCCGAGCCCGCCACCACCAGCACCACCACCAAGTCCTACAAGCGCTACGAGGACGAGGAGGACAAGCCCGGCAAGCAGCGCCGACAGGTCCCCGAAGCCAAGGAAGCGGCCGCCGATGCCTCCGAGGCGCGCCGCTCCTCCGTCTACTACAAGCACTCCCAGTCCACCGGCAAGTACTGGCAGCACCTGGGCAACCTGCTCTGGTCCGCCGGAGACCAGGAAAACGCCAAGAAGGCCCGCGAGGTGGCCAAGGGGCTCAGGCGGGGCTCACGCCCGGACGCCACCGGAGGCGACCAGTACGCCGCCGTCGAAAAGGAGCGCGAGCTCTGGGAGGCGCTGCGCGAGATCTACACCGAGGGCGACATCGCCACGGTGCTGGACAACCTGGCCGGTCCCGTGAGCGAGCTGGAGAGCGAAGATCTTGGCGATGCCAGCCAGGATGGGGAAGAGGGCGCTGACGAGCCCCAGGAAGCAGGGGAAGAAGAGGACCAGGAAGCCGAAGAGGAAGAAGAGCAAGAGGAAGAGGAGCCATCCGCTCCATGAACATGGCCGCGTCGTCCGCGCTGCTCCTGGCATGCCTCGCCGCTTCCGCCGCCGAAGCCCAACCGCGGCGCGTGGCCGTGGTGGTCGGCATCGAACGCTACGAACACCTGCCCGACGTGCTGCGCGTGGTGGGCGCGCGCGGCGACGCGACCCGCGTGGCCGAGGCCCTGGAGACGCAGGGCGGCTACGAGCTGGTGCGCCTGCTCACCGACGCCAGCGCCACCACGGCCAACCTGGATGAGCTGGTGCAGGGGAGGGTGAGCCCAGGCCTGGGGCCCGAAGACCTCTTCCTGTTCTACTTCGTGGGCCACGGCATCGGCGGCGACTTCGGCGAGCCGCGGCTGCTGATGTACGACAGCGATCCGGATGCCCTGGACGCCACCTCCTGGCTGGTGGAGGACCTGGGCGCCGCCTTCGCCCGGCACATCGGCGCCGGGCAGATGCTGCTCGTCACCGACGCCGCCCATCGCGGCGCCCTGGACGACCTGGCCCTGATGGGCCCCATCGCCGATCACTGGCCCGCCTCGCGCGCGGCCTCCATGCGCCTGTCGGCCGCCGGACCACGAGAGACCGGCCAGCCTGGCGCCTTCGCCGAGGTCTTCATCGAGGCCGTCTCCGGCCTGGCCGACAGCTCGGGCGACGGAAGCACCAGCAGCGGTGAGCTGTACCGCTACCTGCTCAAGCGCATCCCAGGCGCCACCGGCGACGGCCAGCATCCCACCGCCGATGCCGGCCACGATCCGGGCATCGCCGTCTTCGCCCAGCTGGGCGCATCCGTGCGCACCGCCAGGGGCGACGAACGCATCGACAAGGTGAAGTTCGTCTTTCGTGACGGAATCTCCCCCACGGTCGAATGCCTCGGGGCACAAGTCACGGCCTGCGATCCCACCTGCTACCTGTGGAACATCCGGCCCGGGACCTGCCTGGCCAGCGCGGTTTTCGGCGACCGACGTCAGCTCTGCGAGGCCCTGGTGCTGGAACGTGGCCGTTGGATTTGCCAAGACGCCGGTGCTGGTCTAGCCTGCACAGAAGGCAACGAGGAGAAGTGAACCATGTCGCTGAAGCGCACGCCTGCCCATCGCACCCCATCCGCCGCCGCCCTGCTCGGCTTGCTCGGTCTGGGGGCGGGTCTGACCGCCAGCCATCCAGCCCTGGCCGCCGAGGGCAAGCGCGTGGCCCTGGTGGTGGGCGTCGGCGAGTACGCCAATCTGCCCGCCGAGCTGCACCTGGCCAAGGCTCGCGCCGACGCGCAGGCCCTGTCCAAGGTGCTGCAAGAAGACGCCGGCTACGAGGTGATGCAGCTGCTGGACGGCTTCGCCACCAAGCAGGCCATCGAGAGCTTCATCGTCGAGAGCCTGCCCGGCATGGTCGGCCCCCAGGACACCCTGCTGCTCTACTTCGAGGCCCACGGCATGGGTGCCGACTTCGGCGATCCCTACATCCTGCCCTACGACGCCAAGCCCGACGACATCGAGGGCAGCGCCATGAGCATCTCGGATCTGGGCGTGCGCATCCGCGAGGCCGTGGATGTCACAGGCCTGGTCCTGATCACCGACACCGCCCATGCCGGCGAGATCAACGGGCTGGCCCTGCTGGGCCCCAACGCCAAGAGCTGGCCCGACCTGGCCGAGAACACCGTCATCCTCTCGGCCTCCTCGCCCCGCGAGCCCTCCCCCGACGGGCTCTTCCTGCCCATCCTGGTGCAGGCCCTGCAGGGCGGCGCCGACTACTCGGGCGACCGCACCATCACCGCCAGCGAGCTGCAGCGCTACCTGGTGGACAAGGTGCCCGGCGCCAGCGGCGACGCCGTGCACCCGGCCGAGGCGGGCAACTACTCGCCGGGCCTGGCGATCTGCGAGCTCCCCGAGCCCACCGAAGCCCCACCGCCCGTGGCGGACGAGCCGACCCCGGAACCCGAACCCATCGCGCGCGAGACGCGAGAGAAGACTGAGGGCCGCCACCGCCGCTGGGGCGTGGCCGTGCCCCTGCTGGCCTCGGCCGCCGTGCTCGAGGGCCTGTCCATCGTCTTCTACGCCCAGGGCCAGGGCAGCGCCGACGTGGTCTTCCACGAGGCCGATGTGCCCGAAGGCGAGGACTACGGCACCTACTACAGCAAGTACAGCAAGTCCCACCGCCTGAACCTGGGGCTGGGCATCGCAGCCGGCGTCGTAGCCGCTGCCGGTGGCTTCTTCGCCATCGTCCCGCTGCAGGGCGGCGCCGCCGTGGGCCTGCAAACCCGTTTCTAAGCCCGGAGGTCCCTTGTCCTCACGCTTCCTCCTCGTCCCCCTGGTGCTGCTCGTCGGTTGCAGCCACGACTACGACGCCCGCGCCCTCGAGCCCAAGCTCGAGCTGTCCACCTCCACCATCGACTTCGGCGAGGTGGTGGTGGGCAAGCAGTCCGAGGTGGGCATCCTGCTGGAGAACACCGGTGGCGGCACGCTGCTGATCGAGGGCTTCGAGCTGGACGGCACCACCAGCGCCGACTTCAGCCTGCTGGACCTGGAGTCCGACAGCGTCGAGCCGGGCGAGGACATCACCATCGGGGCGCGCTACGTGCCCGACGTGGTGGGGCAGGACTACGGCAACATCGCCATCACCAGCAACGACCCTGAAGATCCCCTGACCCAGGTGGCCCTGGTGGGCTTCGGCGTGGAGCCGCGCATCGACCTGGATCCCGAGACCCTCTGGTTCGGCGACGTGGCCATCGCCGACACCGAGAGCCTGGAGGTCACGGTGGGCGCCGTGGGCACGGGCACGGTCTGGATCGACAGCATCCAGTTCGAAGACGACATGGACGCCTTCAGCATGGAGCTGCCCGAGGAGGTGAGCGAGTTCCCCTACGCCCTGCAGGGCGGCTTCTCCTTCGTGGTCACCGTCAACTTCACGCCCCTGGCCGACACCAGCTACGACAGCAACCTGCTCTTCATCTCCAACGACCCCACCGAGCCCACCTCCGCCGTGCGCCTGCTGGGCAACACCGAGGAGAACCCCGACGGCAACGAAGCCCCCACCGTGGAGATCACCGATCCCAACTGGGGCAACTACCTGGTGGCCGGCGAGCCCGTCGAGCTGGCGGGTGTGGTGGTGGACCTGGAGGACGATCCCACCAGCCTTGTCTGCTACTGGTACGTCAGCGATGACGCGGGGGGCATGATCCCCATCGACGATGGCGAGCCCAACGAGTCTGGCGAGATCTCCAATACCACCAGCGACTTGCCTCCCGGTGACCGCACTATCACCCTGATAGCCATGGACACCGACCAGGCCACGGGCATGGACTCCGTAGACGTAGTCGTCTGGGACCCGGAAGAGGAGCTGCGCTACACCATCGCCGGCGGCGAGACCGTCTACCACTACTGGTCGGTGGACGACGACATCGATATCTCGCTGAACGGCGTGTTCATCTTCCAGGACCGCAACCACACCCAGGACACCCACCCGCCGGTGGAGTTCGAGGCCGAGGTGGGCGACATCATCACCATCGAGGCCAACGACTACAACGAGTGCAAGAAGGAGATCGATCCGCTCTACCTGCACTTCGGCACGGGCACCTACATCCAGCTCAACGACGCCATCTGCGACTCGGCCTGCAGCGAGGACGCCTGCTACAGCGGCAGCTATATGGGCCCCTGGCCAAATATCTTCCTGCAAGAAGACTACGAGATCACCATCCCCTGAGCGGCATGAGCAGCAGGCCGGAGAACCCATGAACTCCATGACCGCCTTCGGACGCGGGGAGGCCACCAACGGCGCAGTCACCGTCGTGGTGGAGCTGCGTTCGGTCAACCACCGCTTCCGGGACATCGCCCTGCGCCTGCCCCGGGCCTACAACGCGCTGGAGCCGCGCATCGTCGGCGCCCTGCGCGAGGCCTTCGACCGCGGCCGCATCGAGTGCACGGCCCGCCGCAGCGGCCAGGAGGGCCCCGACACCGTCACCCCGGACCTGAAGCTGGCCGAGGCCTACCTGCGCGCCAGCCAGGCCGTGGCCGCCCACCTGCAGCTCGACCCCGGCGCGACGGACCTGTCCGCCATCCTGGCCCAGCCCGGCGTGCTGCAGGTCACCGAAGGCGACCTGGACGTCAGCCGCGAGTGGGAGCTGGCCGAGCCCGCCCTGCGCGGCGCCATCGACCACATGGCCGCCATGCGCGCCCGCGAGGGCCGGGCCCTGCGCAGCGACCTGCAGCAGCACCTGGGCGAGCTGATGCGCCACCTGCAGCGCATGCGCGAGCTGTCCAGGGGCGTGATCGCAAAGCTGCACCAGCGCCTGGACCAACGCCTGCGGGCGCTGCTGCGCGAGAAGATGGATCCCGCCCGCCTGCACCAGGAGGCGGCCATCCTGGCGGACAAGGCCGACATCTCCGAGGAGCTGGCCCGCCTGGCGAGCCACTGCGACCAGTTCCGCGACCTGCTGGCCAGCCGCGAGCCCGTGGGCCGCAAGATGGAATTCTTGCTGCAGGAGATGCATCGCGAGGTCAACACCATCGGCTCCAAGGCCACAGGCGAAGAGCCCAGCCGCACCGTGGTGCAGATGAAGTCGGCCCTGGAAAAGCTGCGCGAGCAGGCCGCCAACGTGGAATGACGTAGGATGAGCATCGACCTCACGGGCTGGAAGAGACCCGACGAAGGCGCCCTCTTCGTCGTCACCGGGTCATCGGGCACGGGCAAGACCACCTTGCTGAAGAGCCTGCTGGCGCGTCTTCCCGACCTGTCTTTCAGCGTCTCGGCCACCACGCGATCCGCCAGGCAGGACGAACAGGACGGAGTGCACTACCACTTCCTGTCCTCGGCCCGCTTTGACAAGCTGGTAGCCAGCGGCGCCTTCCTGGAGCACGCCACGGTCTACGGCAACCGCTATGGCACCCTGCGCGAGCCCGTACAGCGCTGCATCGCCCGGGGCCTGAGCGTGGTGCTGGACATCGACACGCAGGGCGCCGCCCAGGTCTGCGCCAGCAGGCCCGGCACCGACTCCGCGCAGCGGAACGTGGTGAGCATCTTCGTGCTGCCGCCCGACCTGCAGGTGCTGGAGCAGCGCCTGCGCAGCCGCGGCAGCGATCCCGAAGATGTCATCCGCAGGCGCGTGGCCGAGGCCCACCTGCAGCTGCGGGAATGCGGGAACTTCGACTACCTGCTGGTCAATGACCAGCTGGAGGCCGCCCGGGACCAGCTGCAGGCCATCGTGGTGGCCGAGCTGCTGCGCCGCGCTCGCCGCGGCAGCTGGGTACGCCGGATGGCGGGGGGCGCCACTTCGCAGCCCCCCCCGAGCCCGGGCGTGTCGAAGAACTCCGGCTGATAAACCCCCCTTGTCCGGCGCCTTGCCGCGGCAGGGCCCCCAACCCTCCTTGAGGCCGGGGGCCTGTATTCCCTATGCTCAAGCGCTGCGCGGGAAGATCCGCCAGCCCATGGGAGCCGCGCTCTTGCGCCTGAACGACATCCTGGACACGGTCAGCGCCTATGCGCCCGACGCCGATCTCGACCTGCTGATGCGGGCCTATGTGATCGCCGCCAAGGCGCACGCCGGCCAGATGCGCAAGAGCGGCGAGCCCTACCTGGTCCACCCGCTGGGCGTGGCCGGCATCCTGGCCAGCATGCGCATGGACGTGGACACCATCGCCACGGCCCTGCTGCACGACACCATCGAGGACTGCCTGACCAGCCCCGACGAGCTGCAGGAGCTCTTCGGCCCCGTGATCGCCGAGCTGGTGCAGGGCGTCACCAAGATCGGCAAGCTGCAGTTCCAGAGCAAGGCCGAGGCCCAGGCCGAGAACTTCCGCAAGATGGTCCTGGCCATGGCCCAGGATGTGCGGGTGGTGATCGTCAAGCTGGCCGACCGGCTGCACAATATGCGCACCCTGGAGCATATGACCCCGGCCGCCCAGCGTCGCATCGCCCAAGAGACCGAAGAGATCTACGCGCCCATCGCCAACCGCCTGGGCCTGCACCGGCTCAAGGAGGAGCTGCAGAACCTCTGCCTGCGCTTCATCCACCCCCGCATCCACGCCGACCTGGAAGCGGCGGTCGCGGCCAGCGCCGAGCAGCGCGACGCCTATATCCAGCGCACCACCGCGCACCTGACCCAGTGCCTGAAAGAGGCGGGCATCACCTGCGACATCCAGGGCCGCGCCAAGAGCCTGGCCTCCGTCCACCGCAAGATGGTGCAGCAGAAGCTCGAGTTCGAGCAGATCCACGACCTGCTGGCCTTCCGCCTGCTGGCGGACGACATCAGCGCCTGCTACGAGGTGCTGGGCACGCTGCACGGGCTGTACAAGCCGGTCCCTGACAAGATCAAGGACTACATCGCGATGCCCAAGGTCAACGGCTACCAGTCCCTGCACACCACGGTGCTGGGGCCCGAGGCCCAGCGCATCGAGCTGCAGATCCGCACCCGCGAGATGCACCAGGTGGCCGAGCGCGGCATCGCGGCCCACTGGCGCTACAAAGAGGGCCACCTGGACCTGGATCAGACCAGCATCCAGCGCATCGCCCGCCTGCGCGAACTCTTCGAGACCGCCTGGGAGGTGGAGGACTCCAATGAGTTCCTGGCCACGGTCAAGATCGACCTGTTCACCTCCGAGGTCTACGTCTTCACCCCCGCGCTGGAGGTGAAGGTCTTCCCGGCGGGCGCCACCGTGCTCGACTTCGCCTACGCCATCCACACCGATCTGGGCAACACCTGCGTCGGCGGCCGGGTGGGCGGGCGCATGGTGCCCATGCGCCACGAGCTCGCCAGCGGCGACATCGTGGAGATCAACACCCGCAAAGACCAGAAGCCCAGCCGCGACTGGCTGAACATCGCGCGCACGGGCCGCGCGCTGGCCAAGATCCGCCGCGCGCTGCGCAATGCCGAGCGCGACCAGGGCCTGGAGCTGGGCCGCAACATGCTCAGCTCCGAGCTCAAGCGCCACGGGCGCAACCTGAACAAGCTGATCAAAGACGGCACGGTCAAGAAGTTCCTGAAGGAAAACGACTTCCGCGATCTGGACCAGGCCCTCCTGGCCCTGGCCCGCGGACACCTGCCCCTGGTCAGGACGGTCAAGGCCCTGGTCCCCGAGGTCGAGCCCGCTCCTCAGCCCCAGGAAGACACGGGCTTCGCCGGCATCCTGCGGCGCATCCGCGGCCGTGCCCGCAGCCCCGTGCTGATCAACGGCGTGGACGACGTGCTGGTGAGCTACGCCCGCTGCTGCAATCCCCTGCCAGGCGAGCAGGTCACCGGCTTCATCACCCGCGGGCGCGGCATCACCGTTCACATGGCCAGCTGCCCCCAGCTGCTGGCCCTGGAGCCCGAGCGCCGTATCCCGGTGCAGTGGGATCCCAACGTGCGCCTGGCCCACAGCGGCGAGGTGCGCATCGTCTGCGCCGACCGTCCAGGTCTGCTGGCCAACATCACGGCCTGCTGCGACTCGGCCGACATCAACATCACGCGGGTCGAGGCCTTCCCTATTGGCGACGGCAAATCGTCCTGCAACCTGGAGATCGCCGTACACAGCGTCAAGCAGCTGAACAAGCTGATGCGCAAGCTCGAGAAGATCCGCGGCGTGATGTCAGTGGGCAGGGTCAGGAAGTAGACCTCAGCGCTCCTCGTCCCTGGCGCGCACGCCGTGCTGCGCCAGCAGCGCCGCGAAGACACCCTGCCCCGGGACCAGCCGACCGTCCACGTGCACCTGGCGCAGGCCGCAGGAGGGCGAGCGCGCCTTGAGCAGGGCCCAGGCCGCATCGGGCGCCGCTTCCAGGCAGCGCTGGGCCCCGGCCCGAAACTGGGCTGTGCGATCGCGGCCCTGGCGATCCAGCACGCGCGCCTCCCCGCACCAGACCGCGGCGCCATCCCCCCCCTGCAGATCGCAGGGAACGCGGGGCGTGGGCAGCCCTCCCTCGCGCTCCGGGCAGACCGCGACCACCTCGGCTCCCTCCAGGGTGCGGAGCAGGCCGGGGTAGCTCAGCACCTGCCCGTCGTAGCGGCAGCGCTCTCCCAGCAGGCAGGCCGAGACCAACACGCGCCGGCGGTTCACGGGCTAACGCGCCGCGCCCGTGTCCCCGGGTTCGTAGGGATCGGGATCGCTGCCGTCCTTCTTGGGAGGGGCGGCCTGCACGTAGGCCGGCACGGACATCATCTGCGCCTCGTCGTAGACGCGAAAAGCGAAGTCGTACCAGGTGTTGGGCGCCGGGATGCCCGCGGCAGGCTGGTCTATGAGCACGTTGGCCTGGGGCGTCTCGCAACGCGTGTCGGAGATGGCCAGCTCGCCAACGCCCATGGACTCGGCCTCCACGTCCACCGTGCCGTCCATGTCCTCATCCCACCAGATCTCGTAGGACAAATAGGACAAGTCGCTGTCGGCGTCGGTGGCCACCAGGTCGAAGCGCAGGGTGGGGTAGCTCACCCCCTGCTCGTACTCCACCAGGCCGATGGGTTCGGCGGTCAGGCTGGAGATCACCGGTGCCGTGCCCGAGCAGTCCTCCTCCTGTTCCGCGGTGTCGGCCCCCATGGGAGTGGGAGGCGGCTCTTCGTACTCCCCATCGGGCCCGCAAGCGCATAGAACCAGGAGCGATAGAGCGATCTTCTGCAGCACCATGGCCGACCTCCATTGAAAGGACGCGGGCAGCCATTGTAGCATCGGCGCATGGGCCGTCATCCCGCGACGGCGATCACGACCGCGACCAGTGCGCATGAAGGACCAAGGTGGCAGGAACCCGCAATCCCTCCAAGTGGCTCTACCGGTTGGCCCGCGGCAACCTGGGCAGCGTGCGCAAGGTCTACCTGCGCGGAAATCGCATCGTGCGCCGGGGCGATTTCGCCCAGCACGCCGAAACCGTGCTGCTGCTGCACGGCTTCTTCCAGACGCGCAACGTCTGGGAGGTGATGGAGGACCGCCTGCGCTACGACGGCTACGGCGTCTTCAGCTTCGACCTGGGCGGCCTGTTCTACCGCTTCAACACGCGGCGCCCCTCGGACATGGCCGCCCACGTGGCCGAGAAGATCGAGCGGGTCAGCGAACGCTACGACCTGCAGCGCTTCCACATCATCGGCCACTCCCAGGGGGGGCTGATGGCGCGCCACTACATCCAGCAGCACGGCGGTCACCGGCGCGTCAAGTCCCTGATCACCATGGGAACGCCCCACCACGGCACCCCCGTGGCCCTGATGGGGCTCTGGCTGATGGCCGGCGGCCTGCTCTCGGCCAGCCCCTGGGAGCTGCTACCCGGATCGCGCTTCCTGCGCCGCCTGTCCCGCGACACCTTCCCCCCCGGCGTGCCCCTGGTGAGCATCTACAGCAAGAGCGACCTGATCTGTCCTTACCCCTTCTCCATCTTGCGCCCCCGCCCAGGCGACTCCTCCATGAAGAACATCCCGGTGCAGGGCGTGGGCCACACGGCCCTGTCCCACGACGCCGGGGTCTACCGCCTGGTGCGCGAGCAGCTCAAGCGCGCCTCCGAGCTCTGGGAGGCGCGCACCGGCAAGTGAGTCCGGTCTTCTGCGGATCGGTCAGGGAGTGGCTTGGGCTTCGGGCGCGGCCTCGGCCTCGGCCTCGGCGCCGGCCTCTTCGCCCTCGGCCGCTTCACCCTCTGCAGCCTCGCCTTCCGCCTCTTCGCCTTCCGCCTCTTCAGGCTCTTCCACCGGCTTCGGGACCTCGGTCTTGGCGTCCACGCAGCAACGGAAGCCCAGCGTCGTGCCGGAGAAGTGCACGGACTCGTCGACGCTGAAGGCGCAGCGTGAGCCGCGCCGCTGGTTGCCCCGCATGCCACCCTTGGCCAGGCGCCGCCCGTCCTTGCCGCTGGGCGCGGTGGCGGTCCATTCCCGCAGACCGTCAGACATGTGGAAGACGCCGTAGAGCGAGGTGCAGTCCTTGCGGGATCCCAGGGTGTAGGGGTCGTCCACTGCCGCGCGGCACTCCATCAGCTCGTCGGAGCAACCCTCGCGATCTATGTTGTAGCCGGAGACGGGGACGGGGTTGCCCTTGGCGCAGTCCTCGGGGTGCACATCGCCGAAGGCGTAGATGAAGTTGCCCAGGCCCTTGCAGGCCTTCTCCCACTCCAGGTCGGTGCAGAGCCGCTTGCCCCGGGCCTGACAGGAGGCCAGGGCGTCGCTCCAGGAGATGCGGGAATTGGGCGTGGCGCCCGGCTTGTTGGGGTACTCGTAGCGGTCGATGTAGAAGGCATCGACGCTCTGGATGGCATGCATCGGCTCCGACAGCGTGGCCACGTCGGTGCCCTCGGCCTTGAGGCGGCCGCGCACGAACCTGCCCTCGGGCACGTAGACCATGTCGGGCCGCAGCTTGAGCATGGCCTCGATCTCGGCGTCGGAGGGCGGCGGGTTCTGGCTCTGCACCTGCCGGCGCAGGGTCTCGTCCTGGTGCAAGGCGTCGGCCCGCGGATCCGGCTTCTCGGACATGATGGCCCAGCCGCCGAAGAGGACCGCCAGCGAGATGGCCACGCCCAGCCCGATCATGATGTTGCGGAAGGAGGCCACCGGCCTGCCCGACTGCATCTCCAGCGAGAAGGAGCGCTGGATGTCGTTGATCATGTCGCGCGGCATGGGGTAGCGATCTTCGGAGTTGTGCGCCAGCGAGACCTCGACGATGTCGTCGAGGTGCTCGGGCAGGTCGTCGCGCAGCTGGGTGGGGGAGAGGTAGGTGCCCATGGGGCGCTGCCCGCAGAGCAGTTCGTAGAGAATCACGCCCACCGAGTAGACGTCGGCCTGCGGGCCGCATTCCTGGTCGAAGCCCGAGAGCTCGGGGGCCAGGTAGGGGGCCTCTTGCCGGTTCACGAAGCTGTCGGCGAAGATGGTGGGGTTGATGACGCCCGCCAGGCCCAGGCCTGTGATCTTGACCGTGCGGATGACCTTGGCGTTGGCGGCCGGCCCGGTGCGCTTGGTGTGCACCAGCACGTTCTCGGGCTTCAGGTTGCGATGCACCAGGCCCGCATTGTGCCCCACCTCGCAGGCTTCGAGCACGGACATGGCCAGCTGACAGGCTTCCTGCAGCGTGAAGGCCTTGCCGTCCTCGACGTAGGCGTCGATCAGCTCGCGCAGCGACTTGGACTCGAAGTACTCCTCGGTCAGGTAGACCATGCTGTCGTGGATGCCCAGCTCGCCGTAGCGCGTGAGCATCTCGTGACGCACGGCTCGCGCCCGCTCGAAGAGCTGCCGCAGGCGCTCCCGATCCTGCTGGGCCGAGACCAGGTTGGGCTTCAAGAACTTCATGACCAGCTCTTTGCCCGAGGCGATGTGCCGGGCCAGGTAGGTATGGGCGGTCAGGCCCTCACCCAGGAACCGGACGATCTCGTACTTTTTCTTGGCGACCACGTCACCCCGGGAAAACTTCTTCATATTCTCTTCAGCCACGGCCACTCCAAACGCGGTGTGCTTGATAGCGGGCTTCTCAATACGAGAACCTTCGCCTCCACCGATAGGGGCGCGCCTGCTCGGGGGAGGCGCCGACGAGACGGGCCAAGAGCAGGCAAAATGTCCGTCGAACCCTATCACAGCCACGCCAGGGCCTTCAACGTCAGGAGCCCCTTTCTCACCGCGGAGAGGAGGCGGGCGGGCGCAGCCAGCCTTGATAGTACGAAACGGTGACCGGTTCCTCGCTGCGACTGATGGCGGAAATCCACGTGGACGACCTGTTCCTGCGACGGGGCGGGCGCTGGGCGGATGCGGCAACGCTGGTGGACAGCATCGCTTCGACGGCCGAAAACGCTTGTGCGCGGCTTTGTTTCCGGTTTCGCGAGAACTTCGCCGGCCAGGCCGCCCGCCAGGGACGGGACAACCTGCTGCAGCGCCTGCAGCGGCGCGGCCACGAGCTGGGGACCCACGCCCACGGCCGGCACCTGGCCCGCGCCAAGGCGGCCGTGGACGCCTGCGGCGTCGACAACCGCGGCGTCTCCCCGGGCATGGTGCAGGCGGGCCGCCGCGCGGGCGCCCTCTTCGACCAGCTGGCCGCGCTGGGCTTCGCCTGGATGACCGACGTGCCGCCAGAGCGCATCTGGTCGACGGCGGGCTGGCTGCCCTGGCTTCCTGCGGCGGGCTATCGCGCCGACGGCGCCCCCCTGGGCCCGGTGGCGATAGAAACGAGCGCCGACCCCTTCGCCTGGGGCCTGCTGGAGCGCCACGGCGACCAGATTCGGCACCGCTACGGCCTGGACGCCGCCTGCTTCGACCGCCTGGAGGCCCTGATGGCCATCCACGCGCGGCGCCAGCTGCCCGCGGGCCAGAGCGGCTACTTCGGCTTCACGCTGCACGAGCACAACCTCTGTGCCGCAGGAACGCTGCGGCCGGAGCCCGCCTCGCTGCAGGCGCTGGGCGAGTTCCTGCGCGGCAAAGACGTGCGCACAGCAGGAGAGCTGGCCGCGGAGCTGGCCGAGGAAGCCAGCCCCCAGCCCAGACGGCGCGTCCTGGCGCCGCGCCTGGCGCGGGCCCTGCGCCTCGGCCTGGCAGCCAAGGCGCCTGCCGCGCGCCTGCGTCGCAGCGCCCGCCTGCGCCTGGATGGCCTGCGGTCCGCCCCCGCCGACAGCTTCTCCGTACGGCGCGAAGACCAGCGGCTGCACGCCCGCTGGATCGGCCCGCGCAGGCCAAGGGGCCTGCTGCTGCTCTGTCACGCGGGCCAGCGGGGGGGCTGCGAGTGGCTGCTGCAGCCCTTTGGCATGGATCCGCGCCAGCTCACCGGCGCGGGCATCGCCGTGGTGGCCTACGATCGAGCGGGCACGGGCCGCAGCCGCGCCCGGGTCGCCCTGACGCCGGGCAACCCCGTCCACGTGCGGGATTTCCAGGCCGTCTTCGACGCCGTGCGCCGCAAGCTGACAAGCGGCGCCCCCCTGGGCGTGCTCTCCTTCTCCTCGGGCATCCTGCCCCCGCTGCGCGCCGGACGGCCCCTGGCCTTCCTGGCGGACGGCGAGGCGCCCGCAGATCGCTACAGCCTGCTGCCCCCCGCCGGTTCCGGCGCACCCTGCGATCCCCGGCTGCAGGCCTGCGCGCTGCACGACGAGGCTTCATGGCAGGGACGCGAGCCGCTGTCCCTGGTGGGAGCGCTGACCTGCCCCTACCACCGCCTGCAGGCCGCCCTGGACCACGTGCACGGCCGCATGCGGGCCCATGCCCAGCTGATGCTGGAGGAAGCCCGGCAGGGGGCCAGCCCGCGGGTGCGCTGCAACGGCGCGCGCGCCCTGCAGCCGCTGCCCGGCAGGCTGCACAGCCATGGGCCCGCCATCGCTCGCTGGATCCTGGAAGAGTTCGAAGCCGCCACAGGGGCGGGCTAGCGCTCCTGCAGCGCCTTCAGCACCTCTTCCACCACGAGGTCCGAGAGCTCCGGGCCCAGCTCGGGGGGCTGGTCCTGGCGCTCTTGGCGCAGCTGCTCCTGGATGTCTCCCAGGCTGGCCAGCGGGGCCTGGGTGACCCGCAGCAGGCGGAAGGGTGCGCCAGGCGCTTCGCTGGGCACCTCCTCCAGCAGCTTCTCCCGCACCGCCGGAGGCCCCCCGTAGCGCTGCAGGCCCATGCGCCGCAGGTTCTCGGCCTCTTCCGGGGGCAGCGTGCGCGCGCCGCCCAGATCGCGGGCGTTCTTCACGATCTGGGCGCTGTGCTCCATGGTCTCCAGGCGGCAGAAGGCCTGCAACAGGTCGCAGCCCACGGTGATGGCGCCGTGCGTGTCCATCAAGACGGCGTCGTTCTCCTTGATGTACTGGCGGATGCTCTCGGCCAGGGCGCTGGTGCCCGTGGTCTCGTAGGGCGCCGTGGGGATGTCGCCCAGGGTGAGCACCACCTCGGGCAGGATAGCCTCGTCCAGGCCCACGCCTGCCAGGGTGAAGGCCACGCACAGGGGCGGGTGGGCGTGGATCACGGCCCCCACGTCCGGCCGCTGGTCGTAGCAGGCCAGGTGCATGAAGACCTCGGAGGTGGGCCGCCCCTCGCCGCGCCGCACCTTGCCCTGGGGATCGATCACCAGGATGTCTTCATCGCGCAGCAGGCCCTTGTGGCAGCCCGCACGGGTGCAGAGCAGGTTGCCCGATGGCAGCCGCACCGAGAGGTTGCCGTCCAGCGCCACCAGCAGGCGCCGCTGGTAGCAGAGCCGCCCGAAGCGCAGCAGCTCCTGCCGCAGCTGTTCTTCCGATTTCATGCTCGCTCCTGGGACATCAACGCCCCGTATCCGAACCTTGATCCCGCACGGGCGTGAAGGAATAGGGCAGCTCGACCAGGGGATCGACGCCGTCATTCAGCAGCTGGATATCGCCGCGGATCTCGCTCTCGAGCTCGCCGCCGTACTGGTCGTAGCCGCAGACTGCCAGCTTGAGGATGTAGCGGCTCTCGGGGCTGATGGTGGGCAGCTCGATGGTGCCTTCGCTGGCCTCGAAGCCCTCTAGGCACATGTGCACCTGGTCGTAGCTGGGCAGCCAGACGTTCAGGTCCGCCAGGCCCACGTTCATCACGTCGATGCTCTGCTGCGCGTAGCCCTCGCCGGGCATCTCCTCCATGAAGTTGACCGTGCCGAAGTCGACGCTCTGCGGGTAGACGCTCAGCTCTCCCTGTTCCTGGTCGCAGGCGGCCAGCAGGCAGAAGCCCAGGCCCGCTCGTCTCATGGTGCCGTGCATCGCAGATCCTCCTGGGCCAGCCAGGCCCTCTCGCAGCAGGATCGATATACCACCTCGCCGCGTTGCCTGAGCAGCTCCGTCCAGCTCAGACCGGGCGCGGAGCAGCGAGCGCGCCATAGCTCGAGCACCAGGCGGGCGCGCAGCGGGGCCGGATCGATCTCCACGGGCAGGGGCAGCGCCAAGGCGGCGTACCAGGACCCGCCAGGACCCGGAAACACGCGCGCCACCCAGCATCCCCTGCCGGCTGGCCGCGACTCCGCGCCGTCTCTCAAGGGCAGCAGGCGCACAGGGCCTCGGGGCCGCAGCCGGCGCGGCAGGGGCAGCAGGGGCTGCCAGCCACGCGGACGAGCCCGCCAGAGCAGCGGCGGCGCCCGATCGGCAGCCCGCACGGCTGCCCTGTCCTGGGGTGGCGCGCCGCGCCTATCGGCGTACCAGCGGTCCGCCGGCCGCACCTTGGGCGGCCGGAATGCGCTGAAGGCCATCACCCCGGCCGCCACCAGCAGCGCCCCCGGATCGGGGCGCTCGTCGGCGTAGGGGCCCAACACCCGCTCGGGGGCCAGCAGGCCGATCTCGGGCACCTGGTCTTCGGCCAGGTCCGAGAACCACTGCTCGCTGGGCAGGCGCTCGGCGACCAGGGGGGGGGAGCGGTCGATCGGACCGGGGGGCGCTGACAACAGACCCGCCCGGTGCGCCGCGGCGCGCAGGCGGGGATCCGCTGGCGACAGTCCGCCCTGCAGGGCCTGCCGGCAGAGCGCCAGAAAGGCCGCTTGGGCCTCGTCGCACGGCGCCTCGTCGCCCAGCAGCTCGTCGCCAGCATAAGGGTCCCAGGCCGCCTCGCGCAGCGGCCAGGTCTGTTCGGGCAGGATCTTCAACGCTTGTTCTTGCGGTAGAGCCTGGCCCCCCGCTTCATGCTGCGGCGCACCTCGATGCGCAGCTCCTCGGGCTCCAGCACCTCGGCGTCCGCTCCGAAGCCCAGGATCCACTGCCGTAGCTCGGGGGTGATGGCGCAGCGCAGCAGCACCTCGACGCTGCCGTCCTCGCGCTCCAGCAGGCCCTGGGAGGGGTGCCACTGCCGCTCGCGGATGAACTCGGCCACACGAGCGTTGAAGCGCACCACCACCGCCCGCGGCTCGCCACCGGTGATGCCGAAGGCGTCGGCCACAAAGGCCTTGGGATTCCAGTTCTCGGGCCGCTTGAACTTGTCTTGGCGCCGCCACTGGAAGCGCAGGAAGCGCTCCACCGCGAAGGTCTTCACCAGCTTCTTGTCCACGTCGCGGGCGAAGAGGTAGAGGCCCTGGCGGTAGCAGGCCAGGGTCAGGGGCTCCAGCTGGTAGTTGCGCTTGCGGCCGCGGGGCGGGCGGTACTGGGCGTCGGCCCGCTCGCTGTACAGCAGCGCCGACAGGATCTCGTTCAGCATGTCGCCCATGCCGCGGTAGTCCTTGGCGTGCTCGGGCACAGCCACGAACATGGTGTCGAAGTTCTGCACCATGTCCTGGCTGCCCCGGCTGACGGTGGGCTCCAACCGGTCGATGGCCTGGTCCATGTCCTCGGCGAAGGACGTGCCCTGCAGAAAGTTGAACAAGCTGGCGCCCAGGCGCAGCGAGATCATCTCCCCCAGCGTGAGCTGGATGCCCGACCGGCGGTAGGCCGGGTCCAGGTAGACGGAGCGCGTCTCGCCACGCCCCTCTTCCAGCACGGGCAGCCCCAGGTCCTTCAGGTCGGCCAGGTAGCGCCTCATGGATCGGGGATCCAGGTCGAACTTGCGCTCCAGCTCGTGCACCCGAATACCGCCGCGGCGCTGCATCCACTCCACGACGCGGACCAATTTCTGTCCTTTATTGAGCCTCGAATACTCTGTTGGAGCCATTGCACACCTTCTAACTGTTTTTTCGATGCGGACAGTTTTTGGTCTATCGGTAGGTAAGAATAGAATCGTGCCGGGCGCGCCAGCCTTTCACCCACATAGCGGATTTTCTATCAGAAACCCCCGCTCTTTCCATCAAGAAACGCAACACTTCAACCGATACATTCAGCAAGACTGGCGACACGTCAAGGTCCGCCGCTTCCAGGACCACCGGCACCGAACCGAAGACGCGCAAATGCTGGGAGGCAGAAGACATGGACGCGCTCACCCTGGACCTGATCAGCACGGTGCTGGCATCGTTGGGCCTTATCGCCTGCGCAGGAGCAGCCATCTGGGTGCTGCCCTGGAAAGAAGAAGACTGGGCCCCCAGGCCCCAACCCCTGAGGCGGGACCGGCTGCCCAACATCCCGCTGCCCACCCCCCCCTTGCTCGACACGCCATTGCCGCAGGTCGGCATGCTGGAGGAGAGCGCGGGGCGTTAGAGTCCCCCCGTGCCCATCGTCCGCCCCGCTCTGTTCTGGCTGCTGGGGCAGGCCTGCGCCCCCTGCGAGATGCAGAGCGACGTGGGTGGTTTCCAGCCATCTTGCGCCGACGCCGTCCTGCGCCGCTACAGCGACGAAGCGCGCCTGGCGATCCCTGGTGAGAGGGATGTGCTGCTGGCCTACCTGCCCGCCGACGTCCACGTCGCCCGCTACGGCGGAGCCACCGGCAACCCCCTGACCATCGTGCTGGGCGAGCGCCTGGCCAGCAGCGGCACCCTGGAGATCCACTCCCTGCAGGGCGAGCAGGCCGAGGGCCGCATCGACGCCCGCTTCGACGAAGGCGAGGTGAGCGGCGATTTCCTGGCCAGCGTGCAGGTGGTGCCCTGAAGGATCTCCCGCGGATCGCGGGCTGACAGCGCGGGGGGCTGCAAGATATGCTCCGCCGCCGGAGGAGACCCATGCCTCAGCAGTCCAAGCCGCAGCACTACGACCCGTCCATCATCGAGCCCCGCTGGCAGCAGCGCTGGGAGCAAGAGAAGGCCTTCCAGGCGCTGGAAGATCCGGACAAGCCCAAGTACTACACCCTGGGGATGTTCCCCTACCCCTCGGGTTCCGGGCTGCACGTCGGGCATCCATCCAGCTTCACCGCCCTGGACATCGTGGCGCGCTACAAGCGGGCCCGGGGATTTTCGGTGCTCAATCCCATGGGCTACGACGCCTTCGGCCTGCCCGCCGAGCGCGCCGCCGTGCGCGAGAAGCGCCACCCGCGGGACATCACGCGCGACAACATCGCCTACTTCACCGAGCAGCTGACGCGCCTGGGCTTCTCCTACGACTGGGACCGGGCCGTGGTCACCAGCGAGCCCGAGTACTACCGTTGGACGCAGTGGATGTTCCTGAGGATGGTCGAACTGGACCTGGCCTATATGGCCGAGGTGCCCGTCTACTGGTGCCCGGCCCAGGGCACGGTGCTGGCCAACGAAGAGGTGCAGGACGGCGTCTACGTCGAGACCGGCGAGCCCGTGGAGCGCCGCACCATGCGCCAGTGGATGCTGCGCATCACGCGCTACGCCCAGCGCCTGCTGGACGATCTCGAGGGCCTGGACTGGCCCGAGGGCATCCTGGAGATGCAGCGCAACTGGATCGGGCGCTCCGAGGGCGCCATGGTCAGCTTCCACGTGGCCGACCGCCCGGGCCTGTCTTTCGATGTCTTCACCACGCGGCCCGACACGCTCTTCGGCGCCACCTGGTGCGTGCTCTCCCCAGAGCACCCCCTGGTGGAAGAGATCACCGCGCCCGAAAAGCGCGACGAGGTGCGGGCCTACGTGCGCCAGGCCGGTCAGCGATCCGACCTGGAGCGGCAGGTGGCCGCCGAGAAGGAGAAGACCGGCGTCTTCACCGGGGCCTGGGCCATCAACCCGGTCAACGACCAGCGCATCCCCATCTGGGTGGCCGACTACGTGCTCATCTCCTACGGCACCGGCGCCATCATGGC
>CAYVQL010000214.1:0-19443 GCA_964454135.1 uncultured Enterobacterales bacterium | reverse complement strand
TCAGGTTCTCCCGGCTGTGCTGCAGCACGTGGCTCAGGTCGGGCCCCTCCACGCATTCCATGACCAGGCCCGGCGCGCCATTGACATCCACCAGGTCGGTCACGGAGACGATGTTGGCGTGTCGCAGCTTGGCCTGCGCCCGGCCCTCCTGGTGCAGGCGCTTGCGGATCGATGTCGAGTGGATGGTCAGCACCTTCAGGGCGTGCAGGCTGTCCAGGTCCCGATGGCGCACCTTGTAGACCACCGCCATGCCGCCGCGGCCCAGGAAGCCCTCGACCACGTACCGATCGATGGCTTCACCGATGCGCAGTTCGCTCATGCGCGGCCCCCTACCACCCGTCGCTCCCGGGGCCGCCATAGGCGCCGATGTCGCCGATGCTGCCGTCGGCGTCGGGCAGCTTGGGATGGCCCACGTCGATCAGCCCCGACTTGGGCTGCAGGGTCAGGTCCCAGTCCCAGGGATTGGTCGCGGTGACATCGGTGAAGAGGGGATCGGTGGAGATGTTCGCGAAGATGCCGGTCGGATCGTCCATGCCCCAGAAGGCGGGCTCGTCCGGCTCGTAGATGTTGCAGTACTCGAAGCTGTTGGCTCCGTAGCCCACCGAGGCGTCCATCGAGCCGCCACTGACGCTGTTGTCGCTGATGCTCACGTTGATCATCGAGATCTGGCCATCGCTGTCGAAGAGCACCCCGGCGTAGACGTGGCCCGTTCCGGCATCGACGACGTTGCCGTGGATGGTGAGGTTGCTGAGATCGAGTGCGCCGCCTGCCGCACCCAGCGCGCCCGTCCGGACCTCCCCGTCGCCGTCACCCGCCACCACGTAGTTGCCGGCGATGATGCCGTTGTTCCAGGTGACGGTGCAGCCGCTGGCCATCAGGCCGGCATAGGTCTCGCCGTCGGCCTCGATGGTATTGCCCAGCAGGCTGCTGTGGCTGATCTGCAGGCTCCCGACGTAGAAGGCGAAGATCTCCCCATAGACCATGTCGCAGCTGGTGGAGTTCTCGCGGATCTCCACGTGTTCCATGACCGGGTTGCCCCCGTAGAAGTAGAGCAATGAGCCCTGGCACTGACTATCGCTCGTGGACGTGTTCTCCGTGATGAGCAGATCGGCCAGCAGCGTGTCGCTGTTGTTGCTGAAGACAGCCGCACCGCTGCCACCGCTGCCACCGGTCAGGGTGAAGCCACGCACCTCGGCCGTGGCGCCCTGGCCCCACAGCGTCAGCGCGGAACCGCCCCCGGCAGCGTCGATGGTGCACAGGTCCCGGTCCTGGCCCTCCAGCAGGATGTCCCGCGTGATGGAAACTGTCTCCGGGTAGTCGCCGGTCAGCACGCAGATCCGATCTCCGGCGAGCGCCTGGTTGACCGCCGCCTGGATGGTCGGGTAGTCGTTTGGCACATTGTGCTCGTAGTCCACGACGGTGTCGCAGTCGTTGTCCACGTCGTCGCAGATCTCTTCGGCGTCGGGCGAGATGTCGCCGTCGCCGTCGTCGCAGTCGGTGTCCAGTTCGACGTAGCCCGTGGGTTGCAGGCAAGACACGGCCACGTAGAGGGGATCGCCGTAGCCGTCTCCATCCAGGTCCAGATACCAGTTGGAGGCGTCCAGGGCATCGCTCTCATCGACGGCGACATCACAGTCGTCGTCCAGCTCGTTGCAGTACTCGTCCGCGCCCGGGTAGATATCGCCGTCGAGGTCGTCGCAGTCCGTGGCGTCGTCGACATAGCCCTTGGGCGGCGCGCAGGCAGAGGTGGCGGACTTGGCGTCTCCGAAGCCGTCGCCGTCGCTGTCTCGATACCAGGTCTCCCCGTCCAAAGCGTCGTCCTCGTCCACCGTGCCGTCGCAGTCGTCGTCTTCCTTGTTGCAGAGCTCGTCGGCGCCTGGGTGGATGTCGTTGTCGCCGTCATCGCAGTCCGTATTGTCGACGATGTAGCCTGAGGGGGCCTGGCAGGCGTCGGCCGAGTTCTCGGGATCGCCGTAGCCGTCGCCGTCGTTGTCCGCGTAGAAGAGCTCGGCGTCGGTGGCGTCGTCTTCATCCACGGTGCCATCGCAGTCGTCGTCGATCTCGTTGCATAGCTCTTCGGCGTCGGGGTGGATGTCGTCGTCCCCGTCGTCGCAGTCGCTGGCGTCGTCGGTATGGCCCTCGGGCTCGGCGCAGGCTGGCTGGGTGGCATCGGGATCGCCGAAGCCGTCGCCGTCGCCATCCACGTACCAGGTGAGCGCGTCGACGGCGTCGTCTTCGTCGATGTCGCCGTCGCAGTCGTTGTCGATGCCATCGCAGCGCTCTTCGGCGTCGGGGTGGACCTCCGGGTCGGTCGGATCGCAGTCCGTTCCGCCGTAGGTGTTGTCGAACACGCCGTCGCCGTCCTGGTCGCGCACCGCGTCGTAGTCGTCCTGGTCCAGGCGGAAGCAGCCGCTGGCGAGAAGGAGGAGAATGGGAATCCAGCGCATCACCACACCATCACAGCCACGAAGCCCAGGGCTCCGGCAGTGCCCGCGAGCACCGCGGAGCTCGTGGAGAAGAGGCGGTTGCGGGCATAGAGCGAGTCGAGCCCGTCCGGAGTGCCGGGGGGGGATTCCAGGAACTCATCCTGGGTGCTGCGGGCCGCCAGCAGCAGGCCGCCCGAAGCGACGGCCATCACGCCGGCTCCGGCCGCGAGATGCCAGCCTTTCAGGCCGCGCTCGGGCGCGATGACCAGCTCCTCGTAGGCCGGCAGGGCGGTGTCGGGCCGCAGGTAGCGGGTCATGCTCACCGCCTGGTCGCCCTCGAGCTGGAAGATGGTGTTCACCGCGCTGGGCCGCTCGCCTGCGGCCCCGTCGAAGAGCACCCTGCCCGTGGCCGGCAGGGGCACGGCGACCGCTGCGGCATCCGGCGTGGCGGCGTTGAAGATCCTGCGCACCGGGTGCCTGGTTGGCGCCAGCTCATCGGGCAGCCCCTCTTTGGGGGCGATGCGCTTCGCCGCGGCAAAGGCATTGCTGGCCAGCTCCTGCTGCTTGGAAGCGTAGAGCCACAGGCCCAGGTCGCGGTGGTAGCGGGCGGCCAGCGCTGGCTCGATGGCCGCATCCACGCATGGAAGCTGCAAGATGGCTTCTTCGACCTTCAGCAGGAAGCTGGCCTCGTCAGCGCCGATCCAGGCGGCCTCGGCGGCATCGAGGGTGGCGGCGAGCTGATCCGGCTTCAGGCCGACGGCGCAGTCCCCCGCCCGGGCGGACGGGCTGAGCAGCACCAGAGCTAGGGCGGCGAACAGGCGCATGGCGTTTCTCCTGGCGCGAAACTACCCTCCGGGCTGGGGACGATCAAGCGGGCGGTTGCGAAGGGTCAAGCCCCTAGAGGGATGACCCGCCAGGACTCGAAGAGCCATGTCTTCAGCGGCCAGTCCTATCTGCCACCTTCTGGAAACCAGCAGCTCGTCCAGGGCGGCCGTCGTCGCCTCCTCCTCGTCAGGGGCACAGGCTGTCAGCAGGCCGAGGGACGGGACGGCCAGCAGCTGATGTCGCATCATCACCTCCGAGGAGCCCAGGGTAGCACCGGGATCCCGTCCTCGCCGGAAGCTGGGCGCCGCGCGCAGAACCGGCAAAGATTCACTCCAGGTAGCCCAGCTCCCTCAGGGCCTCTTGCTCCTCGCTGAGCTCCTCCCCGCTCTCTTCCTTCTCTTTCCCCTGCCGACACATGCCCACGGGCTCGGCCTGCTGATCCGCCTCGCCGATGGGGGTGCGCTCGGCCCAATGGGCGTAGGCCATCCGCAGCCGCTCCAGGATCGCGCCCGCGTCCTGCAAAGGGTGCTGCTCGGTGGGATCCTGCTCCAGGTCGAAGACCTGCCAGCCGCCCTGCGCGTCGCGCACGCCCTTGAGCCGTCCATCCAGCGCCAGCGCCACCTCCCCCAGGCGCTCGCTGACGGCCAGCGGCTGCGCATCCTGGTCCAACAGATCCTCGCCCTGCCAGGCCTCGGGGATGGCGCCCTCCAACCCCAGCAGCCTCATGATGGTGGGGGCCAGATCCACCAGCTCCACCGGCCGCGCCACGCGGCCGGGCTCCAGGCCCGGCGCGCGGAGGAGCAGGGGCACGTGCACCAGCTCCTGCCAGACCCCCTTGCGGTGACCGTAGGTGTCGTGCTGGAAGAGCCGCTCTCCATGATCGGAGCTCACCACGACCAGCGTCTCGTCGAGCAGATCCTGGCGCTCCAGCACCTGCAGCAGACGCTGCAGGAAGCGGTCGGCATCCCAGACCTCGGCGTGGTAGTAGCGCCGCGCCTGCTCCTCCTCTTCGGCGGAGCGCTGCCGCTCCAGCCTGCGCACGTCCTTGACGGCGAAGCTCTTGCCCTGGGCCAAGCCGAAACGCTCCCGCGCAGCCTTGCTGGGCTCCAGGGGCAGGTGCGGCTCCATGGCGTGCACGTAGAGGAAATGGCGCTGACCGTCGTGCCAGCGCCGGATGCGCTGGCGGCACTCCCGTATGAGGCTGAACTTGCGCTTCTTGGCATCGGCGGGCGGCGTCCAACCCCGGGCGTTCCAGCTGTCAAAGCCCCGCGGAAAGCCCCACTCGTGCTTCAGAAAGGCGTTGACTGACATGGCGCGCGTCACGAAGCCCTGGTTGGAGAGGACCTCGGCCAAGGTATGCAGGTCGTCCCGATGGCAGAGGCCCACCTCGGGCAGGGGCCCGGGCACGGGGTAATCCCAGCCGTGGCTGCGCACGTAGCTGGAGGTCATATAGGACCAGAAGGACGACTGGGTGTAGGTGCCCTGGGCCCAGGCGCGCTCGAAGACCAGGGCCTCGTCGGCCAGCGCCTCGAAGCTGGGGCTGGTGGCCAGCGGGTTGCCGTGCAAGCTCAAGCCGTCGGCCCGCAGGGCGTCGATCACCACGAAGAGCAGGTGCTGCGGCGGCTCGGGCGGCGGGCGGTTCAAGAAGAAGCCGGCGGAGGACACCACCACGGCCAGCACCGCCAGCGTCGCGGCCAGAACAGGCCAGCGCAGGGCGGAGGTGGCGGGGTGGAATCTGCGCTCGGGCATGGGGGCCTTGCTATCACGCGGACGCAGGCGAGGTATCCGGATCCGGACGCGCAGCGCCCTGCCACCGCTACGAGAGCCTCCACGAGCAAGCCCGCGCCACCACCACCCCCGCCTCCTCCATCTCCTGCACCGCAGCGACGACCGATGAACGCCCTCCGAACTGCGCGCTGGGCCGGTAGTTGTCGCTGCGCGCACCGCAGAGCGCCAGGTCCGTCACCACTCGCAGCCCCTGGCTCTCGAAGCGCTCCAGGGTCTGCAGCGCCGTGACGCGCACGCAGCTGTTGAGCGTGCAGCCGGCAAACACAAGGGTGTCCAGGCCGCGCCGCAGCAGGCTCTCCACCCAGCTCGCGTAGCCATTGCTCAGCGGCCACAGCGCGCTGTTGCCGGGCTTGACGAAGTAGGGGTGCATCGCCTGCGTCACAGCAGCCACCGCCGGATCCCAGTCGTAGCTGGCCGGTGGGAAGGGGCAGCGGGTGAAGGCTACCTCGCAGGCTGCGCCCAGCTCGCCGAGGCGCGCAGCGCAGCGCCGAAACGCCCGCTGGATGGGCTGCGCCTGGGCCTGGGCGCCGGGCCCCATGGAGCGCATCCAGGCGCCCTGGGTGAAGGAGCGCTGGGGATCGATCACCAACAGGGCGCCCCGCACGACGGCGACATCGGGCAGGCGCGTCTCCAGATCCGCCTGGCTCTCGGCGGCCGCCGCACCGGCGCAGCGTTCCAGCAGCGCGGGCAGCCCCTCCTGCTCGTCCGCCACGTTCCCGCCACCCACCGGCGCGCAGCGCGCAGGGGCCCGCAGCAGCACGTCGCCGTAGGGGCCCCAGGGATCGCGTCCCATCTGCTCCAGGACGGCCAGGAAGGTCGCCTCGTCCAGCGGAGCGTCCGTCAGCAGGCGGTCCAGCACGGCGTAGACGGGCGCCTCGCGCCAGTGCCAGCCCAGGGCGCGGGCAGCGACGTGCAGGTCATCCCTGCAGAGCGAGCCATCCCCATCGCCGTCCAGCACCTGGAAGAGACCCGCGCGCATGGCTTGTTCCAGGCCCTGTCAGCGGGGCGCGCTCATCTACTTGCGCCCCGCCACCGCATAGACCGGCACCTGTCCCCCGCCCGCCGAGACATTGATGATGGAGGACTTGGACAGCCGCACCATCGATCCGGCGTAGCGACCACCGAAGGCGTAGGGGTTGAGGTTGGTCTTGCGCGACACGAAGCGCAGCGCGGGATCGCACAGGGGGAACTCCTCTTCGGGAATATCCACGTATTCCTGCACGACCCAGCCACCCCGCTCCGAAGCGGCCAGCACCTGCAACCAGGTCTCGCGGTCCGTTTCCCGCCCGAGGTGGACATCCTTGCCGCCGTAGCCGCTGACCGGCTTGATCACGAAGCGATCCTGCTCGCGGCTGGCCAGCTCGTGGGCGTCCACGATGACGCCCTCGAAGAGGGTCTCGCGGTCCGGCAACATACGCGTCCAGGGCACGTACTTGCGAATCAAGGCGTTCTCCTCGTCGGTGAACCAGCTGTCGAAGCGTTCATCAGAGAGCACGGCCAGAAAGGACTTGCTGCCGGGCACCTTGCTGCAGAAGGGATTGATCACGCAGACGGCGTGGTCCTGCACGGCCCGCACCAGGTCCCCCACATCGTCGATGCGCGCCACCAGCTCCGAGAGGATCACGCGTCGGTAGATGCAGTTCACCCGGAAGTCGCCGGCCCACAGCGCGCCATCGCGGTAGACCAGATCGCGGGGATCGACCACGACGGAAGGCACGCCCCGGCGCTCGAAGTAATCGCAGACCACGGGGAACTCGGTGCGCGTCGGCACATCGCGCCAGTCCACCACCGCCATGCGGAGATCCTCGTCCAGGCCGAAGCTGCGGTAGGCGGCGGTGAAGGAATCGAAAAACCGAGGCATGAGGTTGGCCGGCGCCAGCTCAAAGTCCTTGTGCAGCGCTTCCATGGTCGGCAGCCCGTCGAAGATGCTCTGCTGCACGTCGGTGAAGGCCACGGCGGCCGGGCTCTCGGCGTTGAACTCCAGGAACTTGAGATCGTCACCCTGGAGGAAGGCGTCCAGGCGCACGTTGGGCACCCGTGGTTGGATGCGGGGATCGATGCGCGCCAGCCGGTCTTCGGCCTCGGGCAGCCCCACCATGGCCTGGATCTGGGGATTGTGGAAATAGCGTTCCAGGATCTTCTCGATGCAGATCATGACGCAGTTGCAGGCCTCCTTCACCATGCGATCCTGGGAAGCGCTGACGAACACTGGCCGCGCCAGGGTCGGCACGGGCCTGCCGCCGAAGACCACACCCCGCTCGCGCTCCTGATCCAGAAGCCACTGCTGCAGCTGGACGGCTTCGTCGCCCAGCTCTCGCAGGTGGGCGTTGTAGCGATCCTCGATCTCGCTGGTCAGCAGGGAGGACGAACTCATAATCCGGACCTTTGTGGATGGGAGAAGAGCGATATACAGGAAACCGTCCGGAAGATCACGCAGGAACTTCACAAAGCTGTCTGCCACGCCACAGGCACCGAATCCTCCATGTTCGGTCAGAGGTAAGAATGGATCCCTTCATCACCGCAGCCATAGACCACTACCACAAAGCCCTGGCCGCACGCCCAGACTGCGGGCCCGGGGTCTTGCAGGCCTACCTGGACGAGGAGGCGCGCCGGGGCATGGCTCACCAAGGCGACGCCATCCGCGTGCTGCTGCGTCCGCACTTCATGTCCGCCGCCCAGACCCGCGAGATGAACGCGGCCATCCAGGCCGTCTGCTCGGTATTGGAAAAGGCGGTCGACTTCTACCTGCAGGATCTCGATGCACGGCGCTTCATCGCGCTGTCGGACGAGGTGGACCGCATGGTGCGCCAGCCCTCGGGCCTGAAGCGCAACATCGTGCTGGCCCGCCTGGACGCCTTCCAGACCGCCACCGGGCCCGCCGGCGAGGCAAGAAGCGACGGCCTGAAGTTCATCGAGTTCAACGCCGAGAGCCCGGCGGGCACGGGCTACGCCGACCTGCAAGAGGAGATCTTCTTCGAGCAGGGCCTGATGGCGCCCACCCTGGAGCGCTACGACGTGCACCGCGTGTCCCGCCTGCAGAGCCTGCTGGAGGCCCTGCTGTCGGCCTTCGCCGAGCACCCCATCCAGGGCGAGCCACGGGCCCTGATCACCGACTGGGGCAGTGTGGACACCTGGGCCGAGTTCGTCATGCAGAAGGAGCACTTCGACAGCCAGGGCGTGCCCACCGAGCTGGCCGATACCCGCGCGCTCGAGTACAGCAACGGCACGCTCTACGCCAACGGAAAGCCCGTCAACCTGGTCTACCGCCGCGTGCTGCTGCGCGAGCTGCTGGCCAAGAAGGACGAGTGCCAGGCCCTGCTGCGGGCAGCCGAAGACGGCGCGATCTGCATGGCCAACCCCTTCTGCACCGTGATCCCGGGCACCAAGGACGTCAGCTTCATGATGCACCACCCCCGCTTCCGCAGCGGGCTGGGCGCCAAAGAGCTGGCAGCCATCGACCGCCACGTGCCCTGGACCAGCCGCCTGTCCGACGAGCCCATGGACTTCCGCGGCAAGCGCTGGATCCCGCTGGAGCTGGCCGCGGCCAAGAAGGACCTGTTCGTGCTCAAGCCCAACGATGGCTACGGCGGCAAGGACGTCTACATGGGCCCCGAGACGGACCAGACCACCTGGGAGAACGTACTCGGCACCTGGCGCGACAAAGCCTGGGTGCTGCAGGAGCTCATCGAGATCCCCGAAGAGCCCTTCCCACAGTTCGAAGGCGGTTTCTCTCTCACCACCCGCAAGGTGAATCTGAACCCCTTCGCCCTGGCCGGAGAGCACGGCGGTTCCATCGCCCGCCTCTCCACCAGCTCGGTGATCAACATGTCGGCGGGCGGGGGGTTGGTGCCGACCATGGAGCTGCGCGAGAAGAGCTAGCGCTGCGGCGTCACTCCCCCCGCATCAGCTCGGCGAAGAGCCCCGCCACCCAGGCATTGCCTTGGGGAGTCAGGTGCTCGTGGTCCCCCAGCATGCGGTCGTAGACCGCAGTGCCCTCGGCCAGGGCCAGGGCCTTCAGGGCCCCGTGGGCGTCGCCGGTACGGCAGCCCAGCTCGGCGCAGACCTGCTGCGCGATGGGCACGTAGGCGGGCAAGGTGCGCTTGCGGGACAGGTCCAGCAGCAGCGCCCGCTCCAGCGAGGCCAGGGCCTCTTCGCGGCGGTCCAGCCCCCCCAGGGCCGCACCCAGCACGTAGTGCCCACCCGCGTTGGCGTCGTCCAGCTCCACGGCCTTGGCGCCGAACTCGGCAGCCTGGGCCCAGTCCCGGGCCTCCAGGGCCTGGTAGCCCACGTTCACGTACTGCTCGCAGCGCTCCAGGCGCTGATGGGAGAGGGTCGGATGGTGCCCCGGGAAGAAGGGGCGCGTCAGCAGGCTGGGGGGCGTGGGAATCACGTAGACTCCGACCCCGGCCTGGGCGGCCTCCTGCACGATCAGCGTCAGGTTGCGGCGGAAGCGCTCCTGCAGCGCCAGGAAGGGGGCGTCTTCGGGCTGCTCCTGGGCGTCGATCAGGGGCCGGCGGGCCGAGGCCCACTGGGTGAGCACCACCTCGCCCAGCACCTGGTTCTCCACGTCGGTGCGGCGCCCCTCGGCCTGGGAAGCCAGGTTGCGGGTCTGGTGCAGAGCCGGCACCAAGCGGTCGGCGATCAGGCGATACATGCGCAGGTTGCGAAAAGCGCCGCGCATCTCGCTCACCACGGGCAGGTCCAGGTCCTTCATGGCGTAGGCCAACCCGATGCCCTCGTTGTTGCCCAAATAGAGCAGCAGGGCCTCGGGCTGCCAGGCCAGCACCTCGCGGGCTATGAGCCGCACGCTGCCGCTGTCCTGGGCGATCATGCCGGCGTTGATCACCTCGGCGTTCTCGCCCCTCGCCTGCAATATGGCCTGCAGCTGGCCAGAGATGGCCTGGGACTCGTCCAGGGCGCCCGGACCGCTGGGCAGGGGCGTGGTGGTCCAGTCGTGCTGCCCGCGCGCCACGGGCGCCTGCCCCAGGGCGGCCGATCCCCCCAGCACGAAGAAGCGCCGTGCGTCCGGCTCGGGCTGGGCGCTGAAGCTGATGTCGCGCATGCCGCCCCCCCCGGGGTAGCCCGCACCGGGCTCCAGCACGCACTCCCGGGCCGTGCGCACTCGGGCCTGGCCCTGCTCGTCGGTCCATTCCTCGAAGTGCCGGCCGAACTTGAACTCGAACTCCCCCTGGATGGCCCCCTCGCGGATGACCGTCACCAGGCGCGGTGGCTCGTAGACAGGCGCGTCGGCCACGCCAGCCAGTCGCAGGCCCAGCTCCAGCCCCGCCACCAGCGACAGGCCCAACAAGAGGGCCAGCAGGCGGAAGAACCAGCGGCGCTTGGCGGAAGGGGAGCTCAACTGGGGCCTCGTACGGAGAACGAGCCAGGGCACTAGCTATTCCGTAGCGCCGCCGCGGGCCGCCACGGGCTCAGCGAGCGTCCATCGGCTCCAGCTCTTTCAGCGGCACGTAGAACTTCCGGTAGCGCTTGCCGTCGCGGTACCGCTCGCCATCCGCATGCTCCACCAGCACCGTGGCTCGCCGCGTGATGCGGTTGACGAAGCCCTCCAGGCGGCGCCCCTGGTGCTCGAAGCGCACGCGGCTGCCCACCGCCACCTGGAAGCGAGCGGCGGCCCGCTCGCGCTGTGACACCAGCGCGTGCGTGACGCCGCTGTGCTGGAAGATGTGAGCCGCCAGGGAGCGAAAGCGGGATTGGCTGCAGCTGGAGCGGCCCCAGGCCAGCATCTCGGCAAGGTGGATCAGCTCGTGCTCGAAGACGCGCTGAAGCGCGTCCAGGCGATCTCGGCAAGGCAGGCCGTTGATCACCACACTGCGCCGCACGTCGCGGAAGCTCTGGTAGAGCAGGGTGGTGGAGATGGCTATCTCGAAGGTATCGCGCTGCGGGCGAGCGGCCTGGGTGGCGCGTGGCCGCGTCCAGCTGGTCTGACCGCCCACACGCGTCATGCGCCGCGACAGCCGGAAGGAGATGCGCGCCCCCCTGCCGCGCAGAGTCCGACCCAGCTGCCCGGCGAAGAAGGCCTGGTCGTAGTAGCGGTACAGGGTCTCCAGATCCTGGGTGGCGATGGAGGTGAAGTTGCCGGCCTTGACGTGGCTCGAGCGCGCCAGCAGCTGGCGCCTGATGGCTCCCGTCTTCTTGGCCACCTCGGATGGGGCGTACTCGAGGCCCGCCAGGGCCCGGGTCAAGACCTTCTCCACCACCGACCTCCCATCGGACTGCGGGCCGCGGGCGCACCCCGGCTCCGCCAGGCACAGGGTAGCGCCTCCCCCGGCCGCCCGCATCCCTGCCGCTTGACCCGGTTTTACCGGCGGGTGAGAGACAAGCTCGCCCAAGACGCCCCCCATGGAGATCGCCATGAGCAGCCCTGAACACGCAGCCATGAAGCGCGCCGTCGTCGACGGCGAGGCCGACGACGCGCGGCAGCTGGCCCACGACCTCGTCCGCAGCGGAGGCGACATCCTGCAGGCGGTGGAGCAGGGCTTCGCCGCCGGCATCCGCGAAGTGGGCACGCTCTGGGAAGAGGGCGAGTACTTCCTGCCCGAGCTGGTACAGGGCGCCGAGGCCATGAAGGCCGCCATGCAGGTGCTCCACCCGGCCCTTGTGGCCCAGCAGGGCGCCGCCGAGCCCAAGGGCAAGGTGGTGATCGGCACGGTGCACGGCGATCTGCACGACATCGGCAAGACCCTGGTGGCCACCCTGCTGGAAGCCAACGACTTCCAGGTGCACGACCTGGGCAACGACGTACCCGTAGAGGCCTTCCTGGCCAGGGCGCAAGAGGTGGGCGCCGACATCGTGGCCGCCTCGGCCTTGCTCACCACCACCATGCCCGTGCAGCAGGCCCTGGTGCAGGCCGTGTCCCAGGCCGGCACAGCGGGTCGCATGCGGGTGCTGGTGGGCGGCTCCCCCACCACGCCGGCCTGGGCCGAACAGATTGGGGCGACCTTCGCGGAGAACGCCCAGCGCGCCGTGGAAGTGGCGGAGCGCATGCTGGCCTGAGCCCGCAGGCGGCGGGCCCATCACCGCCCGTCAGGCCCCGAGCGAAGGGGTGCGATCCAGGCTAGAGTGTCGGGCTCGGAGCCAAGATGCGCACCCCCACCGCAATCGCCCTGACCGCCGCTTTCTTCGGATGCAGGGGTTCACCCTTGCAGCTCGACGAGCTCTCGGTGGAGGCCAGCGCGGCCATCGGCACCGTGGTCCTGGTGAGCTGGACCTACCAGGGCGGGGGCCAGGCCCGCGTGGAGTACAGCTACGAGGGCGGCGAGGTCAAGGGCGTCTCCGCCACCAGCCAGGGCGACAGCTACAGCGCCATGGTCCTGGGGCTGAAGCCCCTCACCGAGTACGAGTTCAAGGTCGCCATCGGCCAGGGCGAGGAGCGGCTGGAGAGCGATCCCATCTCGCTGGTCACCGGCAGCGCCACCGCTTCGCTGCACAACCTCTACACCGAGACCTACTCCGAGAGCGAGCACTTCGACGGCTACCTGGCCCTGGGCCTGCTGGGCACCGAGAGCGCCGCGGTGATGACGGACCGGGATGGCGACCTGGTCTGGTGGTACGAGCACGAGGATGGCGACAACATCTACATCTCGCGCGTGCTGCCCGACCACGAGGGAACCAGCATCTACGTCAACCCCATCGACTCCGAGAACTACGGCGAGACGGAGCTGCCCTTCCTGTCCATATCCCTCGACGGGATGCAGGTGGAGGAGATCCCCGTCGATCAGCTGCAGCACCACGACTTCGCGAAGACGGCGGACGGCCGCTGGGGCTATGTCGCCTTCGATCCCTACACCTCCGCGTACGGCGAGACCACCGACGGCGACATGCTGGTCACCATGGACAGCGACGGCAGCCAGACCGTGATCTGGAGCTCCTGGGACGACTATCCCCTGCCAAAGAACCCCAGCCTGAAAGACATCGAGAACTCCGTCGTCCACGCCAACTCCCTCGATCACGACACCACCTCGGGGCTGTGGTACGTGTCCCTGCGCGACAAGAACTGCATCCTGGCCATCGACGAAAGCACCCAGCAGCGGGTCTGGCAGCTGGGCGGCGCCCTGGATTCGGATTTCCAGCTCCTCTCCGGAGATTTCACCACCTACCAGCACGGCTTCGAGTTCATCGGCGACCAGCTGACGGTCTTCGACAACAACTCCTCTCCCATCGAGGGCTCCCGCGTGGTGCGCTACGAGGTGGACTACGCCCACTTCACCTATGAGCAGCTCTGGGAATACGCGCCGGGGAACCACCACGAGGAGGCGCTGGGCGACGTGCGCACCCTGCCCAACGGCAACCTGCTGGTCACCTGGTCCATGAGCGGCCTGATAGAAGAGTTCAACCCGGACATGGAGCTGGTCTGGCAGATGTGGACCGGCGCCGGCATGGGCTTCAGCTACACGACCTACGTGGACGACATCTACGATCTGGGCCCGGTGGGCACGAACTGAAGCCGCGAAGGCAAACTGAGAGAACCTGCTTGACGCCCTGAAGCGGGCATGGTAACCATGTGTCACATGATGCATATTCTCGCCATACCTCAGGAGTTCTATAGCGATACCTGCTCGCGCCCGGACCGGCGCTGGCTGGAGGCCTTTGTGTGACACCCGCCCTCATGGCAGGAACAAAGCCCCCTCCGGCAACGCCCGAGGGGGCTTTTTCCTGAGCCCCCCCCATCGCCATGACCCATGCCCGGCGCCGCCAACGCGGCTCCGGGCCCGCCACAGGCTTGCGTCGCGAAACATGTCTCACCAGCTTGAATAACGTATCGAACGCCCACCACGCCCTCTCGGTCCAGCCAGGAGTGGACGCCTGACTGTCTATCAGGAGATCATGGGTTCGAATCCCATAGGGGGCGCCATCGTCCATGGCTGCAGGAGGTGCGCCATGTCCGCCGAAGTGCTGCTTCTGAACCAGGATCACGTCCCCTTATGCATCACGCCCCTGGTGCGCGCCGTGGGCCTGATGATGGACGGAAAGGTGCTCTTGGTGCGGGAATACGCCGGACGCGTGCTGCGCTCATCGGGCGGGGCCCTGCCCTGGCCCGCCGTGCTGCAGCTGCGCTACTACGTGCCGTTTCTGCCCCGGGCGCGCTACAGCCCGGCCATGATCTACGCCCGGGATCGCCACGCCTGCCAGTACTGCGGCGTCCGCCTGCCCAGGCATGGCCGCGGCAGCCCCCTGGCCACCATCGACCACGTGGTGCCCAGAGCGCAGGCCCGCGGCGGGCAGGTGGTACTGCCCTGGAACCGTCGGCGCGTGCCGCTCACGGGCTGGCGCAACACGGTGGCGGCCTGCCAGCCCTGCAACCAGCGCAAGGGTTCCCGCACGCCGTCCCAGGCCGGCCTGGCGCTGCGGCGCTTTCCCAGGCGGCCCAGCCCGCTGGAGGCGATCTGGATCGCCCGCAGGCAGCGCAACATCCCCTCGGAGTGGCGCTGTTGGCTACCCGTGGGCTGGCAGCCTCCTCTCGATGGGCCGTCGGCACAGTCTCGCACAGGTCTCCTCGGGAGCCCCTGAACTCACCCCCGGCGCAGGCGGAGGTCCGGCGATCCAGCAGGTGCATGCGGTCGCCCGCCCAGAACTCAGATGCTGCGCGCGAAGATCCTGCAGCGCCCGAGCAGGCGCCTGGCTCGCCGCGCCTTCGCCTCGCCGGGAGTCAGGTAGTGAGTCTGCCAAGCTCCGGGCCTGCCAGTCGATGTTCGACGCGGTATAGTGCGCGAGCGCGGCCCGCTCTAAGCGAATCTCGCGGCTCTCGCCAGAGAAGGCAACCGGACGCGCAGGAGGAACCATGTCTCGCACGCGCAATCCCTTTCGGATGACGCTGGCCTGCTTCGCGCTGGCCGCCTGCACGCCACTGTCCGACTCGGAGACCGGCGGAGACTCTGAGTTCGAAGACTACGAAGATCCCACGCTGCGCATCGGCGAGCTGCAGGAGGGCGAGGCCTGCGAAGAGCCCGCCCTGCAGAACTGGTTCGTCGAGACCTACACCTACGACATCGACTACGAGACCGGCGAGAAGAGCCGCTTCTGCCACTACCGGTACGAGGGCACGGCGGAAGAGGCGGCGCTGGTGCGAAACGACGCGTTCCCCATCGATGTCTGGCCCGACATGAACATCGTGGTGGCCCTGGGCGCTCTGCGGGACGAGTACGAGGCCTCCTTCGCCTCGCACTTCCCGGCCGCCACCGGCGCCACCGCCAGCGGAGCGCCGGGCACGCCGGGCACGGTGCTGCTGACCATCGTCGACACCGTGCCCAAGGGCGGCACCCTGGACCCCGACGACCACGGTGGCGGCCTGACCTATATGGCCATGAAGCTGCTGGGGACCGCGGCCCATGGCGACGTCCACACGGCCCAGGCCCTGACCCAGGTCAGCGGGAACTTCGCACCCAGCGGCTTCCTCTCCGACCTGGCCTTCGCCCTGCACCAGGCCAACCAGGACCCGGACGTGGGCACCACCTACGCGCGGCAGGTGATCAACCTCTCGCTGGGCTGGCTGCCCCAGTTCCAGCAGTGCACCCCCCAGGGCCGGCTGGCCGGTCCCATGAAAGAGATCTACAGCGTGCTCATGAACGTGCACGCCGACGGCAACCTGGTCATCGCGGCCGGCGGCAACGACGTGGGCAGCCAGGGCGGCACCGATTTCGTGCTGCCCGCGGCCTGGTGGGAGAAGGGCCCGGACTGGCCCTGCGACAGGAGCAGCACAGCGCCCGTCGCCACCGATGACAAGGTGATCTTCGCGGTCAACGCCGTGGACCGCGACGGCGCCCCCGTGCTGCGCCGCGGCAGCACCGCCCCCATGTTCTGGGCCTACGGCGACCACGCCGTGGTGGAGACGGGCGGCAAGCCGGCCTACACCATGGCCATGACCGGCACCTCGGTGGCCTCGGTGGTGGTCTCGGCCGCGGCCACGGCGGCCTGGAGCCGCAACCCCAGCCTGTCCATGGGCAACCTGATGGAGGATCTGCACGCCTGCGCGGGCGAGAGCGTGGACGGCGATCCCGGCATGTCCTGGATCAAGGTCTGCGAGGCCACGGGCACGGCCTGCGACAAGAGCACGGGCAGCGAGCCCAGCGTGCTGCCCTACGACGAAGCGGTCAGCTTCGCCTCCAACGCCACCGATCCCAACTGCGCCGGCCAGATGGCATACAAGGAGGCGGGCATCAGCCACGCCTCCATGTGCCCGCAGCAGCACATGGACACCACCATGCACGTGCCGCATATGGTCTTCGGGGCGCCGCCGAGCCGGGACTGCCCGGTCTGCCTCTTCGACAAGAGCGGCAACCTGCAGCTGGAGTTCGTCAACGCCCCCACCACCTCCACCGAGCACGTGCTGACCCTGGTGCGCAGCGGAGACGAGGAGCACTACGCCCTGGACGACGCCCACTTCGGTGGCATGGACAGCCGGCTCTACCTGGATCTGGGCAAGAGCTTCGCCGACGTGGAGGCGGCCTACATCTCGGCCGTGTCCAACGGCGTGGTGACCTACAACGCCCTCTACCTGGTGCACTAGCGAGGCGCCGCGAGTCCCCTTGAACATCTCCTGGCGCAACAAGGGAGCATTCCCAGCCCGTTTGAGCTGGCTGAGCCTGGCCTGCGCCTGCGCCTGCGATACGGACCAGAGCGCGCCGACCACCGCGAGGGACCTCATACCGCTGCACGTGGAGTACACGGGTTGCAGCCGCGTCGACCAGGGACCTGTCTGCGTCCGCGAGAAAGCCGGTGAGCTGCGCATCTGGGTGGAGGGCCCCGTCGATGACGCCACCGAGCTTCGCATCGACGACGCCCAGGCAGCCTGGCAACTCGAAGAAGCGGAGGGCGGGCGGCACCAGGCGCTGGCCCTGCCCCTGGACGCACAGGCCATCGAGCTGCGCCGCCCCAACGCATCTCCCTGGTCCCTGGCGCTGGCCCAAGCGCACGCTCCCACCTGGCTGGAAGCAGCGGAGAAGCTGGGTGCTGCCGAGAAGGCCACCCTGCTCGGCACGGAGCAGGCAAAGGTCCGCCCCGAAGAACGAGGGCGACTTCTCTACGAGCTGGCCCGGGCGCAGCGCAACCTGGGTGAGACCGAGCAGGCCAGGGATTCCCTGCAGCGGGCCATCGAGCTGCAAGGCCAGCACGGTCGCCAGTCCGGGCAGCTCACCAGCGCGCTGCTGCTGGTGTACAACCTGGCCGAGAACGGACAGCGGGCCGAGGCGCGGCGTGTGCTTGAGCAGGCCCCCGCTCCCCCCGAAGGACACCAGGATTCCCTCTTCAACGCTGGGTTCATCGAAGGAGTGGTCCGCAGCTGGTCTGGCGACCATCGCGCTGCCATCACTCAATTCGAAGAAGCGCTGGCGCTGGCCAGGCGCATGGGCTCCCAGGAGAACGAACTGTTCGCTCTATCCGCATTGGCCGACAGCCTGCAGCTCTCCGGCCGCCACGAGGCAGCCGGTCTGCTGCTAACCGAGCCGCTGTTCGGTCCCCGAGCATTGGAGGATCCCTGCGAGCGAGCCATCCGCCAGAACAACTACGGCTGGTGGCTACTGGAGGCCCAGGAAGCGGATCTTGATCTGGGCCAGGTAGGAAGCCCTGAGCTGCGAACGCTGGGTCTGGATCCTATTCCACACCTTCATGAAGCCCTGAGCCTAGCCAAGGAACACTGTCCCCCTTCGGACCACCCCCACCGCCTGGGCAACATCCGAATCAACCTCGCCCTGGCCCATATCCAGGCCGATCGCCCAGACGAGGCCGAACAACACCTGGACCAAGCCGACGCGATCTTCCCCGCCAAGAACCAACGCGAGCAGCACGTCGCCACCGACTGCCGCGGCCGCATCGCCCTGCAGCGCCACGAAGCCGCCCAAGCCCTGGCCACCTTCCAGCAGCTGGAGACCTCGGCCCGCAGCGCCGGCTCCATCGAGTTCGAGTGGAAGGCCCTCTTCGGCCAGGCCATCGCCCTGGAGGCCCTGGCACGCCCCGAAGACGCCCTGCAGGCCTGGGAGCGCGGCCAGGTCCTGCTCTACGAGCACAGCTTCCTGGTCCCCATCCACATCGGCCGCGACGACTTCCTGGCCCAGCGGCAGCGCGCCACCCAGCGCCACGTGGCCCTGCTGCTGCAGCTGCAGCGGCCGGCCCAGGCCATGGCCCTGCTGCGCGGCGCGCGCTCGCGCTTCTTGGCCAGCCTGCAGCAGGCCCAGCGCGTGCAGGGCCTGTCCCCGGAAGAACGGCGCCAGTGGGAGCAGCGCCTGGACGACTACACGGGCGTGCGCGAGCGCCTGCTGGGCATGTACAAGCAGCAGTGGCAGGCCAGCGCCGGCGAGCTGGAGCGGCTGCGCCGCGAGCAGCAGCGCCTGGCCCATCAGGCCCACCAGGTGCTGGACCGCGGCCTGTCCCAGGGCTCCAGCGCCAGCTTGGAGCCGCGCCCCCCCGACCAGGGCGAGGCCCTGCTGGCCTTCTTCCCCCTGGAAGAAGGCTGGCTGGGCCTGCTGCAGGACGGCCAGGGCGTGCTGGTACACGAGCTGGGCCCCCTGGATCCGCAGCGACCCGAGACCATGCATGGCCAGACCCTGCTGGCCCCCTTCGCTGCACGCCTGGCCCTCGCCCAGCGCGTCACCCTGCTGCCCGCAGGCGAGCTGCGCCCCATCGACCTGCACCAGCTGGAGCTGGACGGCCAGCCCCTGGCCTCACGGCTGCCGGTGGTCTACGCCCTGGACCTGGCCCGGCCCGCAGCCTCCCCGGCCAACGAGCTGCAGCGGGCCGTAGTGGTGGCGGATCCCCGCGGCGACCTGGGCCACGCTCGCGAGGAGGGCGCCACCGTGAACCTGCGCCTGCAGAAACAGGGCATCGCCGTGCACACGCTGCTGGGCGAGCAAGCCTCCCGCCAGGCCCTGCTCGAGGCGCTGGCCGGCGCCGACCTGCTGCACTACGCCGGCCACGGCGTCTACAGCGAGCAGGTCCTGGACGGCGAGCTGGCCTTGGCGGGCGAGTCCAGCCTGACCGTGGCCGACATCCTGGCGCTGGCGGATCCACCCAGCGTGGTGCTGCTCTCGGGCTGCGAGACCGCCCGCGCCAAGGACTCGGCCATCGAGTCCCTGGGCCTGGCCCAGGCCTTTGTCACGGCCGGCAGCCAGCTGGTGCTGGCCACCTCGCGGCCCGTGGACGACACGCTGGCCGCGGCCTTCGCCCAGGGCTTCTACGAAGCCCTGGCCCAGGAACGGGATCCGCTACGGGCCTGCCACCTCGCCCTGCGAGCGGGGAGCGCGCGCTCTCCCCAGGCGGACTGGGGCGCGTTTCGCGTGCTGGTGCCCTGAGGCGGGCAGGCCCCCGCCGGCCGGCCCCCCCGCTCCCGCCCGCGTTGCAGAACCCACCCCAGTGCGCCTCACTGCACCCCGTTTCGTTACGCAGGCCGTGCTTC
>CAYVQL010000213.1:0-19489 GCA_964454135.1 uncultured Enterobacterales bacterium | reverse complement strand
CCCAGCTCGAAAATCCCGTCTGCGTAGCCAGCAACGTCATGTCCGGCCGCACCACGGCCCAGGCCGGGTAGCTGAGCTCCTTTCCCCAGTAGGGATCGAAGATGGCGTAGCCGAAGCCGCGGTCCTTGAGGATGGGATCTCCGTGGTCGTAGGCCTCGATGTAGGCCTCGAAGACGGCCTGGCCCGGCTCGCCGATCACGTTGGAGAGCCCCTCGCCCAGCAGGCTCAGCATGCGCACGGAGATGTCCTGGCGCTCCATGTCGGCCAGGAAATCCGGCGCCTGGTCGGCCATGGTCAGGCAGGGACCGCAGTCGGGCTGGGTGGAGTCGATCACCAGGTAGCTGCCGTGGAAGTCCCAGAGGTCGACCAGGTCGCCGCAGGCGTCCTCCAGCCAGGCCCGCGGGAAGGTGGCGTCCAGCGCCAGCGTCCAGTCCGTCTGCAGGTCGCCCGGGTTGCCCAGCGGCCAGCCGCAGGCGTAGGGCAGCACCCTGGGCTGGCGCAGGTCCTGCAACAGGGTGCTCTCGTCCACGGTGACGGTGGCCTGTCCGCTGGCCGCCAGGGTCACGTCGCCCTCTCCCTCGGCCCCCAACTCCTGCAGGCTGTGCGTGGCGCTCCAGGCCAGGTCGAAGGGCTGGTCCAGCGCGACCCCGCTGAGCTCGGCCAGCTCGCCGATGGCGTAGTTCTCGAGCGCGCCGCGGAAGAAGCGGCCCGCGCCCCCCTCGGCCTCGGGCCAGTCCAGGCCCCAGTGCTCCTCGCGTAGCGCCTCGCCGCCGAAGACCGGCTCGTAGCAGTCCTCGAAGCCGCGATGCATGCTGGCCTGGCCCATGAACTGCAGGTCGCACTCCGGGCAGAGGTAGGGCTGGTCCAGCTGCTGCAGCCCCTGAAAGCTGCGGGCGTAGCTGCAGTCGCTGTAGCCCGCCCCCTCGGCTTGCTCGTCGAAGTCCAGCTGCCAGGTCAGCTCCCCCGCGATGCGCTGGGCGGGGATGGGCAGCCAACCCTGGTCGCCACCGGTGAAGCCCTCATCCTCGGCTCTGCAGCCCGCGACGAGCGCTAGGCAGGGGATGATGCGGAGGAGGCGCATGATGGGCGATCAGCCGCCCATGTCCTCCAGGATGAGGTCGCGGAACTCGTCCCACGAGGAGAAGCCCGTCTCCACGGCCATCACGGTCATGTCCGGACGCACGATGGCCCAGACCGGCCAGCCGATCTCACCCTCCAGGTAGGGGTAGAACATGGCGTAGCCGAAGCCGCGGTCCTTGAGGATGGGCTCGCCGCTGCCGTAGGCGGCCAGGAAGGCGTCGTAGGTGCTCTGGTCGGGCTCGCCCGTCACGTTGGACAGGCCGTCGCCCAGCAGGGAGATGAAGCGCACGTCTACGCCCTTGACCGCCATCTCCTTCAAGAAGGCCGGGGATTCCTCGGCCATCCACAGGCAGTAGCCGCAGTCGTTCTGGGTAGAGTCGATCACCAGGTAGCTGCCGTAGAAATCCCACAGGTCCACGATCTCGCCGCACTCGTCCTCCAGCCAGGCGGTGGGGAAGACGGCGTCCATGGCCAGCACCCAGTCCGTCTCCAGGTCCCCCGGGTTGTTCAGGGGCCAGCCGCAGGCGTAGGGCTCGCTGCGGGGCTGCAGCGGGTTCTCCAGCTCGGTCTGCTCGTCCAGGGAGAGGGTGACCTCGCCCAGGGCCACCATGGAGAAAGCGCCGCCGTCGGTCAGGCTGTACTCGGCCTCCCAGGTCATCTCGAAGGGCACATCCTGTTCGATGCCCTTGATGCTCGTCAGCTCCCCCAAGACTCCGTTTTCGGAGTAGGTGCGGAAGAAGGACGATTTTCCGCCCTCGATCCAGCTCAGGCCCCACAGCTCGGTGTGGGTCTGCTCTCCGCCGAAGAGGGGCGAGGAGCAGTCCTTGTAGCCCTCGTACATCTCCGCCGTGCCCTTGAACATCACCGTGCACTCGGGGCAGAGATAGGGCTGATCCGCGATGCGCGTGCCCTCGTAGCTGCGCGAGTATGCGCAGTCCTGCCAGCCCAGGCCCTCGGCCTCGCTGTCGAAGTCCAGGGACCAGGTGACATCGCCCTCGATGAAGTAGGCCGGCAGCGCCTCGACGTCCGTATCAGCGTCGCTGTCGGCGTCGGTGTCCGCATCGGCGTCGGTGTCGGTGTCGGTGTCCGTATCGGCGTCGGCGTCGCTGTCCGTGTCGCTGTCGGCGTCGGTGTCGGTGTCCGCATCGGCGTCGCCCTGAGCGGTGTCGTCTTTCTCGAAGTCGCAGCCGATGGCGATGAGCAGGACGAAGAAGATGGGGACAGGGCGCTGCATGGGGATCCTCGCGAGAACGTCGCTGCTGCGGAGCGCGGAGTTGCGTGCCGCGACGCCGTCCAGCCTACGCGCTCCTGGCGCCGCCGTCCACAGCCTGGCGCTCCTGTGGCCCGGTGCTGGCGGGCCGGGCCCTGCAAAGGTATGCACCCCTTCTTCTTCCCCCGCACTATTTTCGATGAGGTGAGAACCATGGCTGGCAATGGGCCCCGCTACGACGTCGCCGGTCTCGGCAACGCGCTCGTGGATACGCTGTTGATGGTCGACGATCAGCAGCTGGCTGCGACCTCCTACCAGCGCGGCATCATGCACCTGGCGGACCACGAGGAGTGGGAGCGCGCCTTCTCGCGCTTCGGCAATCCCCAGGCCCAGGTGCACGCCGGTGGCTCGGCCGCCAACACCATCGCCGCCCTGGGGCTGTTGGGCGCCCGGGCCGTCTTCCGCGGGCAGGTGGGCCAGGACACCATGGGCGAGCGCTACGCGGACAGCCTGGCGCAGGCCTGCGGGGGCCACTGCCTGCGCATCGCGCCCGGGCTGCACACAGGCAAGAGCCTGGCCCTGGTCAGCCGCAGCGACGGCGAGCGCACCATGCTGACCGACCTGGGGGCCGCGCCGCAGCTGGCCGACCTGGGGCGCTTCCACGACCAGATCCGCGCCGCGCGCATACTGCACACCACGGGCTACGCGCTGCTGGACGGCCCCATCCGCCAGACCGCCCTGCAGGCGCTGGACGTGGCGCGGCAGGCGGGCGTGCGCATCTCGCTGGACGTGGCCGATCCCTTCGTGGTGGGCGTCATCAAGGACGACCTGTGGCGCCTGTTGCGCGAGTACGTGGATGTGGCCTTCATGAACCACGAAGAGGTGGTGGCGCTCTGCGATGGGGCCGCCCCCGAGGACGCCATCCACGATGTGGCGGAAGCGGTGGATACCGCCGTGGTGAAGCTGGGCCGCAAGGGCAGCCTGGTCAAGCGCGCCGGCCAGGTGACCCCCATCGGGATCCACCGCGTGGAAGCCGTGGACACCACGGGGGCGGGCGATTCCTACGCCGCGGGGTTCCTCTACGGCATGGTGAACGACTGGTCGCCTGCGGCCTGCGGACGCCTGGGCGCCCGGGTCGCGGCGTTGACCGTGTCCCAGCTGGGGGCGGTCTATCGCGACGTGGATGGGCTGAAGGCCGCCGTCCAGGCCTGCAAGGAGCGGTCATGAGCCTGCCGGTCGAGGTGATCGAGGCGGTCGCCCAGGAGCGCTGCATCCTGGTGTTGGGATCCCGCGCCTCCCTCGAGGCCGCGCAGCTGGCGGGCCGGGACTACCCCAAGTCCGCCCCTCTGGCCCGCAAGCTGGGCTGGAAACGGCCCCGGCGGCTGATGGGCTCCAAGACGCGCCCGGTCATGCCCTCGGTGGAACAGGGCGCCGACCTGTTCCAGCAGGCCCATGGCCGCCCAGCGCTCGTGCGACAGCTGCGCGGCCTGGTGGGAACGGACGGCGTAGCCCCCAGCGAGGCGCATCGCCTGGCGTTGAAGCGCTTTCCCCTGATCATCACCTCGGTCTGGGATGACCTGCTGGAGCGCTGCGCGCAGCAGGAAGGCCTGGAATTGAACCTGATACAGCGGGGCCAGCCCGTGCCGGATCTGCAAGCCGGGGCGCGCCACCTGCTCAAGCTGCGGGGCGGATTCGAGAACCCGGACCAGCTGGTGGTGACCGCGGACGACCACGCACGACGGCGCTTTGCACGCGAGGTGCAGCGGGGCGTGCGGCGCGTGATCCGCCAGAACACGGTCCTGTTGGTGGGCTTCCGCCCCGACGAAGAGGAGTTCGACCGGCTTTGGGAAGACCTGACCGACGCCTACGGCGGCGAGCTGCCGCGTTGCCATATGGCCGTAGCTCAGGGGAAAATGGACGATTTCATGTGGCAGAAGTGGGTCTGGCGGGGCCTGCTGCTCTTCACCGCGGATCCGCTCGAGTGCCTCCAGGAGGTCGAGGAACGCGTCGCGGGTTGATCGCAGATGGAAGAACCGATCCGCAACGCCGTCTTCTCGGGCTGCCTGGTGCTGGCCATCGGTGCTGCCAGTCAGTTCCGGCGCTGGGGTTGGGTCTTCGCGGCCTTGCTGCTGGGCAGCGCGCTGCTCTCAGGGCTGCGCCTGGGGGTGCTGCCCCTGGACGCCTGGGGCATCTGGGCGGCCTGCTTCCCGCTGAGCCCGCTGTTCTGGCTGCTGGCCTGGCTGGCCCTGGCCATGGGCGCGCAGCGTCTCGCATCCACGAGCGCGGGCAAGCCGTCGGCGCTGCTGGCCTTCTCAGCCGGCGCGGCCTGGGGGGGCGTTCCCGTAGGGGTCGGGCTGGCGCAGGGGCGGCGCAGCCCTGAGACCGCGCGCCTGCTGCTGCTGGCCATGGCGGGAGGGCTCTGCGGACCGCTGGGAAACGCCGCGGCGTTCCTGCTGCTGCCCGAGAGTCAGGGGATGCCTCTCTGGCCCCTGGGCCTGCTGCTGGCCGCGCTGGTCTTCCCCTGGCGCGCCGGCCTGGACTGGCGGGGGGCCCGGCGCGCCAGTCCCGTGCTCTTCTGGGGCGTGCTCCCGCTCTGGGCGCTGGCCTGCTGGGTCTCCTCCGCCTGGGCTCTGGCTGTTGGCCTGGTGGTGGTGTGGAGTGCGCTGCTGTTGCAGCGGCGGAGCGGTGCTCGGCGCCCAGCTTCGCAGGGCGGGCCCTGGACGCGGCTGCTGGCGGGACTGGGCAGGGCCATGCCGCTGCTCGCTGTTCTGGTCTTGGTGCCCAGCGGCGCGTTGGCCTACCTGGCGGAGAACAGCTGGGACATCGGCTTGGAGCTGGGACCGCTGCTCGCTGTGGCGGTGGGCGCGGTCAGCTTGCTGGTCGGGGTCTTGCTGGGCGGCGCGCCTCTGGCCCTGGCCGGCAGCCTGGCGGCGGTGTCGGACCCGGTCGCCCTGGGTCCGGCCTTCCGCGCGGGTATCGTCTGTGGCGCAGTCCTGGGGGGCGTCCTGCCTGTCCTCGCAGCGAATGGGCTCTTGGCCAAGGGGTGGCGGCCGTGGCTCTTGCAAGCTTCGGTGGCGCTGGCCTACCTGGCCTGCTGGTCTCTGTGGTGAGCCTGCGCTGGAGCTGATCGCTGATGGCTGACCGCTGATGGCCTCGTCGACGCAGCCGACGATCATGGCCCCCTACCGCGAGCGCCTCGCTCGTGGTAGGCTGCGGAACACAGGAGTGGCTGACATGAAATACCCTGGGAACATCGTCCCCTTGCTGCTCGGGTGCGGTCTGCTGTTCGCGGGATGCGATCCCGACTGCGACAACCCAAAGCGCCTGGACGGGGCCTACGCCGTCTTCTCCAATACCATCGAGCACACGCCGGCCGCCGATGCCATTCCAGACGAATACCCCATCGGCGACGTGTTCTACAACGGGCACTCCAGCTGGGATTTCAGGTATATCCCCAGCGCGGCGGGCTTCGATCTGACTATCGACGGGCAGCTCTTCAGCGCCAGCTTCGAGCCATCGGACGAGAACTGCAACGCCTTCGCCATGGGGTTTTCCGGCACCTACGTCTCGCAGGGGGGCGGCACGCACGACTTCACCTGGCTAGGCGACCTGGTCTACTTCGGCAGCCACCTGGGCGGCACCTTCGAGTACTCCGCCGACTGGTCCGATGTGGCCTCCGGCACCCAGGGGCATGTGGCGGCCACGGGTGAGATGAACGGCACCCTGGGCGATTCGGATACGGGGATCTAGGTGTACAACCTTTTGATCGCGTGCGGGATCGCCGCACTGGCCTTCGCCCTGGGGATGGTGGTGGGGGGGCACTGGATCGCCGGCCTGCTGCCGGCGGTGTTGGCGCTGCTGATCGCCTACTTCCTGCTGGCGCGGCGCAGCTCGGCCCAGCTGCAGGCCGTCCTCGACCAGGTCACCAAGGTGCTGCAGAAGCAGCAGACGGACGAGGCCATGCGCATGCTGGAGGCCGCGCGGCCCCTGGGCCGCTGGCAGTTTTTGGTGGAGGCCCAGCTCGAGGCCCAGCTGGGGGCCCTGGCCTATATGCAGCGCGACTTCAAGCGGGCTCGGCCCCACCTGGAGAAGGCCTTCAGCCGCAACTGGCACGCCCAGGGCATGCTGGCGGCCATGGACTTTCGCGATCGCAAGATCGACGAGGCCGTCAAGCGCTTGGAGAAGGCCAGCGGTCCGGGGCGCAAGGAAGCGCTCTTCTGGGGGCTGTACGCCTACATGCTGGCCACCGCCAAGCGCCACGACGAGGCCCTCGAGGTGCTGGCTCGCGGCCTGAAGGTCATGCCCAGCAACGAGCCGCTCAAGGGCATGCGCAAGGCCATCTCCAACAAGCGCAAGCTGCGCATGAAGGCCTTTGGCCAGAACTGGTACTCGTTCTTCCCCGAGCAGTTCCCCGTGCGTCGCTACGCCCAGCAGGGCCCTCCCGGGCGCAGCTACCCCATGCCGCGCAGGTAGGCTCAAGGCTCGTCCGGGCGCTCCTGCGGCGGCTCCCAGCCCCGCTCCTCGATGGCCTGCAACAGGTCCCTGTCGCCGGGCAGCCGGCGCCAGCCATCCCGTAGGATGGTGCGCGCCAGCGCCGGCTGGTCCAGAGACTCCATCACAAGGGCGCTGGCGATGAGCACGCTGGGGCTGTCCGGGAAGCGCTGCCTGGACCGCTTCATGGCCTCCAGGCGCCCCTCCATGCCGTAGTCGGCCAACAGCTGCAGCCAGCCCGCGACAGGCCGCGGGTGGCGCGGATTGAGCGCCATGGCGTCCTGCCAGGCCAGGCTGGCCTGCTTGTTGTGTCCGGCGCGTCCAAGGGCCTCGGCCCAGTCGGCCTGGGCCTTCCACGAGGTCCTGTGATGCTCCGCCTTGCGCTGAGCGCTGGAGAGCTCCTGCGGATCCGTCAATGATACCCTGGAGACGATGCGCTCCCAGAGGTGGCGGTAGCGCCCGGCATAGCTGGCGGTGGTGTGCAGGTGGACGCGGTGCAGGTAGTGTCCGCGCGCTACCAGCAGAGCCTCCAGCTCGTGGGGCTGGCTGGAGAGCGAGAAGCCGACGCGCAGTCGCACGGAGGGCCAGCCCTGGAAGCTGCTCCAGCTGCTGGCCAGCTGGTGGGCATTCTTGCCCCCGGCGTCCACCTGCTCCATGAAGCGCTGCGCCGCCGTGCGCAGCTGCACCGGCTTGGCGTGCACCGTGGTGTTGATCACCAGGATCGACTGCTGCGTGGGCGAGAACGAACCGCGGTCGCCGGTGAAGGTCCAGCCTTCCACCCAGTAGCTGGGGCGCACCGCCTCCAGGCCGCGGTGGTTCCAGGGCTCCAGGGGGACCAACCAGGGGCCGGTGGCCGCCATGGCCAGCGAGGTGAATCCCATCACGCCCAGCAGCGCCAGGCGGGCGCGGCGGGTCTGGCCCTGGTAGCGCGTCAGGGCGGCGGGGTGCAGCAGGGTGATGGCCGCGGCTCCCCCCAGCAGGCCTCCCAGGTGACCCCAGTTGTCGATGCCGGGCGAGTTGAAGCCCGACCAGAGCGCGGCCACGAGGTAGAAGAGGATGGCCCAGCCGTAGTACTTGCGGACGCTCTTGGGGATCAGCACGCCGTACTTCCAGCCGAAGACCACCGAGGCCGCGATCAGGCCGAAATCCCCCCCGCTGGCGCCCAGGCTGGGTCGATCGGGGGACATGCACATGGAGAGCAGGCCACCGGCGAAGACGCTGGTCAGGTAGACCAGCAACAGGTTCAACCTGCCCAGGGCGCGCTCCAGGTTCCAGCCGGTGTAGGCCAGAAAGAGGATGTTGAAGGCCAGGTGGGTCAGGCCCAGGTGCAGGAAGCCGTAGCTGAAGAGGCGGTGGACCTGCCCGGTCTCCAGCGCCGCCGGAGCCCAGTTGGCGAAGCGCTCCAGGAGCCAGCTGTCACCGCCGGGCAGCTTGCTCCAGAGGTAGATGCGAAACTGCACGCCCACCAGGATGGCGGTCACCAGCGGCAGGCCTCGTTCCTTCAGGCCGCGCCGGAAGACCATCTGGTCGGAGTCCACCAGGTCGCGGTACAGCTCCAGGGTGCGCAGCGGGACGAAGCGGTCACCGGTGGCGGCTTCGAAGCGTATCTCGGCGTCCGGGGGCAGCTGACCGTCACGGACCAGGCGCTCGAACTCGTCGTAGGTGAGCCGCGTGAGCGCCCCGTCCATCTTCAGATCGACGATCATAGGCCTGGTCCGGGCTTGGGGATCATGACGCTTCGACCCCGCGGTCAAGCTCTTGTTCCATGGCCCGGTGGGTGGCGGGCTCGCACTCCCGCCGTAGCGCTCGCTCGATCAGAAAGCTGCAGCGACAGCGGGCCGCCGCCCAGGCCGCGTGCCGGCGGACCAGGCCCTCGCTGTGCTCCAGGGCGGCCTGCAAGGCGCCGCGGGCGGCGCTGCCTCCGCTGTTGCCCAGCGCCACGCAAGCGTTGCGCTTCAGGCGCCCGGGCCCGGCACGGCGCAGGGATGTGCCCGCGAAGCGCTCCTTCAGCGCCTCGTCACTCGTCAGCAGGAGCTGGGGCAGGTCCAGCCACGCGCGCGTCGGTTGGGGGCAGAGGGCGGGATCGCCTCGCTGCGGATGCTCGTTCACATGGGGACAGGCCTCTTGGCAGCTGTCACAGCCGAAGACCCGGCGGCCCATGGCCGGACGCAGGTCGTGGGGGAGATCCGCGGCGTGCTCCACGCTGAGGTAGGAGAGGCAGCGGCGCGCGTCGAGCACGCCTGGCGCCAGCAGCGCGCCCGTAGGGCAGGCCTGCAGGCAGCGCCGGCAGTCGCCGCAGCCGCTCTCGGCTGGCGCGTCTGGGGGTAGGGACAGGTCGATCAGCAGGGTGGCCAGAAAGAAGTAGGAGCCGCGCCCTGGCAGGATGGCGCAGGTGTTGCAGCCGGCGAAGGCCAGACCGGCCTGGGCGGCCCAGGCCCGCTCGAACACCGGGCGGCTGTCCACCGAGGCGTAGCTGTTCAGGGCAGGGAAGCGTTGTTGCAGCCCACGCTGCAGGCGCCGCAGGCGCTTGCCTACGACGCGGTGGTAGTCGCGGCCCCATGCGAAGCGGGAGACGCGGCCGCTGAGGCCCCCGGGATCTGGCGGCAGCGGATGGCCGTAGGCCGTGGCCAGCGCCACCACGGTGGCGGCCCGGGCCAGCAGCTGCTGGGGGCGCAGCTTGGCATCCCTGTGCCTCTGCAACCAGCCCATGTCGGCGTGGTGGCCGGCGGCCAGCCAGCGGTCGTAGCGCTCGATGTCCTGGCGCCGCGGCTCTGCCGCCGCGAACCCCAGGGCCGCGAAGCCCTCCTCGATGGCGGCTCGCTGGAGATGGCGCTTTACCAGGGATGGATCGGGCTGCAAGCTGGGCATGGCGAAGATTCTATGCCTTGGGCTGGATGGGTCAAGGCGGCTGGGGGGTATCAATGTTGACATTTGCTGTCCGTGGCTTACCGTGGCTTTCTGGCATTCGTCCTGGTGGAGGTACTCGAGGTGGCTGCGATCAAACAAGCGTTCGGGCGCCTGCGAAACCTCGTGGCAGGCGGTAGCGAGGAGTTCCACCGGGACGACCTGCTGCGGCGCACAGAGGCTGGGATCTTCGCGCTGCGCAGCTTCGGCGTGGCTGGCGCCGAGCTCTTTCCCGCGGCGGTGGACGTCATCGTTCAGGTGGCCAGCGCCAGCGATGAGGTGGTGCGCCAGGTGGTCCAGGATCCGGCCTTCGACGCCGAGGTCGAGGCCAGGCTCAGGAATCGCCTCAACGACCCCGGTCGCACCGAGCTGCCCAGCAGGCGCTACCGGGTGGAGCCGGGCGAAGAGGACGACCTGAAGGTCGAGACCGACCAGCGGACCGCCGTAGCGGCATTGCGGGTCGAAGGGGGGGACCGAGACGGGCAGCGCTTGCCTCTGTCCACGGGGCAGCGCCTCTTCCGCATCGGGCGCGGCGCCTGGCACGGCGGTGGTCGCCAGCAGGCCAATGACATCGTGGTCTGCGAGACCCAGGCCTTTGTCAGCCGGGCGGCGGCCAGCCTGAAGCGGGTCGGTTCCCTCTTCGAGGTCTCACCCCGAGACCAGGGGGACTGCCTGGTCGTGGTGCGAGCTGACGGAGCCCGCCTGCGTCCCAGCATGACGGCCCTGGGCAAGACCCGCCTGCAGCTGGGCGACGGGCTCGAGTTCAACGACGGTGCCGAGCAGGCCATCCTGCTGTGGTTGGAGGACGAATGCGGGCCCTGATCGAGGAAGCCCCCGAGCTGTTCCGCGTGGACCTGGCAACGGTGGGCGCGCGCGGCGGCTGGCTGCGCCAGTTCGCCAACCGCCGCGCCCAGGCCGATCCCTATGCGTTGGGGCGCGCTGTGCGCGCGGTGATGGATCGCTGCACGGTGCGGGCGGTGTCGGGCAACCGCCTGCTCTGGAACGAGTACCGTATCTTCCTTTCCCAGAGCGACCACGATCGCCTGCGGCCCCTGGAAGCCAGGATGCAGCGCGAGCTGGCGCCCGCGCTGCGCGAAGAGGTGCGACAGCTGGGCTGCGAGATGGAGGGCCCGCTCGTCATCCGTCTGCTGGTGGACGAGGAGCAGGATCTGCCGGTGGGCACGGCTCGTATCCGCGTGGCCTTCAAGCCGGGAGCCGCCGCGGCAGCTCAGGACGACGACGAGATCACCGTGCGGGTTGGGGTGGCCGAGGCGGCACCGGTGGCCGATGCCAGCACCGAGCGCCTGGCGGAGCCCGTGGACGCGGCGGTCCTGCAGCTGCGTTGGTCCGGCGGCAGCGCCGCCGTGCCTATGGGGCGGCGGGTCGTGGTTGGCCGGCCCCACGAGGGCGCCCAGGGCTTCTTCGTGGCGCTGGCCGGGGCTGGGCACCGGGTCAGCCGGCGCCACGCCTGGGTGGAAGCGGCCGAGCAGGGCGCCACCATCGGCCGCTTGCCCGATGCCAATCCCGTCCAGGTCAATGGGCGCCTGATCCAGCCCGGCGGCTCGCTGACCGTGGATGCGCTCCCGGTCGAGATCTCGCTCTCGTCCGGCGAGCTGACGGTCTTCGTGGATCTGCCAGGATCGTCTTGAGCGGCACCTCATACCCGGATCACCCACCGAGCTGCGCGCGAGCCGCGGGAGAGCTGGAGGCGGCGGCTCGCACCCACACCGGCCTGGTGCGCAGCCACAACGAGGACGCCTGGGTCTGCGAACCCGAGAGGGGTCTCTTCGCGGTGATCGATGGCATGGGCGGGCAACAGGCCGGCGAGATAGCGGCCGATCTGGTGCGTCGCAGCCTGTTGGGTCCAGCCGCTCCGCTGCGCGCCATACAGGGGGCGAACCGGTCCATCATCGAGCGCGGTCAGCGAGATGAGCGCCTGAAGGGCATGGGCTGCGTGGTCACGGCTGCGCGGCTGCGCGCCTCGCAGCTGGAGCTCTTCCACGTAGGCGATACCCGGGCCTACCTGGCTAGCGATGCGGGCTGCGAGCAGCTGACCCGCGATCACACCGCTGCGGCCGAGGCCCAGGAGAAGCTGGGGCTGACCGAGGCTCAGGCCCAGAACCTGGCGGGTCACCACAAGGTCACCCGCGACGTGGGCCGCCGCTTCCAGCCTGACGAGCGCTGGATCGACCTCTCGGAGGTGGAGTTCGCTCCTGGGGACCTGCTGCTGATCTGCAGCGACGGGCTGCACGACCTGGTGCCCCACAGGGAGCTGGTGGGTCTGCTGGCGGCAGCGCGCAGGGAACAGGAGCCGCTGGGCGCACTCTGCGACCGCCTGGTGGAGCTGGCGTTGGCCCGGGGCGGGCGGGACAACACCACCGTGCTGGCCGTGCGCCGCCTGGCGAGCCCCGTGCCCGAGCAGGGCCCGCGCCGCGGCAGGTCCCTGGTCTTCATCCTGGCCGCCCTGGCCATCGGCCTCCTGGTAGGCGTCGCAGTGGGGGGGAGCCTGGGCTGGCTGAGGAAGGGAAATGGGGGAGGAGGCGAAGAGAACCCGGCCTCGTCCGTCTCTGGCAGCGAGGCGGCCGGTCAGGACGCCACCATCCCCCGGCAGGCGGGGAGCGCTGACAGCGGCGAAGGATCCTCGGGTGAGATCATGAGCAGCACGCAGCCGGACAGGAGCGACCCCCAACCCGAGGCGCCGTCGGACCCAGGCGATGTGCAAGCGCCCCCCCCACAACCGGCTCCTGAGACCGTGAGCCCGCAGGGGGCTGCGCCATGATCCTGTTGGAGCTCTTCTCAATCCTGGCCCTGTTGCTGGCCACCTGGTTGGGCAGCGGCCAGGCGGTGCAGGGCGTGCTGGAGGCGGGGGCGCTGCGCGGCGGCGAGCCCCTGCGCAGCGCGGCCGAGGTGTCATCCGAGGCCCAGCAGGCCTTTCTGTGGTTCGCCATGGGCGTCGGGGCCCTGGTGCTGGGGCGCTTGCTCAGCTTGCGGCGCCGCGGACAACACCTGCCCGCGCCGCTATTGCTCCCGGCGGCCGTGGCTGCGGCCGGCCTGGGCTTCGTGATCCAGCTGGGGTACGGCGATCCGCTGCACCTGTCGGCCTGGCCCGGTCCGGCCTTTGCGCGCGGTGTGGGCTACGGCGGCCTGATCGGGGGCCTGATCCTGGCCGCGCCCTGGGATCCGGCTCGCCTGGCCGAGCGGCTGCGTCATGGCCTGCTGGCCGCCATGCTGCTCTCCTTCCTGGCGCTGTGGATCTGGGGCTCCGGTCCGGCCGACACGCGCATCAACCTGGGCCCGATCCAGCCCATCGAGGCCGTCAAGCTGGCCTTCGTGGCCTTCCTTGCGGTCTACCTGGGGCAACGCGCGGCCAAGCTGCGCTACCAGCGTGCGCGCGCTGGGCTGGTGCGCCTGCCGCGCCCCGTGCTGCTGGTTCCGGCCTTGCTGGCCCTGGTGGGGCTGTTCGCGGGCTTGCTGGTGGTGCGCGACCTGGGCCCGAGCTTGATCCTGTCCCTGGTCTTCTTGTCCCTCTTCTACCTGGTCACGCGCTCTCCGGGCTGGGTGGTGCTGGCGGTGGTGGTGGTCGCCGGCATGCTGCTGGTCCTGGCCATCGCGCCGGATCTGCCCGGCTCGGCCACTGTGGCCCTGCGGCTGCGCATGTGGACCGCTCCCTGGCTCAACGGCCTGCCTTCGGGCGACCAGCTGGCGGCGGCGCGCTGGGCCGTGGCGGCCGGCGGCCTGGGTGGCCAGGGCCTGGGCCACTCCGCCATCGGCGCCCTGCCGGCCGGGCATACCGACCTGGTCCTGGCCCACCTGGCCGAGGAGCTGGGGCTGCTGGGGGGCTGCCTCTACCTGGTCTTGCTGGGGACCATGGTGCTGCAAGGGCTGGCCGTGGCCGCTGCGGGGCGCACGCCCGAGCGCATGCTGCTGGCGGCCGGGCTCTCGGTCTTCCTGCTGGCCCAGTGGGCCGTGATCGCCGGGGGAACCGCTGGCATCATCCCGCTGACCGGCGTAGTGGTGCCCTTCCTGTCCTACGGCAAGAGCAGCACGGCGGCCTTCATCGCCTTGGTCGCCCTGCTGGCGAAGCTGGCCGAGAACGGCGCCGTGCGCATCCCCACCGACGAGCTGGTCCAGCTGCGGGGTGGCTGCCGGCACCTGGCCGCCGGGGCGGCAGCTCTGCTGCTGGCGGGCCTTGCGGTTGCCGGCCTGCAGGGCGTGGTGCTGGCGCGCTCCGCCACCTTGCATGGCGTGGTGACCACCCTGGCGGATGGCACGGTGGTGCATCAGCACGATCCCCGCCTACGGGCGCTGGCGCGCCGCATCCCGCGCGGCGAGATCCGCGATCGCCACGGCGCGCCCCTGGCCGGAACCGCTGCGGATGGCCAGCGGACCTATCTCCTGGGCGACGGCCTTGGCACCCTGCTGGGCCCCAGCAGCGGCGACGTGCTGCGGCCGCGCTGGTGCCTGGAGCGGGCCTACGACAACCTGCTGCGCGGCTATGGGGAGCTGGAAGACGGGCCCGCGGCCTGGATGGTGCGGGACGGCGATGGCGAGCGCCTGCTGCTGGCGGTCCGCAGCCGGCAGGAGCGGCCTCGCCAACGGGACCGCGCCCGGGCCATGGCGGACGAATTGGGCCTGGATTCCGAGCAGCTGCGGCTGCTGCCCCTGCCGGCGCCGGACCTGGAGCCCGTGGCCGAGCTGCTGCGCATGCGCTGGTCCAGGCGCGAGGCGGCGCTGGCGGCCATGGCCGAGGACCAGGACAGCCGCTCGCTGCAGCTCAGCCTGGACGCCCAGCTGCAGCGCTCAGTGGCCGAGATCCTGCAGCGCGCCGCGCCGCGCGGCAAAGCGGCGGCCGCGGTAGTGCTGGACGTAGACACGGGGCAGGTGCTGGCCCGGGCGCAGGCGCCCGACTACGATCCCGGTGATCCCGCCTGGCGCCAGGCCCTGCTTGCGCGCGACCCTGTCTTCACCGGCGTCTACGGGCCATGGTCGGATAAGACCGGAGCCCGAGGCGTCTTCCAGACCGGATCGATCTTCAAGGTCTACACCGCCCTGACCGCCGCCCGCGCCGGGCTGGCAGTCAAGGGAGAGCGCTGCGCCAGCCGCGGCGAGCTGCGCTTCTCCTGCGTGGAGCGGGACGCCCGCGGTCCCTCTTTCACGCTGCCGCACTGGACCAAGCCCATCCACGACTACCACAAAGACCGCAACCACGGCTCCATCGAGCTCTCCGAGGCGCTCTCGGTCAGCTGCAACGTGTACTTCGCCCAGCTGGGGCTGCACCTGGGCCCCGAGCCCTTCCGCGAGGTGGCGGCGGCGGGCCTGGACGTGGGCTGGGGCGGCGAGTTCCAGGCAGGAGCGGCCGACAGCCGGCGCCTGGCCTCCACGGCCTTTGGCCAGGGGGCGGCAGCCATGAGCGTCTCCCAGGCCGCGCGCATGGTGGCCACCGTGGGCGGCGGCGGCGCGTACCGCAAGTGCCCGCCCGACATGCTGCTGCATGGCAGCTGCGAAGAGACCGTGCTGGTGAAGGACGAGGCGGCGCTGGCCTTGATCCTGGCGGGCATGCGCAAGGTGGTCGACGAGGGCACGGCCCGCCGGCTGCGCGCCATCGAGGGCGTGCGCATCTTCGGCAAGACCGGCACGGCTGACGCCATCGGCCTGCAAGAAGAGGAGCCCTACGGCGTGGATCCCGGATCACGCGGCGAGCCGCCCCATTCCTGGTTCGTGGCCCTGGCCGAGCCCGGCGAGACCGACCCCTGCCAGGTGCGTGCGCCCGGGCGCCTGGCGCTGGCGGTGGTGGTTCCCCGGGGCGGCGCCGGCGCGGGGGCCGCGGGGCAAGCCGCCATCGAGATCGTCGGCGCTGCCCGCGCCGCCGGCTGGCTGGGGGGTGAGCCGCCCGCGACCGAAGCGGCGCAGGATTCCGCCCCGTGATCCCCGGACACGAAGTGCTGGGCGTGCTGGCGTCGCGCAAGCGATCCAGCGGACGTATCGTGCTGCGCAGCCGCTACGGCCGGCACGAGGGCGTCACGAGGGTGATCGGCACGGCCAGCCGCATCCCCGCGCGCTTCGGTGACATCGTGCGTCAGCTGGCGCTGTCGGGCAAGGGGACCACGGCCGGCCTGCCCGAGGACGCCGTGCTGGTGCTCGAGGGCTACCGCGCCGCTGCCAGGGCGCGCCACCTGGGAGGTCTGCCGCGGGTGCTGGACGCCGGCGTGCTGGACGGGCGGGGCGAGAGCCTCGACGAGCGCCTGCCCCCTGGCGCCGGGCATGTCTGGGTGACCACCAGCTGGGTCGAGGGCCAGCCCCTGGATCGGGCCTGGGAGGCGCTGGATGACGACGCCCGCGACCAGGTGTTGCGCGGCATCCTGGGCCTGCTCGACGCTATCCACGACTGCCGCGTGGCCTACGGGGATCTCAAGCCCAGCAACGTGATCGTGGGGCGACGGGGCGTGTCGCTGATCGACCTGGACACCATGCGCGAGGTGGCCGCTGCCGAGCATCCCGCGGTCACCCGCGACCTCACGCCGCGCTACGCGGCGCCCGAGCAGCAACGCCAGCAGCTGACCTACCTGTCCAGCGATCTGTACGCCTTTGGCTCCATGGCCGCCCAGCTGCTGGCCGGCTTGGCGCCCGGCGCGCCCGGCTTCCCCCCCTCCTTGAGGGCTCCCTGGGACCGCGTCGTGGCGGCCTGTCTGCGCGCCGATCCCCTGGCCAGGCCGCCAACGCGGCTGCTGTGCAAGGCGGCCCTGGGCCGCCCGGTGGCGCTGCCGGGTCACCAGGGATCTCCGCCATCGCAGGCGCGCAGCTCCGGCCTGACCGAGCGCGTGCCCGAGCCCCGGATCGAGCAGCGGACCGAGCGCGTACCCGAGCCGCCGGCCGAGCCAGCGCTGGCGAATCCCGGGGTCACCCTGGTGCCCGGCATGCAGCCGCTGGTGGCGGGGGGAGCCACCGAGCGCGTGCCCGAGCCCGAGGAGGGAGAGCAAGGCGCCTGGCCCGTCGCCGGGGGGGCGACGGACGAGACCCTGGTCGTGGACATCGAAGACGACTCGGACCTGTTGACGCCCGCCCGCTGGAGCGGGGCCCGGCCGGGCCTGCGCGCCGTGCTGGGTCTGGGGGGCGCCTTGTTCGTGGCCCTGTTGTTGGCGACCGGGGTGGGGCTCTTCGTCTGGCAGCTGCAGGCCGAGGCCGAGGCGGACCGCATGGCGGGCGAGGCGCGCGCCACCCTGCAAGCCCACAAGACGGTTGTCGAGCTGAACAACGCCGAGGAGCTGGAGAAGGTGGTCGCCGCGGCCGGTGCGGCCTGCGCCGAGGCCGAGACGCCGGACGCCCTGGGGGTGCTGGCCCTGGCGCACGTCTGGCAGCAACGCTGGCACTGGTGGGACGCCACCTGGAATGCGGAGGCCTACGCCGAGTCGGAGATCCTGATCGCGCGGGCGCTGGACGCGGGCAGGACCGTCGAGGCGCTGGTGGCCAAGGCGCTGCTGACTGGCGCCGCCTGCCGCTTGATGGAGGGTGACGAGCCGCAGCGGGCGGAGCGCTGCGAGCAGAGCCGCAAGAGCGCCAAGAAGGCCGCGCGCCTGCTGCGCCGCGATGCGGAGCGGGCCTGGCTGTTGGTGGAGCTGCACTGGGGTTCCGAGGCCATGGAGCGCGCCGAGTCGGTGCGCCTGCTGCGAGCAGGCGAGGATGAGCAGGCCCTGAAGCGCGCCGAGCGCGCCCTGGAGCATTGCGAGGCGGCTGCCCCCTTGCTGGACGCGGCACCGGTCAACGGCGTGGAGCTGGCCGAGGACTGCGTGGGCGTGGCGGGGCGGGCAAGGGATCTCTCGGCCTACCTGGCCTGGGCCCAGCGCTTGGTGAGCTACGATCTGGAGCTACACTCCCGGCCCTCTCCCAAGCGCCTGGGCTACGTCTTCCAGGGCGCCCTGCCCCAGTGCGCCGAGCTCTCGCTGCCCGCCGACGGCCTGTTGGAGCCAGCGGCCAAGCGCGAAGCGCAGGATCCGCGCACCTTCTGCGCCTATATGGGGCGCGTGGCCCTGGGCTGCTCCTCCCAAGCCTACGAGGTTCTGCCCTACGGCCTGCGTCTGGGCCTGGTCTTCCCCGGCTACGTAGAGGACGAAGAGCTGCCGTGGAAGCAGGCCTTCGAGGCGGCGAAAGAGCCGCCGATGCAGGACTGCGCGCTCTCGGGTTGAACCCTCAGGGCAGCATGCCCAGCAGCCCATGCCCGATGTTGCGCGGCTTGAGCGTGCGCAGCTGCACCAGCTGGCGGTACAGCTGGCGTGGCCGCAGGTAGAAGCGCCGCAGCGCCCAGGACTGCATGCGGATCAGCTCGGCTGGGTCGTAGCCGGCGGGGTGGTAGACCAGGGCGTCGGGATCGGGGTTGAAGGTGACGTAGTTCTCCCAGTCGTCGCGGAAGAGGGTCTTCTGCCAGGCCTGGTGGAAGAGCTTGGAGCCGGGAAAGGGCACGGTGATGGCGAACTTGGCGAAGTCCAGGTCCAGCTCGACGGCGAACTCCACCGTGCGGCGGGTCAGCTCGGGGGTCTCGCCCGGCAGGCCGATCATGAACAGGCCCACGGTCTGGATGCCAGCAGCGCGGGCGTTGGCCACGCCGTCGCGCACCTGCTCCAGGTCAGCGCGCTTGTTGACGCCCTGCAGCAGTCGGGAGGAGCCACTCTCGATGCCCAGCAGCACGCGGCGGCAGCCGGCGGCGTGCATCAGCTCGCAGGTCTGGGGATCCAGCCGATCCGCACGGGTCTCGGAGAGCCAGACACAGCGCTCCTGCAGCCCCCGCGCGAGCATCTCCTCGCAGAAGAGCGGGAGGTCTTCCTTCAGCAGGGGAAAGATGGGATCCACGAAGCCCACCTGCCGCACGCCGAAGCGTTCCACCAGGTACTGGTACTCGTCCACGACTTTGACGGGATCGCGCCGGCGGAAGGTCTTTCCCGTATGCAGCAAGGAGCAGTAGTCGCAGCGGTAGGGGCAGCCGCGCGAGGCGCTGATGGTCAGGACCGGACGCGCGATGTCGGCGAAGGGGAGCAGGCCGTAGCGGTGGACGGGGAAGAGCCCCCAGGCCGGGTAGGGCCGCGCGTCCAGGTTCCGCTCCAGGGGGCGCTCGGCGTTGCGCTGCGGCTGGCCTTGTGCCATCCAGGTGATGCCGCGCACCGCGCCCAGGTCCTCTTCGCCCTCGGTCCAGCGCTCCACCAGCTCGCAGATGGCCGCCTCGCCGTCTCCGTGAACCACCACGTCGGCGTCTCCGCTGGCGACGATCTCCTGGGCGAAGACATCCGCGTGCACGCCCCCCCAGACCACGCGCACGCCGGGATTGGCCCGCCGGATCAGGCGGCAGAGGTCGGCGCAGACCGGGGCTGCGGGGGTCATGACGGTCAACCCCACCACGTCCGGGCGGAAGCGCCGCACCCGCTCCAGCACTTGGGCTGCGCTGAGGCCCTCGGCGAACATGTCCACCACGCGCACCAGCCAGCCGTGGGACTCCAGCGAGGCTGCCAGGTAGGCCAGCCCGATGCAGGGCATGGGCTCGAGCAGCCCAGCGACGCGGCCCAGGCGCTGCAGGTTCATGGAGGGGTTGATCAGCAGAGTGCGCATGGTGGCTCGCAGAGGCGTCGGGCAGCCTAACCCCTATGGGGGAGGAGGGACGAGCTGGGCCCGGTCCCGGAGGGGAAGGGGGGCTTCCACAGCAGGCCGCGGCCGGGCTATAGGGACAAGTGCCGCCGCCTGGAAATCCCTAGCCAGGGATTTCCAGTGGGTGCTGACGCACCCCGCCGCTACGCGGCGCGTCGACACTAGTGCTTCTTTGTG
>CAYVQL010000212.1:0-19518 GCA_964454135.1 uncultured Enterobacterales bacterium | reverse complement strand
GTGAATCTCGTTGTGAATTCTGCCTCGATGGCCGGCCCTGTCTGCCTGTTCATTGTTGACGCCTTGTTTTGACCAGCGTCATCGCGATGGCTACCCCAGATCTTTGCTCCAGCTCCGTTCACGATCCAGTCAGATGTCCACCCTCCGCCGAACCACCGCCCTGCTGCTCGCCGCCGCGGCGTCAGCCGGGGATGCCAGGGCCGATGAGCCAGGGGGGCTGCGGGTAGGGCTGCAGTACGCGTCCGGGCTCGACCACGGCCGTATCGACGACTTCCTCTACCCCTCCTTCGGCTGGACCCACGACCGGGACGCCCTGCACGTGGACGGGCAGTGCATGTTGCCGTTCGCAGCGGTGGACGCCATCTTCGGGCTGCTCGGCCTGATCGGCGGTGGGGAAATGGGGCTGCCCATCTGGGAGGGGTTGAACGGCGGTGACGACAACCCGGGCTGGGTGGACGGGCTGCACGCCAACGTGCGCTACGCCTACTGGCGTGGCGATCAGCAGAAGCTGGACGCGGGGCTCGTCGCGGGGGCGGGGGGGATGGCGCCGTGGGTGCACGACCGGGACATCGGGCTGACCGCATTCGAGGTGGGGACCAGCGCCGGCTATGGGCTGGCTGTGGACCGCTTCGTGCTCAACGTCTACGTCGCAGCTGGTGACCAGCTCAACCCGCTGGGCGCCTGGAACCCCTACGGCGAGCTGGGAACCATCGCCCGTGTCCGGGCTGGTGATGAGGTGGGGCTGTACCTGAACCTGCGGTTCAGGGCTCAGCGCTTCGACTTCCGCGCCTACGAGCCCAGCGATCCGGATGCATCGGAGGCTGCGCTGTTCGCCGTGGTGCGCTGGGACGGGCTGCTGGCGGTGGACCTGGGGCTCTTCTTCGACGTGCTCGACTGACCTGCGTGCCGAGAAGAGCGGCCGCCGTGCTGCCGAGGGACCGCAGGGCACCGCTGCTGGCGGCAGAACTCGTCCAGTAGGCCGTTGCTCAACCAGCGCGTCCAGCAGCGTTTGAGCGCCGCGGCGTTCGGCCTGGCCAGCGCCTTGCGCCCGGCCTCGGAGAGCGACAGCTTGCCGCCGGATGTGGCGACCAATCCTGCGGCCTGGAGGATCAGCGGCCAAGCGTAGCTGCGGATGGGACCTTGGGCTCGGTCATCCTTGCGGCCGACCGATGCATTGCCAAGGTTGAAAGCCGATTGAATTGCCGGGCGTACGCAGTGGCATCTCGGATGCCCCGGCGCGCCCATAAGGCGCGGGGCTCAAAGGTCCTGCGGACCTTTGAGGGGCAAGCCAGCGGCGGCAGCCGCGGTGCCCGCAGGGCAGGCGCAGCCCTGTGCCTCCCCCCGCAAAAAAAACAGGCCGACTCATCGTTGCGGCCGAATGGCCGCAACGATGACCAAGGCCGGGACCTTCCAGGTCTTCGGGATCGTAGTAGTCGCCACCGTGAAGGACCTCGGCCACGGCCTTGCAGGTGCGGGCCGTGGGCTTGCGGGTGGCAGCGCCTACGCGCAGGCGTCCCATGTCCGCCAGGCGCAGCACGGCGCGCAGGTCCGTGAAGGCCGGCTGATCCACTTCCCCGATGTCGAGCTCCTCGTCCTCGTAGTCAGCGTAGTGGCTGCGCAGGCAACGCTGCGCGTCCGCGTGGGACGAGATGCGCTCCTGCCGCGGAGGCGGTACGAACTCCATCAGCCGAGCCCGGAGGTCCTGCGGGACCTGTCGCTGGCCCTTGCCCAGGATGATGATGGCGCCCAGGGGCGTGGCGGAGCGGGGACGATAGGAGGTGAGATCGCCCCAGGACGGGGCGCCGCCGTACTTGGCCTGGAAGGCAGAGCTGCCGAGGAAGTCGCTCTCTCCGTGGACGATCTCCGCGATAGCCGCCTGGGAGAGTTCGTCCAACTCGGCCCAGACGCGCCGCAGCCCGTCTCCACGAAGGCGAACCGCGATGCTGCGTACCAGGTCGGCTTTCCTCGCAGCCCTCGCACCGCCCACGGCCTGCGCCAACACCTTCAAGATCGGCACGGTGTAGGCGTCATCGAGCGCTGTGGACAGATCCTGGTAGCGGCGGATCGTGCGGGCCATGGCTCCCTCCGCGTCGTGTGGGCGCAGCGCCTGCGAGGATATGACCGTTCGTCTGCCAGGGCACGCATCCCGTGCAAGGAGAGTCCCATGGATGACGCTGGACGGCTGTTGGAACATTGCCGCGAGCTCCCCGAACTGGAGCGCGCGATCCTGGAGCTGCTCGCCATCAACTACGACTCCCTGACCCAGACCCAGCTGGCGCAGTGCCTGAGCGACATGGGCTTCAGAGAAGTACGCGGCCGCCGGCTCACGACGCGCAGCGTGCAGCCGCCTGCCGAGCGCCTGGAGCAGCTGGAGCTGGCGGTTTTCCCGGGCCGCGTCGTGTGCAAGGCGGAGCTGCGCGAGCCCCTCATGCGCCAGGTCTGGCGCCGCGGCGATCTGCCCGCGCTGCGGGAGTTGGTCGAGAGGCGCGCCCCCACGTCCGGGAGCACCTACGGCAATCCCTTCCGCAACTTCGATCAGGCCATGCGGCCCCTGCGTTTCGCCTTCTACGGGGATGAGCTCGAGGCCCTCTCGGAGGCGCGCGACGCCTGCTGGAGGCACTTCCCTCGGCAATGCCGGCAGCAGTACCCCTTGGTCCGCGTCTGCGGATTGCCGCCGGATGAAGGGCTGCTGCAGCGGCTCTCGAGGAGCATAGCCCAGCAAGTGCGCGCGCTGGCCCTGGATCTCGGCTTCCGCCGCCTCGTCCCCACCCAGGAGTCCTTCGAGGCCTTCCTCGTCGCCTACGAGCGCGAACCCGACTCCCCCTACGAGCGCAGCGCGCTTCTTGAGCAGCTGATCCTGCGGGGGAGATTCGACGAGGCCCGCTCCCACGCGGAGGAACCCTGCGAGCTGATCGCCTTCGACGCGCTGCGGGCATGGCTGCAGCTGGTGGAAGGGGAATTGGTGGGCGCCGTCGCCACCTGGGAGCGCGCCCACAAGGACCTGCGCAGGGCGGCACGAAAGCGCAAGATCACCTTCTCCGAGCCCCATGGTCTGCTCTACATCACAGCCCTCTGCGCCACGGGCCAGCCCAAGCGGCTGAAGGCCGCTGAGCACCTGCTGGAGATCGCCGGCAACCAGCTCACCCATCTGCCCGCACCGCTGAACCAGCTGCATCGCATCTGGCAGCTGCAAAACGGCGATCCCTGCGAGCCAGCCGACTGGGAGCGTTCGCCGGAGGACGAATATCCCTTCGCAGTCCTGCTGCGCGCCCTGGCCGACCACTGGCAGGGCCAGCCGCCAGCGCCCCAGCTCGCCCGGTGGCACCAGCGCGCCGAGTCCGCGGGTTACCACGGCTACGCGCAGGAGCTGGCGGTACTGATGGGCCAGGAGGACGGTGCCTTCTGGTCATCGCAGCGCGCCGCGCCCCTCTCGCAGCTGGTGCGTGTGCAGGCGAAATGGGAGCGCGTGGCCGAAGCCCTGATGGAGCTGGTCGACCAACGCCCACGCGACAAGGCGACCGGGTCCAGGCTGGTCTGGCGGCTCAAGTTCTACGGACCGGGGCTGCACATCGAGCCCTTCGAGCAGCGCGCCACCAAGAAGGGGGGCTGGACCAAGGGTCGCAAGGTGGCGCTCAAGCGCTTGCACGACAAGGCGCAGGAGCTGGACTTCGTCACGCCCCACGACGAGCGCGTCATCGCCCACATCCATCCCTATTCCTCTGGCTATGGTCGCTACCGGAATGTCCAGTACGACTTTGACCGCCCGGCCGTGATGACGGCGCTGGCCGGGCATCCGAACCTCTTTTGGGCCGATGCTCCTCAGGAACGGGTCGAGGTGGTACTCAAGACCCCGGTGCTCAAGGTGAGCCGAGAGGGCCAGCTGATGCGGGTGCGGACCGATCAGCCCATGGTGCCCAACGGCGAAGTCGTGGACGAGGGAACAGGGCGCATCGTCGTGGCCCGCTTCGACGAGCGGCAGCGCGCCGTGGCCAGGTCGCTCGAGGAAGGCCTGGAGATCCCTGCCGAGAACAAGGAACGCCTGACCGAGTTGGTGGAGGCGCTCTCTACGCTCATGCCCGTTCAGGCCGAGGCCGTCCCTCTACGTGGTGAGCTTGAGGACGTGCCCGCCCGCCCCGAACCCTGCGTGCAGCTCGCCCCGCGGGGCAGGGGGCTGCGCGCCAGGGTGGTCGTGCGGCCCCTGGGGCCCGAGGGCCCCTGCTTCCAGCCGGGCGTCGGCGGAAGCACCGTCGTGGCCGAGGTGGAGAAGCGGCGGCTGCGCACCGAGCGCGACAAGGTGGAGGAAGCGCGCCGCTTCGCGAGCCTGGGCGAGCGCTGCCCCGAGCTGCTGTACGCCGATGAGGACGAGGTGCTGCTCTCCGACCTGCAGCTCTGCCTGGAGCTGCTCGACAGCCTGCGCGAGCTGGGAGACGAGGTGCGCCTGGAGTGGCCCGAAGGGGAGCCCATCCGCATCAGCCGCCCACGGTCCGACCAGCACCTGCGTCTGAACATCGCCAGCGCCGAGGAGTGGTTCGAGGCGCGGGGCGAACTCCGGACGGACGAGGGCAGCGTGATCGCCCTGCGCGAGCTGCTGGAGAAGCTGGAGTCCTCTCCAGGGCGCTTCCTGCCCCTGGACGACGGACGCTTCCTCACCCTCACCAAGGCGCTGCGGCGGCGACTTCAGGAGCTGCAGTGCTGGTCGGAGCGCCTCGGCGAGAGCCGGCGCATCCACCCGCTGGCCATGCCCGCGCTGGAAGCGCTCACCGCCCACGCGGAGGGGGATGCCGGTTGGGAGGCGTTCGCGGCCAGGCTGGAGCGAGCCCGAACCAGCGAGCCGCGCCTGCCCTCCACCCTGCGAGCCGAGCTGCGCGACTACCAGCTGCAGGGCTTCCGCTGGTTGGCGCGCTTGGCCGATTGGGGCGCAGGCGCCTGTCTGGCCGACGATATGGGCCTGGGCAAGACCGTCCAGGCCCTGGCGCTGGCGCTCAAGCGCGCGCCGCAGGGCCCCACCCTGGTGGTGGCGCCAACGTCGGTGGGCATGAACTGGCTGGACGAGGCGCGTCGCTTCGCCCCGGCGCTGCAGGTCTCGCGCTTCGGAGGCGCCCGCCGTCAAGAGCAGCTGGACGAGCTGGGTCCCATGCAGCTGCTGGTCTGTTCCTTCGGCCTGCTGCGCACGGAGAGCGAGCGGCTGGCCGGCGTGCGCTGGGCCACGGTGGTGCTGGACGAGGCCCAGGCCATCAAGAATCCGCGTACCAAGGTGTTCAAGGCCGCCACGGCGCTGCAGGCGGACTTCCGCATGGCGACCACGGGCACGCCGCTGGAGAACCATCTGGACGAGCTCTGGAGCATCTTCCGCTTCTTGAATCCCGGCTTGCTGGGCTCCCTGAAGCGTTTCCGCGCCCGCTTCGTCGCGGCCATCGAGGGAGGCGAACACCCGGGCCCGCCGGCGAGGCAAAACCAGGCGCGCGCCCGGCTGCGTCGGCTGATCCTGCCCTATGTGCTGCGTAGGACAAAGGCCCAGGTGCTCGAGGAGCTGCCCCCACGCACAGAGATCGTCCTGCGCGTGGAGATGGGGCGCAAGGAGGCGGCGCTCTACGAAGCCATGCGGATGCGCGCGTTGGAGGAGCTGGAGCAGGGGGGCGAGGAGAACCACATCCGGATCCTGGCGCGCATCACCCAGCTGCGGCGCGCCTGCTGCAGCCCGCGCCTCGTGTTGCCGGACGCGCCCGCGCAGGGGGCAGTCGGGGGTGGGCGGGTGGGGGAGGAAGGCGGAGGGAAGAGCGCCAAGCACGACGAGCTGCTGCGGTTGCTGGATGAGCTGCTGCGGACGGGCCACAAGGCGTTGGTCTTCAGCCAGTTCACCAGCCACCTGGCCCTGGTGCGCGCGCTGCTCGACGAACGCGACATCTCCTACCAGTACCTGGACGGCTCCACCTCCGTGGCGGAGCGGGAGCGCCGCGTGCGGGCCTTCCAGGCCGGTGAAGGAGCCCTCTTTCTGATCAGCCTGCGCGCCGGTGGCTTTGGGCTCAACCTCACCGCCGCCGACTACGTCGTCCACCTCGATCCATGGTGGAACCCGGCCGTTGAGGACCAGGCCTCGGACCGTGCGCACCGCATTGGCCAGACGCGGCCGGTCACGGTCTACCGGCTCGTGATGCGAAACACCATCGAGGAACGCATCATCGACCTGCACCGCCGCAAGCGGGAGCTGGCGGAGAGCGTGCTCGCCGGTGCCGACGCGGCGGGGCGCCTGACGGCGGACGAGCTGCTGGAGCTACTGCGCGGGGGGTGAGTACGAGGGCTGCTCGGGGACGCACGAGTTGACGTTCACGGATCTACTCTAAAGCTGTTATAGTATTTTCATGCCGTCCATCAACCTTCATCACCTGCTCAACGTCAGCGCCCTCCAACTCGGTCGCACCCTCCTGGAGTGCCCCGAAGATCAGTGGTTCGACCGAAAGAGCTCACGCATCGCCGCGAGGGACCTGGCCGATGCTCTGGTGGGCTTCGCCAATGCCGAAGGCGGCATCATCGCCGTCGGGCTGCACCGTGGCAAGATCGAGGGGATCAAGAAGGTCTCTGCGCGGATCAAGAACAGCTGGAGACAGGCAGCGGTCGACTTCACAGTTCCTCCGGTGAGGATGCGATTTCATGAGCTCGACTGCCTCGACGAGAGAGGTCGGGACGAGGCGCTGCTGCTCATCGAGGTGGGAGCCAGTTCTGGCGTCCATGCCAATCGCCGTGACGATGTCTTCCTCCGTATCGGAGACGAGAACCGGAGGCTGAGCTTCCAGCAGCGCCAGGAGCTCCACTACGAGAAGGGCCAGGCGAGCTACGAAGCGACTTTCGTGGATGGTTTCAGTGTGGAGGATCTGGACGCCGAGCTCCTGGGACGGTACGCCGCGACCATGGGTCATCCCGATCCTGAACGTCTGCTGGTTGCGAGGGGCTTGGCCTCATCCGATGCTCGACTCACGGTGGGTTGCGTCTTGCTCTTCGGGGAGATCCCACAGGCGCGTTTCCCGGAGGCCTACGTCCGAGTGCTCCGCTACCAGGGTGCCGAGCGCGGAAGTGGTTCGCGTCAGAGGCTGTCCGAGGACGTGCGCTGCGAGGGGCCCATCCCAGCGGTCATCGAGCGCGCCCAAGAAATGGTGCAAGGGATGCTCCCCGTTCGTCGGGCGCTGGCCGCTTCAGGTCGTTTCAAAGATCATCCCCTGCTACCACGTGACGCCTGGCTCGAGGGGATGGTGAACGCGGTGCTCCATAGATCCTACAGCGTTTCGGGCGATCATGTCCGGGTCGAGATCTTCGATGACCGGCTGGAGATCGAGAGCCCGGGCCGCTTCCCCGGCCTCGCGGACCTCTCCGATCCTACCGGCGTGCCCCGTTTTGCCCGCAATCCCCGCATCGCGAGGGTCTGCTCCGATCTCGGCTTCGGGCAAGAGCTGGGAGAGGGGATTCGTCGCATCTTCGCGGAGATGCGACTGGCGGGTCTCTTGGATCCCAGGTACATCCAGACCGCTGGCACGACCCGGTTGGTCCTGGCAGCGGAGCCAGCAGCGGAGGGCATAGAGGCGGAGTTGCCCCCGGCGACCTTGGCACTGCTCCGTCACCTGCGCGCACACGGTCCCTGTGGCACTGGCGTGCTGATGCAGGAGACGGGCCTGTCTCGACCCACGTTGCTCCGGCGTCTTCGCGACCTGAAAGAAGCGGGGCTGGTAGAGTGGATTGGGAAGTCCAAGAAGGACCCGAGCGCCTGGTGGCAGGCGAGATGATGCCGTTGGGCAGGCCGCCCCTCACCGACGATGCCCTTGGAGCGCATCGCCGACAGGCAGCTTTCCACATTCCGCCCACACCACTGCCGCGCGTGCTGTTCCAGAGTCGGGGAGGTATGCTCACACAATGCAGTGCAGACCTGTGCTTCCTCGTCCCCAGCGATTCGCCCCCTGCCGCCACGTTCGGCGAGTCCATCCCGATGGCGGGGTACGGCCCTCCGCTCCCTGCGGAGCACATCCGTGACCACGCCCACCACCACGGGGGGGCGCTACATCATCGAGGGTGTGATCGGAAGCGGCGGCATGGCGGTGGTCTACCTGGCCCGCCACGCCGAGCTGGGCAGCCTGCACGCTGTCAAGGCGCTGACCATGACCAGCCCCCGGATCCTCCGGCGGCTCGTCCTGGAGGGGCGCGCCCAAGCGTCGATCCGTCATCCCAACATCCTCATCGTCACCGATCTCGTGAGGCTGGAGACGGGACCGGCGCTGGTGCTCGAGTACGTGCAGGGGCCGTCCCTCGAACAGCTCCTGCAGTCTCGTCGCCTCAGCTTCGCCCAGGTCGATCACCTGGTACGCCCCATTTTGCGCGGCGTCGTGGCGGCTCACAAGCACGGGCTGGTCCACCGGGACCTGAAGCCGGCGAACATCCTGCTGGCCCTGGCCGATGGCCGACTCATTCCGAAGATCGCTGACTTCGGGCTTGTCAAGGTTGTCTTCGGGGAGGGAGGGAAGGCGGGCGACACCCACACCGGCGCCGTCATGGGCACACCAGCCTACATGGCTCCCGAGCAGGTCCGGGACTCCAGCACCGTAGACGCCCGGGCCGATGTCTTCTCCCTGGGGGCCATCCTCTACGAGATGTTGTCTGGTGAGCGCGCTTTTCGCGGAGAGGACACGCTGGAGCTGTTCGGAAACATCAAGTCCGGTCACCGCAGACCCCTGGCAGAGCTGGCTCCAGGGCTGCCAGAGCGTGCCCTGAGAGCGGTCAAGGGCGCGCTCACGACGGATCTGGAGGAGAGAACCCCCGATGTGACCAGCTTGCTGCACCTCTGGACGGGTGCGACCATGGGGGCGGAGGTGGCGCTGTCGGAGGAATCTCCCTGGGAGGCTCACCAGCTCGAAGAAGCCCGAGCCCTTGCCTCCCGGCCGAGCGCGGTCAGCAGCTCCGAGACGATGGCCTGGGAGGGCTCCGGAGCTGCCTCCATCGACGGCCAGCTCTACGGGCTGGTGGGCAGCGTCCCCGCCACGGAGGGAGAACCACCGGCACCAACGGTGGCTCACCTCCTGCCCGCATCGGTGCCGCTGGCGGGCGGGCCCGTGCCTTCTTTGCGCGGGAAGCCCATGCCGCCGGTGGTGGAGCCGTCCCCATCGGCCGGTCACTCCGCTCCTTCCATCGAGACGCGGGGACCATCGCGTTCCCGCAGCAGGAGACGCTGGCTGGTGCTGGCCCTCGGGCTGGTGGCCCTCGGGCTGGTGGCCCTGGCCGCGTGGGCCTACCTCGGCGGCGGGTCCAGCCCGGACATGGTGCCCGCCCTCCGCGCATCCGCCGGCGAGGCCGACAGGGCCCTCTTCGCCGAAGCTCGCCGGGCCCTCATGGCCGGGGAGCTGCCGTTGGCGGAGCGCAAGGCCACCGAGGTGATGGAGAGCCGGCCAGATGATCCGGGTCCCCACCTGCTGTTGAATTTCGTGCATCTCTACCGGGGGCGCGAGTCGCGGGCGGTGGGTGAGCTGGAGATCGCCGCCCGGCTGGCGGGCACCGAGCCGGATCCCACCTCCGAGCTGAGCCGCCTGGCCCTGCGCACCCAGTCCGATGCCGACCGCGCTGCTGAGGTCCTGGCGGAGCTCAAGGCCTTCATCGAGGCCCGGCCCGACGATGCCTTCGCTCTCATGACCTGGGCGTCCTTGTCCTACCGACACTCCGACCAGGAGGAACGCATCCGGGTGGGCGAGCGGGCCATCGCTGCGGAGCCGGAAGAGCCCATGGGCTACGGCGTGGTGGCTTATCTGCAACTGAACGCAGGCAACTACGAAGCAGCGCGGCAGACCATCCAGGCGGGGTTGGAGCAGGCCCCCTATTCGCCCTGGCTGCGTTACCTCCTGGGTGTTGTCCTGACGCGCGAGGGTGACCACGAAGGCGCCCGAGAGCAGTACGAGCTGGCCCTGATCCGAGACGGCTCCCTCACCCAGGCCCGGGCAGCGCTGGCCAACACCCTGCTGGCGCTGGGCGATGATGAGGCCCGGCGTGACCAGGTGGACATCCTCACGGGCTCCACCACCGCCATGGACGATCGGATCGTCTTCCAGAATCGCCATGCCCTGGTCCTCGGAAACCGGGGTCGGCTGGCCGAGGCCGAGGTCCTCTGGCAGGGCTGCATGCGCGATGGGCTGAGCACGGGCAGGGCCAGCGCTGCCGCCCGGTGTGCCAACCTGGCAGCCAACATCTATCGGGGCCTGGGCATGGTGGATGAGCAGGAGAGCTGGCTCCAGCACCTCGGTGAGTGCCTGAAGCAGCCGGAGCTGGGTGAGCTCGATCGGGCCCTGTTTTCCATGAAGATCCTGCTGAGCGGGGGCTACATCGCCGTAGCCCGCGGAGATCTCGAGCTGGCCAGGGACCGGCTCACCCGCCTGGAGGCCCTGGGCGAAGAGCACTTCCCATACGTGGCCAAGGCCAAGATGATCAGCCACCTGCAGATCGAGCTTGCCGCCGCGACCGGCGACTACGAGCGGGCCCTGGCCCTCATCGAGGAGCACTGGTCGGACTGCTGGGCTTCCTGGCGGGTCTCCCGGGTGCTCGAGGCCTCGGGGGACGTGCCGGCCCTCACCCGGCAGCTCGAGGCCATCCTCATCGACGACTGCTCGGGGGAGGCGGAGGGTGGGATCATCGAGATGACCAGCATGATCCGGCTGGCCGAGCTCAGTCACGAAGCGGGAGACCGAGCGCGGGTGGAGGAGCTCGTGAGCGAGGTGCACAGGCAGTGGCCCGATGCGGATCCTGAGCTGTCAGGTCTGAAGCGGCTGGAGGCCCTGACCGGCACTTCGCGCTGAGGGGTCGTGGGTGCCCGAGAGGCCGTGATCTGAGGCCTTCCCCAGCGCTGGAGAGCTATGCGAGCCAATGTGCGGCCAGCTACCAGCTGGCGGTGGTCGGCGGAGAGCTTGAGCTGCGAGCTGATTCATGGCGGCCCTTCACCAATCCCTCGACCGTGACCCGCTGCGCTCCTCGGAGTAGACGTCATCGTGCCCTGGCCCTGCCCGCGTCCATCTTCGCCGCCCCCCGCTGCCGCTCTGCCCGGCGACGCTCCGTGACCGCCACCCTCGCCTCGGGATCCGTTCCCAAGCATCTGGTCGCCTTGACGCTCCCGATGGTCTGGGGAGTGCTGGCCATGATGGCCTTCAACGTGGCCGACACCTGGTTCGTGGCGCAGCTCGGAGAGAAAGAGCTGGCCGCCATGAGCTTCACGTTCCCGGTGGTCATGGTCCTGATCAGCCTGGGCATCGGCTTGATGGCGGGCACCTCGTCCGTCCTGGCGCGAGCCATCGGCGCGGAGCACACCCGCAGGGTCAAGCGCCTGAGCACCGATGCGCTCCTCGCGGCGACAGGTCTTGCGGTCTTGTTCACCGCCGTCGGGCTCGTCACCATGGAACCGCTGTTCACGCTGCTCGGTGCCGACGACGAGGTTCGACCCCTGGTCTGCGAGTACATGACCGTGTGGTATGGCGGGTACGTGTTCGTGCTGGTGCCGATGGTGGGCTTCGGCGCACTGCGCGCGGTCGGTGACAGCAAGGTGCAGGGGAACATCTTCATCATGGCGTCCATCTTCAACGCCGCACTCGATCCCCTGTTGATCTTCGGCATCGGTGGCTGGGATGGACTCGGTCTGCGCGGGGCGGCCATCGCAACCGTCTGCGCGCGTGCAGGGACCATGGTCGCGGCTTTCTGGGCCATGACCCGCAAGCACGACCTGCTCGCGCGCACGCTCCCGTCGCTGAGTCAGCTCCGGAGCTCTACGGTGCGCGTCTTCCACGTGGGCCTGCCGGCCGCGGGAACCAATATGGTCATCCCCGCAGTGACCGCAGTGATCGTCGCGTTGATCGCGGAGTACGGTTCGCACGCCGTTGCTGCGTTTGGCGCCGCGACTCGCGTCGAGCAGCTGACGCTCGTGCCTTTCTACGCGCTCTCCGCGGTGATCGGCCCCTTTCTCGGCCAGAACCTCGGCGCCGGCGAACATGGCCGCATCCGCGCCGCCAGGCGTATCTGTGGTCTGTTCTGCATGGGATTCGGACTGGTGACCGCGTTGCTGCTGGCGCTGGTAGCCGAGCCTGTGATGGCTCTGTTCGCCGAAGACCCACGTGTGCTCGACATCGGTCGGACGTATTTGTGGATCGTCCCCTTGGGTAATGGCGCCTACGGCGTGGTGATGATGGTCAACGCGTCGTTCAATGGCCTCGGCAAGCCTGCGCCAGGGGTGGCCATCTCCCTCATCCGCATGGCGGTTCTCTACCTTCCCCTTGCCTGGATTGGTGCCCTGTTGGTCGATGTCCCAGGCATATTCGTCGGCGCGTGCATCGCCAATCTGACCGCCGGCGCGCTGGCGTACGCCTGGCTGGCGCGCGCTACGCCCCATGTCTCCGGAGACATGGACTTTCCCTCCAGGTCCCTGAGCCCGTAGGATGCGGATCGACCGGATCGTGCAGAGGCCCCTATGAGAAACCGCTGGCTGCATGCCCCCTTGCTCCACACCGCCCACGGCGGCGAGCGCAAGGTCACCTGGCTCGAGCTCTTCTACGACCTGATCTTCGTGGCGGCGATCATCCAGCTGGGCGACGCCTTGAGCCACCACGTCTCCATCAGCAACTTCGTGTCCTTCGCCGGCCACTTCATGCCCCTGTGGATCGCCTGGAGCGGCTTCACGTTCTTTGCAAACCGCTTCGACGTGGACGACTTCACCCACCGCATCATGGTCTTCGTGCAGATGTTCGCCATGGGGGCCATGGCCATCACCGCGCCGCACGCCATGGAGGGGCACCACGCGTTCTACTCCCTGGCCTTCGCGGTGGCGCAGGCCACGGTGACGCTGATGTACGTGCGCGCCTGGAAGCAGGTCCCCAAGGCCCGCGACTACGTCGTGTTCTGGGGCGGGATCTTCGCCTTCAGCTCCGCCTGCTTCTTGATCGCCTGCTTCTTGCCCGCGTTCTGGGCCTACGGTCTGTGGACCGTGGGGGTGCTGGTGGTCCTGGCGGCCCCCATGAGTCGCGTGTCGCGCGCCCTGCAGGAGCGCTACCCCCTGGACATGGAGCACCTCTCGGAGCGCTACGGGCTGCTCACCATCATTGTGCTGGGTGAGTCCTTCGTGAAGGTGCTCTCCTTCCTCAGCGGCTCCGAGCTCGCCACGCAGCTCGACTACGTGCTCAAGGGCAGCCTGGGCCTGCTGCTCACCTGCACGGTGTGGTGGATCTACTTCGACGACGTGGCCGGCTCGCACCTCAAGAAGCACCGCGGCGCCTTCCCGGTCTGGCTCTACGGCCACCTGCCCCTGGCCGTGGCGGTCACCGGAGTGGGCGTGGCCGTGAAGAAGGCCATCAAGTTCGACTTCTCCCTGCCCGCGCCCGACGGCTACCGCTGGTTGCTGGCGGGCACCCTCTTTCTCACCCTGCTGTCCGTGGCCATCATCGACTCGGTCACGGCCCGCAGAGAGGCGCAGCTGTCCGACCGCGCCCGGGTGAACGTGCGCTTCGCCAGCGCCTTCGTCGTGCTGCTGCTGGGCCAGGTGGGCAGCCAGATGAGCGCCGGCACGTTCATGGCCCTGGTAACGGCGGCCATGGTGGCCCAGGTGCTCTTCGACATGATGATGGCGCCCATGGAGGCCGCCGAGCACCGCGGCGACGAGCCCGTCCCCATCGCTGAGCTGGCCCGGCTGAAGGCCCGCCGTGCGCGTGAGGCCGCCAAGACGCGGCCCGGCGACCCGGCGACGGCTGTGCGTAAGGGCGCGCCAGCCGAGCTGCGACGCGATCTCTACTTCTTCTTCCTCGAGGGTTCCTGGACTCGCCTGCTGCTGTCGCTGATCTTCGTCTACATCATCCTCAACGTGGTGTTCGCGGGCCTGTACCTGCTGGAGCCCGGCTCCATCTCGGGCAATACCACCGACAGCTTCGCCGAGGCCTTCTTCTTCAGCGTCCAGACCATGTCCACCATCGGCTACGGCGGCCTGAGCCCTGCCACCGACTACGGCGATCTGATCGTGACCATCGAAGCTGCGGTGGGCCTGCTCGGCGTGGCGCTGGCCACGGGCATGATCTTCGCCAAGGTCTCACGCCCCCAGTCCAGCGTCCTGTTCAGCGACAAGATGGTGCTCACCACGCGCCACGGCCAGCGCAACCTCATGCTGCGTGCGGGCAACGCCCGCGGCAACGAGGTGGTGGACGCCTCGGTGACACTGACCGTGCTCAAGGAAGAGATCAGCCCCGAGGGTCACCACCTGCGCCGCATGCACGACATGAAGCTCATGCGCGACCGCACGCCCATGTTCTCCATGAGCTGGTCCATCATCCACGAGATCGACGCGGACAGCCCCCTGGCCGATGTGGACTGGGACAGGCCCGACGACACCATCCTGGTGTTCATCGTCACCCTCATGGGGCACGACGGGACCTATGGGACGACCACCTACTCGCGGCGGCTCTACTACCCCGACGCCGTGCGGGTGGGCGAGCGCTTCGTGGACGTCATGTCGCAGCTCGAGGACGGCCGCCTGATGGTGGACTACGGCAAGTTCCACGACACGGTCCCGGACACCGAGGCGCAGGGCTCGTAGCTGCCCGGATTCGCCGCCCACGCCCCACCCCGCCGTGATGATGGACACCGTGAGGATCACCTTGGAGGCGCGCACGGAGGCGCCCAGGGCGATCTTGGGGAAGCGCTCGCCCGACATGCCCAGGGTCCAGGCCACGAGGGCGAAGGGGAGGGGGAGCAGGGCCAACAGGACCACGGCCCAGGTGCCGTAGTGGTCCATGAGCTCGGGGATGCGGTAGCGCTCGGCCAGGCGACGGACCGCCGGCAGACGCTCGCCGATGGCGCGTCCGAGGAGCCAGTCCAACAGGATGGCCAGGAAGGTGGCGACCATGCCGATGCCCACGGTGGGCCAGAAATCCATGCCCCCGGTGACCCCGGCGAGCAGAGCCAGGTCGTGGGTGCCCACAGGGAGCATGTCCAGAAAGAGCACGCCGACGAAGAGCCCGACGTAGCCGAGCTCCTGGACCGCGTATCCGCTCGCGGCCTCCACGGGCTCGCGGAAGATGAGGCCCACGCCGGCCACGATGACGAGGATGCCGAGCAGACCCAGGCCGAGGCGCAGGGCGATCTTGCGTGGGGAAGGAGGCTCGAAGGTGGCGCGTGCGACCATGCGCTCCTCTCAGGGAGCGGTGGAGAGTCCATCGCCCTGCGGAGCGTCCAGGTATCAACGGCGCCTGGGGCCAGCCAGGCGGCCGGACCGGTTTCGGGCTAGGTTGGGCCGCCAGGAAGCTCCATGCCGCGCCTCTTCGCCGACCTGCACTGCCACCCGACGCTCTACCCCTTCAACCGCATGCGCAACACGCCTGCGGAGGGCGATCCCGGGCGCTTCCACCCCTGGACGGTGCAGCCCGCGAACCTGCGTGACATGGAGCGTGGAACCCTGGCCACCAGCTACGCGCAGTCCAGCTTCCCGCAGCTGGCCAAGGGGCGCGTGCGCCTGGCCTATGCCAACATCACGCCCATCGAAAAGGGCTTCTTGAGCGTTCCTGTCCAGTCCGAGCGCTGGCGCCCTCAGCTGCGCGAGCTGCTGCGCCTGGCCGTGGGGATCACCCCCTGCGGGGCGGTGCTGCGCTTGCTGCGCGGAGAACGCATGCAAGCGCTGGGTGAGATCATGCGGCCGCTGTGCAACCAGGGGCTGCTGCGCCAGGCGCTGGCTGCGCGCTACCTGCACTACGCGCCGGCGCGGATCCGCTTCCTGATGTCCGAGCGCTACGACTACTGGTCGGAGTTTCAGCGTGAGTACGCCTTTTTGCGCTCCCAGGACGGCCTGCGCCACGATGCGGACCTGGTGTCGTCGCGCGCTGGCGAGTCGGAGCGGGTTTCGGGCCGCTTCCACCTGGTGGGCTCTCGAGAGCAGCTGCGCGACATCATCGAGGGCGATGGCGACGACTTGGCCGTCTTGCTTACCACCGAGGGCATCTACTTCTGCACCATCGATGCCCAGGGCCGGCCCCTGCCGGTCGAGACCGCGCTGCAGCGGGTGCAGCAGCTCAAGGCCATGTCCCCGCCGCCCTTCTTCGTCTCGCCGGCCCATCACTTCGACAACGGCTTCTGCGGCCACGCGCGCAGCATCCCGGACAAGGGGCAGCTGATCATCGACCAGAGCGCCCGCATCGATGTCGGCCTGGAGGAACGCGATGAGCTGGGTCTGCGAGTGCTGCGCGCGCTGCTGGACCTGGACCGGGATCTGAACGACCTGGGCGGCCGGCGCATCCTGGTGGACGCCAAGCACATGAGCGCGCGCAGCCGCCAGCAGTACTACGCGCGCATCGTGCGGCCCTACAACCAGGCCCGGCGCGGAAGCCAGCCACGGCTGCCGGTGATCTTCAGCCACGTGGGCTATTCGGGCGTGGCCACGCTGGATCGGATGGTGGCCGACCTGGCGCGGGAGGGGGATCATTGGCGCAGCGGGGGCTGGTACGCCAACAGCGTCAACGTATCGGATGAGGACGTGCGCATGGTGCACGCCAGCCAGGGGCTGATCGGGTTGATCTTCGACCGGCGGTTGCTGGGCGTGGGCCCCGGCCAGCAGGTGCCCCAGGAGCAGTGGCCGCTGCTGCTCTGCCAGCAGCTGCTGGGAATGGCGGATGTGATTGTGCAGGACAAGCGGCTGCCTGCGGATGAACGCCGCACCATCTGGGACCGGCTCTGCCTGGGCACCGACTTCGACGGCGTGATCAACCCCGTGCCCATCTACCCCACGGCCCTGGCGCTGGAGCGCTTCGCCGAGGACCTGGCGCGGCTGCTGCACGAGCAGCGCCACACGCGCATGATCGCCGAGATCGGCGTGGACGCGCTGGTGGAGAAGCTGGCCTGGGAGAACGCCTATCGCTTCGCCCTGCGCCACCTGCCCAGCGCCCCCTAGGTGGCGCTGGCGTAGGGTCGGGCGCCGTCGGCCCGGCGCGGCGCGCGCTTCATCGCCCAAGGGCGCGGTTGACCGCCTGAATGAGCAGCGTCGGCTCGAAGGGCTTGGTGAAGATGGCGAAGGCCAGCTGGAGCGCGGGCTCGTCTTCCAGCCTGGCCACTTCACCTGTGATGAGGATGATGGGCAGGGTCGGGTGGCGGGCTGCCATGATCAGCAACAGGTCGCGGCCATCCATCCTGGGCATGTTGATGTCGGCGATCACGACATCGAAGCGCGAGGCATCGAGCTTATCCAGTGCGTCGCGGCCTTCGTCCGCCTGGACTACGACGTGGCCCTCCAGCTGCAGCCTGACGGCGATGATGCGCCGCACCTGGCCATCATCGTCCACGACAAGGATTCTGGCCGCGCTCTCCCCCCCATCGTCGGACTTGGGGATCGCTGGAACGCTCATCTTCGTTCACTCCTGGATCAGGTTTCGGGTCTTCCTATCTCGAGAGCGCCCGGCGCTGGTCGTCGAGGGCGAAGCTCTACACCATATACGATATCGCTCAACTTCCGGATACGAGAGCTCATCATCATGATATCATACGTCTCAGCGAAAAACCTGGGCGCCGGCGAGCTGCTGCTGTACGATCTCCTCGCGCCCGTCGAGGAACACGCGGAGGTCGTCCAGGGCCTGCACCATCTGCGCATGCGAGTAGGGGCGTCGCGCGTCCTCTTGGGCCGCCGCGCTGATCTGCTCCAGGATCTGGTCGAGCTCCTCGGGGAGCTCCAGCGCGTTCCAGGCATCGACGCCCCGCCGCACCTGGTCGAGGTAGACCGCGTAGCAGTCGGGGAGCTCCTTGCAGCGTTGGAAGACCAGCCCGTTCTCGCGCTGCGAGGTGGAGCCGTCGATGTCGTATTCCAGCTCGGAGAAACGTCCATCTCGCATGCCGAAAGACTGATCGATGCCCCAGGGAAAGAGCAGAAAGCGATCCCGCTCCAGCTCGTGGTACACCTCGTAGTTGTTTCGGCCGCCGAAGTAGCCGTCCCAATCCGCGATCACGGCCTGCAGCGCGCCCACGAGCAGGAACTCTTCGAGATCGAGCACGGCCTGCGCGTCCTCCATGAACTCCTCGAGATCGCCGTTGACCCCAGCGATCAGCGCGTGCAGGTCGGAGCGATCGGCCTCGTCCTGGTTGGTCTCCAGCTCGAAGTACTGCTCCATCTCGGGCAGGAAGTCCACGCAATAGATGTCGTTGCTGGTGTCGTAGAGGTTGCCGGGCGCGGGATCGTAGCGTGACTCCACGAACTCGTCGTCCAGTGTCTGGACGTTGGCGTAGAGCCCGTAGTAGCTGCCGTTGACATAGACGCGCGCGTGGTTGCAGAGCGGTGCTGGCGCCCCGGCCTGCGCGAACAAGAGGTATCCCAGGCGTTCCCTGACCATGCTGGCGTCCTGCACCATGTTGTTGAGCGTCAGGCGGCGCAGACCCAGCAGATCCGCGTCTTCGCGATACTCGTCGATCTTGATCTTGAAGGAGGGCTTGCCCCCTATGGACTGGTAGGAGGCCCGGCCCTTCAGGCGCACGCCCACCTCCTCGACCGTGAACGGGTCCTGCCCCTCGGATGCGGTCCAGGTGAGCTGCCCGGGCTGATACTCGAAGGGCTCCCGGCTCAGGTTCTCGATGGCCTCATCAGAGAGCGTGAGCTCGAAGACCGGCAGGACGTCCTGCGCGAACAGCTGCTCGAAATCTCCGCCGGGTGCGGTGTCCGCCACGCCGGGAACCTGCTCGACGCCTGGCTGCGTGCCGCTGTCGCTGGGAGGCGAGCCGCTGTCGGTATTCCGCGAGTCGCGCCAGGCGCTGTCACCCAGGTGCGCCCCATCCCGCGTGCAGCCCACAGGGACGGCAAGGGCGAGCACGAGGACCTGCTTGATGCCTGGGAAGAGCATGGGCCTCCTTGACGGGGGCGCTCACCTCCGCACGAAGCGGGATGGAGGGGAGTCTGATGATGAGAAGAGCTGCTCTGCCGCGTTTTTCCGGGGGCTGGAGCGGCAGTCGGGCGAATGCCCGCAGGGGCACCTATGAGTGTGCGGCAAGCGCCACAAGCTGATCATCCGAGTGACGGTGCGTTCCCTTCGCTGCTTCTTTTAGGCGTGGCCTATCAGATCCCCACATCACCGAAGACCACGTAGAGGGCTCCGGCATCGACGCCGCCGTCATCATCGAAGGGGGCTCCGATGAGCAGATCGTCGTAGCCGTCGAGGTTCTGGTCGCCGGCCCGCGCCACGACGCCCACCTCGTCATTGCCGGACTCGCCAGTGAGCTTCACCTGCGCGTCAGCAAGAGACAAGGTGCCTGAGGGGGAGTCGAGCACCAGGTAGGCGCAGCCAGCGTCGAAGCCGCCTTCGTCGTCGTAGTGTGAGCCGACGAGCAGATCGTCGCTGCCGTCGCCATCCACATCGCCGGCGGGAGAGAGAGAGCGGCCGGCGTAGTCGTTGCTGCCCTCACCCACGAAGTTGGCCTCAGCGATCGACAGGAGGAAGCTCCCGGCGCTTATCGGGTACCGCGTCAGACAACGGTTGGTGCGATGTCAGCTCTGCCACTTGGAGGGAG
>CAYVQL010000211.1:5477-19546 GCA_964454135.1 uncultured Enterobacterales bacterium | reverse complement strand
GTTTCTGGGCTGCGCACGCAGCCCTGCGCCGCTCATCAAGCGGCGAAGATGGGGGAGAGAGGCGGTGTCCGCCTCGGATAGGGGGGGAAGAATCTGTCTTCCCCCTAAGAAAAAGGCGCCGGCTGTTTCCGCCGACGTTGTCGGCGGAAATGGTCGGTGCCCGCCAGCGCCAGCCGATCAGTGCGCCCAGCAGGGCGGGCAGGAGCAGGAAGAGGGCGCCGAAGAGCAGCGGCCGATCGAGGAAGCGCGGATTGAGGCAGCGCAGGGTGGCCGCGCCCAGCAAACCCGGGGCGGCGCCCAGCACCGCACCGGCGCCCAGGGATCGCGCGATGTGGCGGGCGCTGTTCATCCCCTGTTCAGCCGGAGCAACCCGACGCGCGCTGGCTGCTGAAGGTCGTGCCGCCCTCGGTCTCGCTGACGCCTCCGCCCGCACCGCCTCCGTCCTCGCCCCCCTCGGTCGCGTCGTCCTCGTCGTCGCCGGGATCCGCCCCGGCCGGAGCGCGGGCCAGCGCCGCCGCCGGATCCAGCAGGCCGTGGCCGTAGGCCTTGTCCCAGCCCTGCTCTCCCAGATCTTCGGCAGACAGCAGCAGCGCGTCGCGCAGGTCTTCTGGAGCCTCGACGCCCGCAGCCACCAAGAGCGCCGCGACTCCCGAGACGTGGGGTGTCGCCATGGAGGTGCCCTCCGCGATGAGGTAGGTCCACTCGCCATCCAGGGGAGCGGCCTGCAGCACGCCGTCCATCAGCCCGTCCCCGTCCTGGTCGTGGGACAGGTCGCCGCCGGGGGCGACGATGTCCAGCTCGTCGCCCTGGTTGCTGTAGTGGGCCAGGTCACCGTTCAGGTCCGTGGCTCCGACGGCCAGGACGGTCTCGTAGGCCGCTGGGTAGCCCACGTAGCTGCTGCGTCCATCGTTCCCCGCTGCCGCCACGAGCAGCACGCCCTGTTCTTCGGCGTAGACGCAGGCCTCCGCCACCGTCTCCTCTTCGCTGGAGAAGCTCAGGCTCATATTGATGATGTGCGCCCCCTGCTCCACGGCCCAGTAGATGCCCTCGACCAGCTCCGCCGTGCTGCCCGTGCCCTCGGCGTTCAGGACCCTCACGGGCAGGATCGAAGCCTGCGGGGCCACGCTCGAGACGCCCAGCGCGTTGTTCGTGGCCTGGGCGATGGTCCCCGCCACGTGGGTGCCGTGCCAGCTCTCGTCCGAGGCGTCGCTGTCATCGCTGGCGAAATCGTATCCGTCCAAGAGCTCGTTCAGGCCGTCCATCTCCTGGGAGACCCCCGTGTCCAGCACCGCCACCACGGCGCCCTTTCCTTGGCTGGTTTCCCAGGCCCCGGTCACGCCGATGGTGCTGAGATGCCACTGGTAGGGGTAGTAGGGGTCGTTGGGTGTGCCGGACGCGAATACGCGCTGCACCGGCTCCGCCCAACGCACGCCCTCCTGACCGCGCAGCGCCTCCAGCACCTCCTCTGCGGCCAGGTCCGTCTGCAGCTCCAGCGTCCAGGCCAGGCCCGAACGCGGCGCGTCCATGGACAAGCGCTCGTCCATCCGCCGCAGGGACCTGGTGGCGATGCGCTCCAGCGCCTGGTCGAGCCGCTCCAGGCCCGTTTTCGCCAAGTCATCTTCGAAGAACGGCTCTGACAAGAGCGTCTCGTCCAGACGCACCAGGAAGCGGCCTTCGATGGGCTGGGCCTGGACCGGAAAGGAAGGGGGCGAGACATCCATGGGAGGCATGGAGAAGATGTCCTCTGGCAGCTCGGTCAGCACGTCGGCGCCGCAGCCATCGGGCAGCTCGCCCCCCGCGGCGCGCCCAGCGGGCGTCGTGCCGTTGTGCTGTCGCAGGGTGCTGAACAGCAGCAGCAGCGCGCCGCTGCCGACGATGATGCCCACCAACGCCGAGGTTCTTCGCTTCAAGACGGCCTCCTGGTCAAGCCGCCGATCCGCGTGCGCGACCAGCTGGCCTCGGCCTCATGGTAGCACCCAGGAGCCGGGAGGCACCATCGCTCGCTTACGCTAGCCGCCGCTGGTTCGCCCTGTCTTGCTCCGGCGTCGGGCCAGGACTCCCGCCAGGGGCAGCAGGAGCCAGAGGAGGCCGGCCTCGTCGGCTGCGGCGCTGCAGCCTTGACAGCCCCTGCCACTGCCTTCGCCCGATGAGGGATCGTTTGCGTCCAGCGGATCGCTGTCCTGCCGGACCTCCTCGGCATCCCCGATGCCGTCGCCGTCCGTGTCCTCGTTCAACGGATCGGTGCCCAACCCCACTTCCGTGGAGTCGTTCAGCCCGTCGTCGTCGCTGTCCGCCGCCAGGGGATCCGTGCCCAGGTTCACCTCTTCGCCGTCGCCCAGGCCGTCCTCGTCGCTGTCGAACTTGTTGGGATCGGTACCGAGCGCCACCTCTGCGGCGTCATCCAGCCCATCGTCATCGCTGTCGTAGTCCCAGGGATCGGTGAGCGCTTCCAGCTCCTGGCCATCGTCCAGTCCATCGTCGTCTGAGTCGGGGTCGTTGGGATCGCTGCCGAATTCACCCTCTTCGGCGTCGTTCAGGCCATCACCGTCGCCGTCTGCGGCCAGCGGATCGGAGCCTTGCACCACCTCTTCAGCATCACCCAGGCCGTCGTCATCGGTGTCGTCGTCCAGCGGATCGCTGCCCAGCTCCACCTCGTAGCCGTCTCTCAGGCCGTCGCCATCGCTGTCGGCGTTCAGGGGGTCCGTACCCAGCTTGACCTCGTCGCCATCGCTCAGCTTGTCGTTGTCGCTGTCCGCGCTCAGGGGGTCCCAGCCCTGGTCGACCTCGTAGCCATCTGTGAAGCCGTCGCCGTCGCTGTCGGAGTTCAGGGGATCGGTGCCGATGTCCGTCTCCAGTCCGTCGTCCAGCTCGTCGTCGTCGCTGTCCGCATCCAGGGGATCCGTCTTCAGGATCAGCTCCGCGCCATCGCTCAGACCATCGTCGTCGCTGTCCGCATCCAGGGGATCCAGGCCGCTCTCCACCTCGACGCCGTCCTGGACGCCGTCGTCATCGACGTCGGCGTTGCAGTCGTCCAATCCCAGCTCCTGCTCCTCGGACCATGTCAGGCCGTCCCCGTCATCGTCGCCGTCGAGGCCGCCGCTTCCGTCGCAGTCGCTGTCCACGCCGTCTCCACAGGTGTCCAGGGCGCCGGGGTTGATGGACGCATCGCCGTCGTCGCAGTCCGTGCCGGCCAGCACCCCGGAGGGAGGATCCTGGTCGCCGTAGCCATCGCCGTCTTCGTCTCTTGCGCAGACCTCGCTGCTCTCGAAGTAGGCAGCGCCGGGGTAGGTGGTGGCGCTGCTGTCGTCGCAGTCGTCGTCGTTGTCCGCCATGTCCGGGCTGCCTGTGCAGTCCCGCTCGGGGCTGGCGGGGTCGCCCCAGCCGTCGTGGTCCTCGTCGGCGTAGCGGATGTCACCCAGGCCGACGGCGGGGTTGCCGTCGTCGCAGTCCTCCCAGGAGCAGACGGCGTCTTCGTCCAGATCCATGCAGGCCCCCAGGAGCAGGTACGCGGACCCAATCTCGTCGGCGCCGTAGGCGCCCACCAGCAGGTCGTCGTAGCCGTCGCCGTCCACGTCGCCTGCCCAGTCCGCGGCGTAGCCGAAGCCGGCATCGGCCGCGCCGTCCGAGGCCAGCTGCTTGATCTCGGCCTCGGCTCCGACGCCGCTGACGCTGCCCAGAAAGACGTAGGTCGCTCCGGCGTCCGTGCCCATGTCGTCGTCGCCGTAGGCCCCCACCAGCAGGTCGTCGTAGCCGTCGCCGTCCATGTCGCCGCCGCCGCTCAGCGTCAGGCCGAAGCTGTCGTCAGCCGCGCCGTCCGAGGCGCTGATCTTGGTCATGCTGGACAAGCCACCGCTGGCATTGCTGTGGTAGACGTAGACCGCGCCGGACGCCGAACCCATGTCGTCGTCGCCGTGGGACCCCACCGCGAAGTCCTCGATGGCGTCGCCGTTCAGATCGCCGGCGCCAGCCAGGGAGCGGCCGTAGTAGTCCCCGGCCGCGCCGTCCGAGGCGTAGATCTTGAGCTCGGAGGACAGGTCCACGCCGTTGGCGCTGCCCAGGAGGACGTAGGCCGCGCCCGCGTTGGAGCCCAGGTCGTCGTCGCCATAGGCCCCCATGACCAGGTCGTCGTAGCCATCGCCATCCACGTCGCCCACACCGGCCAGCGCGCAACCGAAGTAGTCCCCCGCGTCGCCGTCCGAGGCGCTCAGCTTGGTCTCGCTGGACAGGTCGACGCCGCTGGCCGCACCCAGGTAGAGATAGGCGGCGCCAGCGTTGCTTCCCAGGTCGTCGTTCCAGCAGGCCCCCACCAGCAGGTCGTCGTAGCCGTCGCCGTTGACGTCGCCGGCCGCTGCGACCGGCTGCCCGAAGTAGTCGCCCGCGCTGCCGTCCGAGGCCGTGATCTTGGTCTCGCCGACCAATCCGCTTAGGCTACCCAGCCACAGGTAGGCCGCACCCGCGTTGGAGCCCAGGTCGTCGTCGCCGTAGGCCCCCACCAGCAGGTCGTCGAAGCCGTCGCCGTTGACATCGCCCACGCCGGCCAGCGATCGCCCGAGCTGGGATTCCGCCCTGCCGTCTGAGGCGGAAAGCTTGCTCTCCGAAGCGCTGGCCGTGCCGCTGACGCTCCCCAGCCACAGGTAGGCCGCGCCCGCATTGGAGCCCAGGTCATCGTCGCCGTAGGCCCCCACCAGCAGGTCGTCGAAGCCGTCGCCGTCCACGTCGCCCACGCCGGCGACCGCGAAGCCGAACAGATCGTCGGCCTCGCCGTCAGAGGCCAGCAGGGCTAGCTCGTCCAGGGTCAGGATGGGGTCGATGGTGAGGGGATAGCTGGCGCCGCTGTCGTCCGCGCGGATGCTGAGGCCGGCCGGATGGGTCTCCATCCAGGCGTCCAGGGGCGCGCCCCGGGCGTCCCAGGCGCGCAGCCCGGCGTAGCGCCAGTTGCGGCCGCTGCCGTCCAGCACGCGGGCGCCGCGGGCTCCGGGCTCCAGCTCCCAGCGCAGCGCGCCGTCCAGCGCCAGCTCCAGGCTCAGCGCTCCCGTACCCGGCGGGGGCTCCTGCAGCTCCCAGCCCTGCTCCAGGCCCGTAGGCCCGAGCTGCCAGTACTCCACCAGCCCCTCGCGCAGAAACTCGATGCGCGTGGAGCTCTGTCCGGGCGCCGCGCTTGGCTGCAGCGCCTCGGCCATGCGCAGCTGGTCCGGTCGCCCCCAGGCCTGCAGGCGCAGGGAGAGATCGCCCCCGGCGCCTGCGCTCAGGCCATCGGCTCCCAGCTCCGCCAGCCAGCCGGCGCCGCGCACCTGGTAGCGCCCCGCTTCCAGCAGCGCGAAGCCGTCTTCTTCGGCGTTCGATGGCGCCCTGGCGCCATTGGGGGGGGCGGCGCAGGCCTGCATGACGAGGAGAATGACGAGAGTGGGTGGAGCGCGCATGGCTCTACTCCCTGCGAGGCTTCGAAGTCCGAGTGTAACCGCAGCGGAAGGGCCATGACTGAAGAAGCCCCCCCTACCTGCTCCCAGTGCTATGATGGACCACCAATCCCGCCGCGATGGGGATCTCGTCCAAGCCACGGAGCGACGCCATGTCTCGACACCTCATGCTCCTCTCCGCCCTGCCCCTGGCCCTGCTCTCTGCGGGCTGCTCCTGCAGCGACGAGCAGGACAGCGACTCGTCGGTGGCGCCGGGCGAGAGCGCCGAGCCGACCGACAGCGAAGAGCCGACCGACAGCGACGACAGCGACGAGCCTGAGGCCGTGCTGGAGATGAGCGACGTCAGCATGGAGGGCAGCGAGGACATCTCGCTGGTGGCCGTGATGCGCTGGAGCACCAACATCGAGACCTCGGCGGCGGTGGAGTTCGGCCTGGACGGGGAGTTCACCCAGGTCGTGGACTACGGGACGCAGGGTACCGAGCACGAGGTCATCGTGGTGGGCATGCATCCCGAGACCGAGTACCAGCTGCGGGCGCTCTCGGTCAGCCCCGGGGGGCAGGAGCTGCGCTCCGAGGCCCAGAGCTTCGTCACTGGCACCATGCCCGAGCCCTGGATGCCGCTGCTCGTCGACATCCACGACGAGCAGCGGGCCCAGCAGGGCTGGACCCTGGCCAACATCGCCACCGACTACTCCTCGCCCACCTACGTGGTGATGATCGACATGGAGGGCCTGCCGGTCTGGTACTACTACTACGGCAAGGAGGGACGCTCGGACGTGGTGCCCAAGCTGGTGGACCAGGACCACGTGCTGATAGGCCCGGGCGTGCCCACAGGCAGCACCCCCATCGTGGTGGACCTGGCCGGCAACATCACCTGGCAGGGGCCGGAGCAGGATCTGGCCTTCGTGGACGGCGGCTTGCACCACATCTTCCACGAGCTGTCCACCGGCGAGTACCTCTTCGTGGAGTTCACCGAGCAGGGCACGTCCATGGGCGACACCATCCGCACCTACGACCAGGATCTGAACGAGACCTGGTCCTGGTGCAGCTTCGACCACCTGGAGGATCACCCCTCGTGGGTGCACACCAACTCGGTCTGGCCGGATGAGGAGAACGACCTGCTCTACACCAACGCCTACCAGATGGACAAGATCTTCAAGATCGACTGGACCACGGGCGAGGTGCTGTGGACCCTGGGAGAGGGCGGCGACTTCGCGCCCGATCCCAGCGCCATCGAGCCCTGGCCCCAGCACGCCCACACCATCCAGCTGCTGGACGACATGCACTTGCTGGTCTACGACAATGGCGTGTCGGACCGCGGCTACACCCGCGTGGTGGAGTACGCCATCGACGAGAAGAACATGACCACCGAGATCGTCTGGCAGTACCCGGGGCAGCTGGCCTACGATCCCTGGTGGTGCGCGGCCTGGGGCGACACCGATCGCCTGGCCAACGGAAACACCCTGATCAACGCCGGCGCCGGTCCCGGCTCGGACACCGAGACCGTCAGCCGCATCTTCGAGGTCACCCCCGAGGGCGAGATCGTCTGGCAGGCCTGGTGGTACGAGGAAGGGGCGCTGGCCATGGGCGCCTACGCGGCGGACCGGGTCGAGCCCATCGCCCAACCCATCCAGTAGCCGAAGAGAGGAGCGACAGATGCGCATTTTTCACACCCTGGCGCTGGCTTGCGTCACCCTCGGCCTGCACGGCTGCTACACGGACTGCCCCTGCGAGTGCTCGGGCGGCGACTGCGACGAGGACTGCGACGACACGCCGGACACCACGCCCGACAGCGAGCCCCCGGACAGCGAGCCCCCGGACACGGCGCCACCCGACTCGGACCTGCCCCCGGACAGCGAGCCCCCCGACAGCGGGGACAGCGACCCGGTGGATCTCGACGCGGATGGCGATGGCTACGAGGTCCCCGAGGACTGCGACGACGAGGACCCCGCCATCCACCCCCACGCCCTGGACATCAAAGACGGCATCGACAACGACTGCGACGGCGAGGTGGATGTCAGCCTGCTGGCCTACGCCTCCGGCAAGTTCATCGGCGAGGCCAGCGGTGACTGGGCCGGCGCCAGCGTGGCGGGCCTGGGGGACGTGGACGGCGACGGCTTCGACGACATCGCGGTGGGGTCCTGGTACGAGAGCTCGGTGGGCGAAGAAGCGGGCGCGGTCTACGTACTGAACGGGCCTGTGAGCGGCACCTTCTCATTGGCCTATTCCGACGCCAAGATGACGGGAGAGGTGGCGGGCGACACCCTGAGCCGGCCCGCCGAGGCCGGCGACATGGACCACGACGGCATCGGCGACATCATCCTCTGCGCCCAGTGGGACGACACGGCCGCCAACGGCGCCGGGGCGGCCTACCTGGTCAAGGGGCCGGTGGCCGGGGCCTACTCCGTGGCAGAGGCGCACGCCAAGCTGCTGGGGGAGGAGGCGCGAGACGGCGTGATGCGTTCGGTTCGCGCCTATGACGTCAACGGCGACGGCGAGGAGGACTACCTGATCGGCGCCCCGGGCGACGACTCCATCGCCGACGGGTCGGGTGCGGCCTACCTGGTCACCGGGCCGGTCTCCGGCGTCTCCTCCTTGAGGGATGCCGAGGCCAAGCTGCTGGGCTCCGTGGCCAACGACATGGCGGGCGCCTTCCTGGCCGGGCCGGGCGATCTCGACGGCGACGGCTACGCCGACATGGTCATCGGCGACCACAACGGCTCGCTGGGCGGCGATCAGACAGGCACGGTCTACGTGGTCTACGGCCCCTACAGCGGCGAGGCGCGGGCTGTCGACGCGGCCAGCGCGGTCTTCCTCGGTGATGGAGACCAGGGGCATGCCGGCAAGGTGGCCGTGGCGGGCGACTTCGACGGCAAGGGCACGCCCGCGTTCCTCACCACGGCCATGGGGGACGAGGCAGGTGGGGTCTACATCTTCGTGGGCGCCCAGTACGGGGATCTGGAGCGCTCCGACTGCCGGGCCATCTGCAACCTGGGAGCGGCCGACGCGGTGGGCGTGGGCGATGTCAACGGCGATGGCGTCGGCGACGTGCTGGCGGGCCACTACGAGGGGGCCTACGTGGTCTTCGGCGGCACGCGGGGCCAGGTGGATCCCGGCGACGCCAACCTGGAGTTCTGGGCCGAGGAACCCGACGACTACGCCGGCTGGCGCGTGGCCGCGGCGGGCGACACCAACGCAGATGGCTACGCCGACCTGCTCATAGGCGCCAAGGCCGAGGACACGGCGGGCGAGACCGCGGGGGCGGCGTACCTGGTGCTGGGGGGGCCGGACTAGGGCCTCAAGACTCCTCCAGCTCCATCACCCAGGCCTTCCAGTCCTCGGTGAAGGCCGCCATGTCCTCGATGCCCAGCACCTGCCGCAGGGTCTGGTAGCCGCTGGGATCCCGCTCCTGGACCGCCTTGAAGCGCTGGTAGTAGCGGATCAGCTTGCCTCGCTCCTGCAGGTACTGGCACAGGTAGCGGCTCTGGGCGTAGTTGGTGCCCGGGTCCTCGCCGTAGAACTGACGCTCCGAGCGCTCCATCAGCCAGCGGAAGCTGGGCAGCGCGTCGGCCTCGATGGCCCGCTGCAGCCCCTCCAGGCGCCAGTTGGTGTGCCCCACCATGTGGCCGTCACGCTCGGAGCAGCGCTCGTAGAGCGAGGCCAGCCCCTCGTCGAACCAGGAGGGGGCGCTGGGAAAATCCGCGTACATGAAGGCGTGCACGATCTCATGCACCAGGGTGCCGCCGCCGGTGGCGATGTTCATGACCAGCGCGTGGTCGGCCTGCGAAGCGTAGCCGTAGGGCGTATCGGGCTGGTCGCCGAAGAGGACCCTGGCGTGGTGGCGGTAGGAGCTGTCGTCCTTGAAGAGCCAGATGTCGTAGATCTCGGCGGGCTCCACCTGAAAATAGTCTTGTCTCAAGAGGCGCACGGCCCAGCGCACCGTGCCCTCGGCCCGCGCCTGCACGCGGGCGGGCTCGTCGTCGCCGATCACCACGAAGGGGGGCTCTACCACCACGGTGAAGCCTGCGGGCAGCTTCTTCTTCAGCGCGCGCACGTGCTGGGCCAGCGCGGCGCGGCTGTGGCCCTCTTCGGCTAGAGGCAGCTCCATCTTTCCGGGCTGCAGCCGCAGGCGGATGAAGCTCTGCCGGCCGGCGCGCGTGCTCAGTGGCCAGAGTCGCATGAACAGGGCGCGGTCCATGCGCGAGAAGGCGCCGCCATCCTCGGCGGGCTCGTGGTAGATCAGCTCGTCGCTGGCGGCGTCGTAGCCCAGCGCCAGCCTGAAGTGCTCGGTGGTGTGCGGGCTCTCGTCGTAGTGCATGCAGACGATGCTGGGGTGGCCCGCCAGCAGGTCGGCGTGCAGCGCGGCCCACTGCGCCTCGGCAAAGGCCGGATCGTGGTCCTGCGGGCCCTCGCTCCACACTGGGCCCACCATGAAGCCCAGGCGCTCCAGGGCGCGCTTCAGCTCCCGGGTCCAGGCCCCGCGTCCCAGGGCGGGATCCACCCCTGTCAGGCCGAAGACCGCGCCCTGGTCCAGGTCGTGGCCCAGGCGCCGCAGCGCCATCTCCGCGCAGGCCTCGCCGCAGAAATCGGGCTGCTGCCGCACGTGGGGGATGTCGTCCAGCAGCACGGAGTCGTAAGCGGGGACGGGGATCTGCTGCGCGGGCGCGGCCCCGGCGCTCTGCGGAGCGGGGGCGCAGTGCAGCAGGCACAAGAGCAGGGGCAGGGCGGCGGACATGGGAGCTTTGGACACGGGACGGGACAGAAGGTTCCCGCCGCCCGCTAATCAGCGCGCCTGCTCCAGGGCCTTGTGGGCGGCGTTCATGATCACGTGGCTGGAGTTGGTGGCGCCGCTGACGGCGTCCACCGCCGTGGACTGCTGCTCCACGATGGACTGCGGGACGACGCTGTCGGCGCGATGTCCAATGCCGGAGGCCCGGTGCGACAGCAGCTCTACGCTGACGACGCGGCCTTCCTCGACGGTCACCTCCACGCGCGCCGCGTTGGGGAAGCGGGAGGCGCGTGCCTGGTAGCTGCCGTCGCTCAGCTCGCCGGCTTGCAGGGCTCCACCCACCTGCTTCGCGATGCAGGAGGCCGCCATGAGCAGGGCCGGGAGCAGCAGGGCGAGCCGCGCATGACGGACCATCACGGACAGTGCCCCCGCATGGTCCAGGCCTCCACCATCTCGGGCGTCACCTCCACCAGGTGGTCGTACTGCTCGCCGGTCTCGGGATCTGTGGCGGTGATGGAGATCTGCTCGCCGGGCACGTCGAATGCGCTCAGGGTCACACAGAACTCGCCGGATTGGTCGGGGCATTGCTCGCAGCTGATGGACAGCGAGCCCAGCAGGTCGCAGGTGGCGCCCTCGGTGCAGTTGACATCCACCAGGCAGTCGGCCCCGCGGGTGTCCATGGTGCCGTCGAAGGTCCCGCCCACCGGGCCGCTGCCGTCGGGCGCGAAGCTGGCCGAGATGACCGTGTCGAAGATGACCAGCGAGGAGCCCTCCACGGGCAGGTACAGGTCCACCGGGCCCACCTTCAGGTAGGGATTCTGCCAATCGCCGGGTTGCTTGCCGGTCAGCGCCACGGTCTCGATGCACAGGTCCTGGCTGTAGTGCTTGCCGTCGTAGTCGGCGGCGGCGCCGAAGACATCCGCCGTGCCCAGCTTGTCGTCCAGCTCGACGATGCGCAGGACCTGGTACACGTCGGCCAGGTACTGGCCCAGGATGGGAGCGATGCCCGGCGGCTGCGTGAAGATGCCGTTGCTGAGGTCGAAGAAGTAGTCCTTGTCCGGCAGATCCTGGGGGCTGACCACCGGGCCGCCGACTTCGCTGGTGGAGAAGTGCAGATCCTGGCTGCAGCCGTCGTCCCAGCTGATGGTGGCGGTGTAGCTGGTGCTGGGGGCCAGGTGCTGGTCCTCGCTGTCGCCATAAGGGTCGAAAGTGAACTCCTCGGAGTCCTCGGTCATGGTGAGGCTGCCCTCGATCTCTGCGCCGGTGGCGTCCTCCGTCAGCACCAATCCGGCCTGGGTGACGGGATCCTCGAACTCCACGATGATGGGGTTGCGGTGGTAGTAGTCGTCAGTCCCCTCTTCGGGGGTCGTCTCGTCGATCTCCACAGGTACGGGCTTGGGATCGCCGGTCTCCTCCCCGCTGTCCCCAGGGCCTGTGTCCGGGCCCGTGTCCGTGTCCTGCGCGTCGTCCGAGTCGCCGGGCGTGTCGGAGTCGCCGGGCGTGGGCGACGAGTCCTCGGGATCATCCGAGCAGCTGGGCAGGAGCAGCAGGGCGCAGAGCAGCAGGCTGGGCTTTGACATGGGGGTCTCCTCTCTTCAGCGGGGAGTATACCCCCGCCATCCCCCAGGCGCTCAGCCCGCCCCACCCGCTACCACCACGTTGGGGAAGAGGGGCCGCGGCGTGCCGTCCGGCCCGATGGTCTCGGGATCCTCGCGGGCCGCGTCCATCACGCCCACGATCACCTCGTAGGGCACGCGGCTCTCGGGAACCAGGATCACCGTCGCCTCGTCCGGGTGCTCGTCCTTGACCTGCCCCAGCAGCTCGGTGAGTGCGTAGTAGTCGTAGCTCTCGGGGCCGGCGCAGGGGTCCCCGGAGCAGGGCAGCGTGGGGCCTTCGCCCTCGCTGTTGGGCAGCAGGGCCTCGGAGCCGGCCACCGTGATGCCCTGGTCCGTGATCAGCAGCGAGAGCTTCAGCCCCGGCTCCACGGGCTCGTCGCTCTCCTCCTCGATGCCGGGCAGGGTGCTGTCGATGACCGCCAGGTGCACCACCTGGGCCGACATCAGCAGCATGGGGATCAGGATCGAGACCAGGTTCATGACGGGCAGCAGGCTGAGCTGTTCGGGCCTGTTGGCAGGCTGACGGGGCATGGCTTTTCTCCGGTGGCTCGGGGGGGAGCGATCTCTCCACTCCTGGTTCCGACCGGAAAGAGGGGGCGGCGGTTCGTTGGTTGCAGAGGGGTTGACAGGGACTTTGCGGCACGGGTTCTTGTGGTACGGTGTGGACGAGGCTCTTCCGGTCCCGGATGGTGGTGTTCGGTCCCTTTCTCTGACAGATCACCCTGCGGACGAGGCATGTCGCGGAAGCTCCCAGCCCTGACCCCGCTGCTGCTCTCCTGCGCGGGGCCGGGTGATAGCGCGCGGCCTGGGGTGGCCGACAGCGTCTCTGCGGGTCCGGTCGTCAGCGCGTCGGGAGGCTTCGTACAGCAGGAATCCGGGCTCTTTGTCACGAGCGCAGGCGGCCTACGCGCCGAGCTGGGTCCGCAGGATCTGGTGGCCAGCCGCGACGCGGGCGAGCTGCGGCTGCGCTTCTCGGCCTAGGGCCGCGAGGGCGGCGAGCGGTCGGTGGAGCCGGTGGAGCCCCGGCTGGGCGTTCAGGGCCTGCTGCTGCGCCACGCGGGCCTGACCGAGCATTGGCGGATCGTGCCTGGCGGCCTGCAGCAGAGCTGGGAGCTGCACGAGCGCCCGGCCGGGAGCGGCCCGCTGGCGCTGCACGTGCAGGTCTCACAGGGCGTGCTCGAGCTGGAGGCGGACGCGTTGGGCGCCCTCCTGCTCGACTCCCGCGGCCATGGCTGGCGCTACGCCGGGCTGCGGGCCTGGGATGACCGTGGCGATCCACTGCCCGCCTGGATGGAGACCCGCGGCGAGGGGCTGGCTCTGGCCGTCGACGATGCGGGCGCGGTCTACCCGGTGCATGTGGATCCCGTGCTGGGCGAGCAGAAGCTGACAGCCTCCGATGGGGCCACGGGCGACTATTTTGGCTACTCCGTCTCCAGCGCCGGCGACGTGGACGGGGATGGCTACGGCGACGTGATCGTGGGGGCCCCCGAGGACGACGACAATGGCAGCGAGTCCGGGTCGGCCTATGTGTACAGCGGCAGCGAGAGCGGCAGCGACGCCAGCTCCGAGGTCGAGCTGCTCGCCTCCGACGGCGCGTCCTCTGACTGGTTCGGCGGCTCGGTCTCCGGTGCCGGCGACGTGGACGGGGATGGCTTCGACGATGTGATCGTGGGAGCCATCTATGACGACGACTACGGCTCCTCGTCCGGCTCCGCCTACGTCTACCTCGGCGGCAGCAGCGGCATCGACAGCAGCGCGGAGACGAAGCTCAGCGCTACGGACGGCTCGACCGAAGGCTTCTTCGGCAGCTCCGTCTCCGGCATCGGCGACGTGGACGGGGACGGCTACGACGATGTGATCGTGGGGGCCTACGGGGACGACGACAACGGCTTCTACTCCGGCTCCGTCTACGTGTACCTCGGCGGTAGTGGAGGCATCGAGCCCGACACCGAATCCAAGCTCCTCGCCTCGGACGGCGCGATCGGCGACCAATACGGTTCTTCTGTCTCCGGTGCCGGCGACGTGAATGGCGACGGCTATGGCGACGTGGTCGTGGGGGCCTACGGCGACGACGAGTATACGGGGTCGGCCTATGTGCAGCTCGGCGGCAGCGGTGGCATCGATCCCGGTGCCGAAGCCAAGCTCCGCGCCTCCGATGGCGCGAGCTGGGATTGCTTTGGCGCCTCCGTCTCGGGTGCCGGCGACGTGGACGGCGATGGCTACGACGATGTGATCGTGGGGGCCTACGAGGACGACGAGCTTGGCACCGACGCCGGCGCCGCCTACCTCTACCTGGGATGTGCCGAC
>CAYVQL010000211.1:0-5377 GCA_964454135.1 uncultured Enterobacterales bacterium | reverse complement strand
CTACCTGGGATGTGCCGACGGCATCGATGCCCGCTACGAGGTCAAGCTGGCTGCCTTCGACGGGGCGTCGGAAGACTACTTCGGCTCCGCTGTCTCCAGCGCAGGCGACATCAATGGCGATGGCGTCGACGATGCGCTCCCCACGGGCCTGCTCGTATGCGGTGTCGACGAGCAGAGGCCCCTCCCTGGCGGCCACCTGGCCCTGCCCTGGTGGCAGTTCGCTCCATGGCTGGCGGAGCGCCTCGACCGGGATTGAGCTGAAGAGGGGCCTGCGGCGCTGCGCGCCGCACCAGGTCCGGACAGCGGCGCCCGCGCCACCGGTCCGCCCGGCCGCCCGCTCGCAATGGCGGAAACGGCGCGGCTCCCTCCCCACTCCAGCCGCGGCGCGACCGGGACGGCCCTGGATAGGGATGCCGGCCTCTGAGGCCCGAATTCCCGCCTGCCGCTGGTTGACGCCCTCAGCCGGACCGACCACGCCGCCCCCCACCCCGCCGTCGACAGCCCCGGGAGCCACACCGCCGCCTACGTCCATATGGTAGAAATACGCTCCACAATCACCTTGGGTCCGCATATGTCGACAACTGCTGGATCGCCCCGCGGCGCGTTTCTGGGCGCGCTCGATGTGCGCATCGACCAGCCCCTGGCCTCGGCCGGCAGCCGCTCGCTGGCCTATATGATCGACGCCTCCATCGAGCTGCTCCTGCAGCTGATCCTGGTGCTGGCAGCGCTCCTCGGCGGGGTGATCTCCTTCGAAGAGGATCTCGGCACCACCGTGGCCATCATCGTCGTGGCCCTCTTCGCCATCGAGTGGACCTACTTCATCTTCTGGGAGCAGGTGCTCTCGGGGCAGAGCCCCGGAAAACGCCTGCTCGGCCTGCGCGTGGTCCGCGATGACGGCGGCGAGCCGGGCTTCGTCAACTCGGTGCTGCGCAACCTGATGCGGCCCATCGATCTGCTTCCGGGCTCGTACTGCGCCGGGGTCGTCAGCATCTTCCTCACCGAGCGGCACCAGCGCCTGGGCGACCTGGTGGCGGGGACCGTGGTGGTCGCCGAGGGCAAGCAGAGCGCTCTACCCGTCCCGCAGCGCTTTCCGGAGGGCTTCAGCGAGGACGACGTGCGCTTGGTGGAGGCCTGGTTCCAGCGCTATGCGCACCTGCAGCCGGAAGCCCGCCAGCGGCTCGTCCAGCAGCTCTGGGAATGGCTCGAGCGCGACCACGGCGAGTTCCTCGAGCACATCGAAGAGGCCGACAAGGAGGCCGCTCTGCACCGGGCCTTCGACGTGGGGACGCCCGCGTGAGCGTTGCGGACTACACGCTGTTCACGGAGCAGGGGCGGCCGGACCGGGACGCGCTCGCAAGCCTTCTGGATCGAGTGCGCCGCAGCGGCATTGGCTCCTTGGGGCATGCCGAGCTGGAGGATCTGGCCGCGCGGCATCGCCGCGTGGTCTCCGACTACGCCTGGGCCCGCTCGCGCTACCCCGGGACGCGCATCGAGCGCGAGCTGTCGCGGCTGGCCTTCGCCGGGCACCGCGTGCTGCTGGGCGGGAACGAGTCCTGGGTCAAGCAGGGGCTCCGCTACCTGCGAAGGGGCTACCCGCGGGCCTTCCGCGACAGCCTCGACACCGTCGGCGTCGCCCTGGGCATCTTCGCCCTGTTCACGCTCCTGGGCTTCATCGTGACCGTGAGCCACCCGGACATGGCTGCCATCTTCGTGGGCGCAGAAGCAGCCGAAGACCTGCGCCGCGGCGCGATCTGGACCGACCAGGTCGCGGCCATGGCGCCGGCCAGCGTGCTCTCCAGCGCCATCTTCACCAACAACATCAGCGTGGCGCTGCTGGCCTGGTCCGGTGGCGTGCTCTGGGGCCTGGGTTCGCTCTACCTGCTCGTGTTCAACGGGCTGATGTTCGGCAGCATCCTCTCGATCACCTGGAGATACGGGCTGTTCGACCGCCTCGGCGCCTTCATCGCCGGTCACGGTCCGCTGGAGCTGTTCTTGATCGTGGTGGCCGCCGCGGCCGGCCTGGAGCTGGCCCGCGGCACCCTGAGCGACGAGAATGAGCCCCGCCGCCGAACCGTCGCCAGGGCCGGCCGCCGCTCGCTGCGCCTGGTGGGCGGGACCCTGCCCTGGTTCGTGCTGCTGGGCGTGGTGGAGGGCAACATCTCGCCGCAGATGTGGGTGCCCACCTCGGCCAAGCTCGCCCTGGGCGTCATGCTCCTGGGCGGTTTCATCCTCTACGCCATGGGACAGCCCCGGAGGAACCCGTGATCCGCAGCGTTCGCCCGTCATCTCCCATGGAGCTATGCCAGCTGCTCGACGCTCCGCTGGCCTTCATTCGCGACCACTTCTGGCAGCTGGCTCCGGTCTCCATCGCTGGCATGCTGCTGATGGCCGTCCCCAACATGGTCACCGTCGCCTACACCTCGGGCCTGCAGGGTTCCGACTTCGGCAGCAGCGCGAGCGTGCTAGTGGTGACCTACAGCAGCATGTTCGTGCTCATGCTCTGCTTTCTGGCTGTCCACCTGGCCACCTTCGCGCAGGTGCACGCGGTGATGGAGGGGCGCCCTCGCGGCCTGGGGGCGGCGCTGCTGCAGGGCTTCAGCCCGCGTCGCTATCTGACGCTGGTGATCAAGTACGCCATCTTCGTGGCGGGCTTCTGCCTGTGCGGCCTTCCCCAGCTCTACTTCGGCCTGGTGCTGGCCTGGTTGGCCGCCATCCTGGTGCACGAGCCCGAGACGGCCTGGTTCGCCGCCATCGGCCGCAGCGTCCGTCTGTCCCACCGATCGCCGCGGGGGGGCCGGTTGGGCAACACGATCGTCAGGCAGATCATCGCCTGGCACGTCATCTTCGCGCTCATCGGCGCCCTGAACGGGGTCACGTCCATCCCCATGTTCGCCTTCCAGGGCTTGGACCTATGGAGAGGGATCATGTCGGGGCAGGCCTTCGATCCCCAGGCATTCCAGGCGGGCGTTCCCCTCGCCATCTCGTTGCCGCTGACGCTGCTGGGATCCGTGATCTCCGGTATCGCCTACCTCTACCCGGCGGTGCTGTTCACCATGTTGTACCGCGACGTGCGCGACATGTCCGAGGGTCGCGACCTCGAAGACGCGCTGGCTGTGCGGCTGAGGCGGAATGTCTCTTGACGCCAGCGAGGCGCTCCAGCCGGATCCTGCGCTCGTCGAGCGCATCGTGGACGAGGAGGCCATCCGCATCGACCGGCAGCCGGAGCTCGGCGACTACCTGATCGCGCTGCTGGACTGGGCCCGGGAGGGCTTCTTCGCGCTGCTGGGCGAGGTGCCGCAGCTCGGGTGGGTCGCGGAGGCCCTGCTGTGGGTCTTGTTGATCGGCACCCCGGCTCTGCTGCTGCTGCTGGGTTGGCCTCTGCTGCGCGAGACCTTCCAGAGAAAGAGGCGTTCGCAGCCAAGGCCGGATTCGGTCCCCGTCCGGCAGGTCGAGCTGGAGGCGGCGTTCGATCCGGGGCACGCGCTGGCGGCCGCGCTATCCGCGGGAGACGCCCGGGGCGCCCTGCGTGCGCTGTGGGCCGGGCTGGCCATCCGGCTGTCGGAGCTCGGCAGAGGGAGCTGGGGCAGCGAGCTGACCAATCAGGAGTTCGTGGACAGCGCCAAGGAACAGGCGCCCGACTGGGAGGAGCTGCCCGCGCTGCGCGAGCTGGCCACGACCTGCGATCGTCTGCTGTACCAGGCCCGGGTGCCCGACCTGGCCGAGGTGCTGCCCGTGGTAGAGCGCGCCCGGGGGATCGGAAGATGAGCCGCGCGCGCGTGGTGGCGCTGGTCCTGGCGGTGCTGGCCGTCTGCGGACTGCTGGCAGCGCTGTCGGGCCACGAAGCCCGCGGTCCCACGGTGGCCGGGCGCGAGCGGGAGGGCCTGCGGCTGGCCTACCGCTACCTGGAGCAGCGCGGCTGGCCGGTCCACGACTGGGGCCAACCCTTGAACGAACTCCCGCCGCAAGCAGGCGTGCTGGTCATCAGCTTGCCGCTGGCGGTGCGCTTCGACCATCGCGACGCGGACGCGCTGCGCAGCTGGCTGCTGGTGGGTGGGGCCGTCGCAGTCCTGGCGCACGGGCCCGACAGGAGCGGAAACGACCGCGAGCTGCTGGACCTGCTGGGGATCGTGCGGCGCAAGATCGACGCCCCGGCGGCGCCCCGGCTGGCCGACATCGGAGCCTGGGCCTTCGCGGAGGACAGCGCGTCGCCGGCATCGGCATCGCCCTGGACCCTGACCAGCGAGCTGCGGTTTCGGCGACTCAGGGAGCGCAGCCTGGTCCAGGCGGGCGAACAGCCCCTGTGGACCGACGACGACGACGAGCCCGTGGCTCGGCTTCGGCAGCGCCACGGGGGCAAGCTGCTGCTCGTGGACGCCGGCTCCTGCTGGACCAATGCCTTCGTGCACGAGCCGGGCAACCTGGCTTTTCTGGAACAGGCCATGGTCCAGCTGGGCGGCCGGGGTGGCATCTGGTTCGACGAGTGGCACCAGGGACACCAAGCGGCGGCGGGAGAAGAGGCGGCCTCGGCGCTGCCCTTCGACCTGCTGCTGGGACACCTGCTCCTGGCGTACCTGGCGGTGGTCTGGGCGCTCGCGCCGCACTTCGGCGCGCGACGCCGGGACATCGTGCTGCCGCGGGGTTCAGTGGATCGGGACCTGCGCCTGCTGGCCCGGCTCCACGCCCGCAGCGGGCATGCCCGACAAGCGGGTCAGCTGCTCTTGCGGTCGGCGCGGCAGGTGGCGCATGCTTCGGCGGAGCTGCCCGCCGCGTTTGCGGGTGGCGAGAAGGAACTGGCGGAACTTGGCCGACGTATCGGCGAGCTGCAGCGGGACCGACACCTCTAGCGGACGAGGGCAATGACATGAAGCAAGCGAAAATAGACGAAATCCAGCAGGCGGCCCAGGCCTTGCGCGCGGCACTCGGCGACGTCGTCGTGGCGCAAGCGGGCCCCGTGGACCAGCTCCTGGCCGCGTGGCTGGCCGGCGGGCACGTGCTGCTGGAGGGCGTGCCCGGCGTGGCCAAGACCCTGCTGGCGCGGGCCATGGCGGCGGCGCTGGGCCTGCGCTTCGGACGCATCCAGTTCACGCCGGACCTGATGCCCGCCGACATCATCGGCGCCAATGTCTTCGACTTCCAGCAGCGCTGCTTCGTGCTGCAGCGAGGGCCGGTGTTCTGCGACGTGCTTCTGGCCGACGAGATCAACCGGGCGCCGCCCAAGACCCAGGCCGCATTGCTGGAGGCCATGCAGGAAGGCCAGGTCACCATCGACGACACGACCTACCAGCTCGACCCGCGCTTCTTCGTCATCGCCACCCAGAATCCCCTCGAGCACGAGGGCACCTACCCGCTGCCCGAGGCCCAGCTCGACCGCTTCCTG
>CAYVQL010000210.1:0-19693 GCA_964454135.1 uncultured Enterobacterales bacterium | reverse complement strand
GTGGTATCCCCAGGCACGCATGGCCCTGCTGCACCTGTTCGGCGGCGTGACCTGGAACCCAGAGGCCGCAGCCCGCTACGCTGCGCGCGCCGAGGAGCTGGCACCCGAAGAGCAGGAGGTGCGGTTGGTGGCGGGCATGCTCGGCTTGCGCGGCAAAGAGGCGGGGGCCGCCGAGGCCCTGCGGGAGCTGGCCGAGCATCCTGAGACGCGCCCCAGCGTGCGCCGGCTGGCTCAGGCTACGTTGGAGGGGTGGGGATAGACTCCCCCCTGGCGGTAGGCCAGGCACATGCCGTGGCAACGCGGGCCGAAGTGGGGGCAGGTACGGCAGCGGGCGAATGGGCTGGGCTGGGCGCGCAGGGCCTCGAGACGGCGCAGGCTGTGGCGGTGGAGCGCCTCCAGGCTGGGGAAGCTGGAGATGTGGCGCCTGCGCGAGTCATCGAAGTAGGCGCCGCCGCAGATGGTCACCCAGCCAGCATCGTCCATCACGGGCACGGACGAGCAGCGGCCATGGTCGCCATCCTCGGCCACGCAGATCGGGAAGGAGCACTCGTAGGCCAGCGAGATGTCGTGTCTTCGGCAGAAAACCCGCACCTGCTCGTGCACCTGGCGCATCTCGTCCAGGTCCTCTGGCGTGTACCAGCGGCCGCCCTCCTGGCCGGCGGGGGTGGCGAAGGCCAGCAGCAGGACGCGCGGGCCCGCGGCGTGGATGGCGTTCAGCTGCGCCCGCACGTCGTCTGCCGGGCTCAAGGCCAGGTTGGCATAGAGGCGCAGCGGATCCACCCCCAGGGCGGGCGCCCGCGCCGCGAAGCGCGCGTTGACGGTCACCGACCAGAGCTGCTCCTTCACCCGCCGCACCAGCTCCGGCTGGGAGGCGTTCGTGAAGAGGCCGATGCCCAGACCCAGCGCGCGGATCTCATGCACCACTTGTTCGAAAGCCGGGTGCAGGGTGGGCTCGCCGCCCATCAGGTTGACCACGCGCGAACTGTGCAGCGAACGCGTCAGCTCGTCCTGGTCCGGCCGCCAGGGCGGCAGGGGAGGCGCCCGCTCCACTAGCGCGGCGTAGCTGCGCAGCGCCTCCAGCAGCCGCTCCAGGTTCGGCAGCCGCTGCGGATCCGCCTCGCGCAGCCACGCCTTGCCGTAGCAGAAAGCGCAACGCTCCTGGCAGCGCCGGGTCAGGAAGAGGTTCACGGTGGCAGAGGCAGCGGTCCCTCAACCGCCGATGGTGACCGTGCCCGCCCCGGTGACGATGGAGCCCGCGGCCGTGCCGCAGTGCAGCGTGGAGTCGCCCAGGCGTGCCGCCGCGCTGCCCTCGATGACCACCGTAGATGAGGCGGTGATGATCGTGTAGATGTTCGGCCCGCAGCAGGCGGCGTGCACGCCCATGTCGTTCAGACGCGCTGCCTGGCAGTTCTCGATGTAGACCGTACCGGCGCCGGTCTGGATGGGACCGGCGTTGGGATGGGGCGTGGGGCTCCAGGGATGGACCGAGTGGCAGTGGGGCATTCCGACCGCCGTGTCTCCGACGCGCGCAGCGGATGAGGGCATGGTCGACCTCGTTCGGACCAGGAGAGTTCCTGCCGATTATAGCGGGGGCTCCCGGCACCCACAATGCGAGCCGCCGCGCAGGGCTCAGGTTGGCTTCGCGGGCCGCTCCTTGACCGCCTCCAGGTAGTGGCACAGGAAGACGTGCAGGCTGCGCCGGTGACGGGGGAGGACCCAGGGCAGGAACTCGGTCTCATGCTGGATGCGGAAGCGCAGCCCGGAGGCCAGGCCCAGGCGGCCTCGAAGCAGGTCGCGCATGGCCTGCGCGGCGTCAGGCTGCTGGTCGGCGCCGGCCCGGATGGAGGCCCCCAGCCGCAGCGCCCGCGGCGTGCAGCGCGACACCCAGTCGTAAGGACTCGACAGCGCCAGTCCTGCGCCCGGCTTGAGGGCGCCGTTGATCTGACGCAGCAGCAGGACGGGATCCGCCACGTTGTCGGCCAGGTTGTAGCAGGTCGCCATGTCCAGCGAGGCGCTGCGCAGTGGCGGATCCGTGGCATCGGCGGCGATGGGGGCCAGCTGCAGCGGGGCTTGGGATGGGGGCAGCCGCAGCTCGACTGTCGTGTAGTCGTCTCCGCCGTGGCGCCAGCGGGGAGCCTGGGCTCGACCTTGTCGCAGCAGGCGCGCCAGCAGGCGCAGGGGGCCGAAATCGCGATCCATGGCGATCACGCGCGCTCCACGGCCCGCCATGTCCAGGGAGGACGCGCCCACAGCCACGCCGAAATCCGCCACCAGGGGCGCTGGTCCCGCTGCGGCCAGCAGGCCGTCGCGGCGCTGCTGCAGGAAGGCGCGGCTCTGCTCCGCCTGCTGCCAGAGCGCAGCGGAAAAGGGATCGAGGTCCTGGGGGGCGGGCTGCAGCGCCAGGGCGTAGGTCGCCAGCATCTGCCGTCGCCAGTTGGGGTCCTCGTCGTCGGGCCAGGCCGCCATCATCCACGAGGACAGCGCCGGGTCCAGGTCGTCGCGCCAGAAGACCCCGCGCTCCTGCTCCCGCAGCCAGCCGGCGACGTCCTTGAAGATGACGGCCACACCGTCGACCACCGGGTAGCGCGCGCCGCAGTCCGAACAGCCGAGGAAACCCTGGACCAGCGAGTCGTCGCGCTCCTCGATCACCCGCAGCAGGCGCAGCGGCGCGTCACGGAAGATGCCTTCCTCCACACGGCGGCAAGCCGGGCAAGCGAGCAGCTGTTGGTCGAGCAGGGCGCGTAGCATCGCGCTATCGTAGCGCATGCCGGGTCCTGGCGGACGGCACGTCCCTTCCGGACGCCGGCTCGTTCCAAGTGCATGGCGGGTCGTTTCGATGCCTGATGAGAGGAAGGCGCTGCGAAGCTTGCTGCGCGCGGCCCGCGCGGGCCAACCACCGGCGAGCGCGGATCTGGCCCGCTTGCTGTTGCGTCACGGCGAGCTCTTGCGACAAGCCGGTGATCCGCAGGGCGGGCGCGCGGCCTACCAGGGCGCCGCGGCCCTGGGCCTGGAGGGGCCCTCCCAGCTGGGGCTGGGGCTCTGCGCCCTGGCCATGGGTGACGTCGCGCAGGCCCGGAGCGCGTTTCACCAGGCCCGGTCCTCGCCCGAGGCGGCGCAGGATCCTTCGCTGGCGGCGGTGGCGCTGGGCAACCTGGCGGCCCTGGAGCTGGGGGAGGGGCGCGCCGAGCAGGCCGCCGAGGGCTTCGAGCGAGCCCTGGACAGCCTGGAAGCCGCCGACAAGGACGATCCCTGGCTGCGCTGCAACGCGGCGCGAGCCCAGGCGGCCCTGGGGCGCCAGGAGCACGCCCTGGAGCGCTGTCGCGCAGCGGTGGCAGCGGCCCGCCAGGCGCAGGATCCCCTGGCCGAGGGCCTGGCGTGGGCCTTGGAAGGGGATCTGCGTCAGCTGGCCGGGCAGCTGGAGGTGGCTGGAGAGGCCCTGGTGGCCGCTGAAGAGGCCTACGGCCGGGCGGGCAACCCGCAGGGCCGGCTGCGTATCCAGGTGGCCCTGGGAGGACTGCGCTACCAGCAGGGTCGGCTCGACGAGGCCGAGGGGCTCTGGTCGGCCGCGCTGCCGGCGGCCCGCACCTGGTCCGCGCCCGGGGAGCGCATCAAGCTGCTGGTGAACCTGGGCGGCCTGCACCACCAGCGCTGCGACAGCGCCGCCGCCCTGTCGGTGCTGGACGAGGCGCTGGCCTGCTGGCCCGCGGCCCTGTCCGCTCCGCTGCTGCGGACACGCCTGCGGGCCAACCGCGGCCTGGCCCTGCTGGGCCTGGGGCGGTGCCACGAGGCGCGCGACGACCTGGTGCGGGCGCGCGATGGCTATCGTGCCGCTGGCGACGCGCGAGGGCTGCTGCACCAGCTGACGGCCCTGAGCAACCTGCACCGTTACCAGGGCGATCTGGAGGGGGCCATCGCCTATCAGCGCGAGCTGTCGGAGCTGGAGCGCGCCCACGGCCTGCGGGCTGAGGAGCCCGGCGGCCTGCTCTACTCCACGCTGGGGGATCGCTCGCTGAACGTGTTCCGCGACGGCCGACCTCTCACCGGGCAGCCGGGACGGGGGCTGGAGCAAGGGGCGACCGGGCGCGGCCTGGGGCCGGTCCTGCTCCTGGCACCCCCGGCCTATGGCGCCTATGGGGCGCTGTTTCCCCGCGGATTGGTGACGGTGGGCTCGTTCCTGGAGCAGCATGGCGTGCCGACCAAGGTGCTGCCCCTGGCCCACTTCGTGGACGACTACGAGGGAGCCAGTCGGGTGCGACAGCGCACGCGCGCCCTGCTGGCCGATGCGCTGGGCGAGCTGAAGCCGCGCATGGTGGGTATCTCGGCCGGCTTCACCTACCTGTACCCTCGAGCCCTGGAGCTGGTGCGCATGCTGCGCGAGCTGGACGAGCGGGTGCCGGTAGTTCTGGGCGGATCCCACGTCACGTTCTGGGATCGGGAATGCCTGGCCGAGGCACCCGGCGTGGACGCCGTGGTGCGAGGCGAGGGGGAGTGGACCGCCCTGGAGCTGGTGCGCTGCCTGGAGCGGGGGGGCGACCTGGGCGCGTTGAAGGGACTGACCTGGCGCGACGAAGAAGGCGAGCTGCATCGCAACCCTGCTCGGCCCCTGGGCGATCTGGGCGAGCTGCCCGACATCGATTTCAGCCTGCTGCCGCGTCGCTTCTGCCAGGGGATGGAGATCTCGGCCATCACCAGCCGTGGATGCGCCTATCGCTGCCGCTTCTGCCACGAGCGCCGGCTCTGGGGCGGGGTGGTGCGGCATCACCCGGTGGCGCGGGTGCTTGGGGAGATGGAGCGCATGGGCCGGGACTACGGCAATCCCCTGCGCGGCGTGGACGACAGCATGCTCTCGATGGACCAGCCCTACTTCTACGAGCTGATGGAGGGGCTGGGGCGCTGTCGCCATCGGCTGCCGAACTTCGGCCTGCTCACGCGCCTGGACACCATCTGCACCGATGGCCTGCGCGCCATGAAGCGCGCGGGCCTGGGCTGGCTGTCGGTGGGCGCCGAGAGCGGCTCGCCGCGGGTGCTGGAAGCCATGAACAAGGGGATCACACCCGAATTGGCGCTACGCTCCCTGTCGCTGGCGCGCGACGCCCAGGTCTCGGCCACTGTCTACTTCATCGTCGGCCATCCGGGCGACGATCCCCAACAATCGAGCATCACCCACGATTTTGCGGATCGCCTGTTCCGCGAGGGGCTCTGCGGCTGGCTGGATCTCTCCATCTTCACCCCCTACCCGGGCACGGCATTCTTCCGGCATCCCGAGCGCCATGGCGTGGAGATCCTCACCAGGGACTGGACGCTCTGGCGCCGCTCCAACCGCCCCGTGGCGCAGCTGCGGGACTACAGGGCCAGCGAGATCTACCTGAGCTACCTGCAGCTGCTGGCCCTGCAGGATCGCCACCTGGCGCCGAAGAGGAGCAGGGCCCATTGAGGCGCGCCGCAGCGCATCGGTCCTTCCTCCTGCCGCTGCTCCGTGCTAGGCTTGCTCATCCATCTTGCGGAGGTGCACCCATGAGGCTCGCTCGTCCCCTGGCCGTTCTTCTGTCCTGCGCCTGCCCGTTGGCGGCCGGCTGCGACAAGATAGATTTGGACAAGTACGTCAAGCGCACAGTCATCGAGGCGATGCTGCTGTACTCTCCCGACTTCGCGGAGCAATACGGCCTGGAGGGGGAGAGTGGCGACACCACCATCCTCGAGGTCTACGTGCTCCAGGCCTTGAGCGGGGGTGACAGCGCCGTGAGCGGGGCTGGCGTGCGGGTCATCCTGCCCGGGGGCAGTGACGTGGCGCTGCAGGAGATCGAGCCTGGCCACTACCAGGCCACTTCCCAGGACAGCCCGGGCCTGACCTACCAGGCGGGTGCCAGCTACGAAATCCAGGCCGTCATCGACGGCGAGACGTTCGAGGTGACGGGCACGGCCGCCGAAGAGACTGAGATCAGCGGCCCGGAGGAGGGCGACGTGGTGCCCGCGGGCCAACACCTGGACGTGACCCTGACCGAGCCCGCCGACTCGGTGGTGATGATGGTCTACGACGACTCCGGTCACGAGGTGCTCAATACGCTGCCATCCAGCAGCGACGCCCTGTTCGACCTGGTGAGCGGCTCCAAGACCTCGTCCGTGCAGCTGGAGGGCACGGCGCTGCAAGAGGATCACATCTACGTCATCGCCGCGGCTGGCTTGATGCGCGACGACGAGTCCCAGGTCTCGGACAACGTCAACGACTCGCTCTCCCTCTTCGCTTCGGGCGCCCTGGACGCCGTGGCCGTCAGCACCATGCCCCTGCAGGGCATGGCGGGCATACTGATGTCGTTGTCGGGAGACGATCTGGCGCAGTACGACATCGAGCTCGAGGAGCAGGTCCACGCCATGCTCTACGGCGCCCGGCTGGCCCTCGACCAGGGGCTGACCGAGCAGGGCATCCAGGAGGCCGACGCGAAGCTGACCTGGGGCTCCGGAGAGGTGGCCCTGATCGAGTCCACGGAAGAAGAGGGGCTCTACGAGGCCCACTCCGTGGACGATCCCGACCTGGTGTACACCGCCAACACCACCTACGGCTTCACGCTGGAGGACGACGAGGGCAGCCTCAGCATGTCCGTGCGTTCAGCCGTGGCCCCTGAAATCGCCGACCCCGAGGCCGAGAGCTACCACGAGCCGGGCACCGACCTGGCCCTGGTCACGCCTACCAGCCACGACCTGTACTTCGTGCTGGTGGCGGACAGCTCCGGCGAGGTGATCTACGACGATCTGCCCGAGCTGGAGTCCATCGCCCAGCTGGGCGAGGGCAGCCTGGGAATGGGCTCCAACCAGCAGATCGTGATCCCCGGGTCCAACTTCCAGGACGGCGAGATGTACGCTGTCGGCCTGTTGGGCCTGACCGAGCTGGACGAGGAAAACCTCGACGAGGATCTGAACGCCGACCTGTCCGGCATGTTCGTCGGCAAGACCGGCTTCACCATGGTGACGACCATCGAGATGCCTTGACGGGCCCTCAGCGGCGCTGCTCCGGGTAGAGCGCCAGCACGCTCTCGGCGTTGGCCTGGCAGACGCCGCGCTCGGTGATCAGGCCGGTGACCAGGCGCCGGGGAGTGACGTCGAAGGCGTAGTTGGCGGTAGCGCTGCCCTCGGGCGTCAGGCGCACCTCCTGGATGCTACCGTCCAGCCAGCCGCGGGCGTAGCGCACCTCTTCGTCGCCGCGCTGCTCGATGGGGATGCCCGCCACGCCGTCTTCGATCTGCCAGTCGAAGGTGGATGAGGGCAGGGCCACGTAGAAGGGCACGCCGTTGTCCCTGGCGGCCAAGGCCTTGAGGTAGGTGCCGATCTTGTTGGCCACGTCGCCGCTGTAGGTGGTGCGATCCGTGCCGGTGATGACCAGGTCCACCTGGCCGTGCTGCATCAGGTGCCCTCCCACGTTGTCGGGGATGACGGTGTGGGGCACGCCGTGCTGGTCCAGCTCCCAGGCGGTCAGGCGCGCGCCCTGGTTGCGGGGTCGCGTCTCGTCCACCCAGACGTGCACCGGGATGCCCGCCTCGAAGGCCGCATAGATGGGAGCGGTGGCCGAGCCGTAGTCCACAAAAGCCAACCAGCCGGCGTTGCAGTGGGTCAGGATGTTCACCACCTGGCCGCCCTTGCGCTTGCTGATGTCCTCGATGATGGCCAAGCCGTGCTGACCCAGGCGACGGCAGAACTCGGCGTCCTCGTCCGCGATGGCGTCGGCCGTGGCGCGCACGGCGGCCAGGATGGCGGCACGTTCTCCGGCCGTGCGGTCGCCGCCAGCGCTTTCTGCGGCGGCTCGGGCCGCGTCCAGCTGGCGGTCCACGGCCCAGGCCAGGTTGACCGCCGTGGGGCGGGTGGCCTTGAGCTGGTCGCCGCGGGCCTGCAGGTGATCCAGCAGGTCGCCCTGGGCGGACGCGGTCAGCGCGGCGATGTGCATGCCGTAGCCCGCCGTGGCGCCGATCAGGCCGGCGCCGCGCACGTGCATGTCCTTGATGGCTGCGCAGAACTGCTCCACGGTGGCCAGATCCTCGATCACGAAGCGGTGGGGCAGGTCGCGCTGGTCGATGATTTGCACGATGTCGGGACGCTCGGGGTGGACCCAGATGGTGCGATAGTGCTGGCCGTGGACCTTCATCGGTTCTCCGTACGTGGTTGCGGGTCGCATGTCTTGCCCTTGCGGGGCGGGGCTGTCAACCGGGGGGGGAATCTGGCCGGGCCCCTTCGGGTATAGTCCCCCCATGATCGGATGCTGCGAGGCCTGGGGTTCTGTTGCCGGTGCCGCCCTCTGGCTCCTGCTGGGCGCCTTGCAGGGCTGCGAAGGAGGCGATCCACCTGAGCCGGCTCGGGCGCCGCTGGAGACCTCCCTGCTGCAGCCGCCGAACTTCCTGTTCCTGCTGCCAGACTCCATGAGAGCCGATCGCCTGGCGGCGCGGCGCGATGGTCAGCCCCTGACCCCCAACCTGGCCGCCCTGGCCGAGCGCGGCGTGAGCTTCGAGCGGGCCACCAGCCAGGCCGGCTGGACCATCCCCGCCCTGGCGGTGCTGTTGACCGGCCGCTACCCCGTCCAGCCTACGCCCGAGGCGCTGGCTGGGGGCTGGTCGCAGGCCGAGAGCGAGAGCTTTCCCCAGGTGCTATCGCTCTACGGCTACCAGACGGTGGCCTTTTTGGGGGCGCACTCGGACATGCTCAAGGGTGCGCTGGGATCGCGCTTCCACGCGGTGGTGACGGCCTCGGGAGACGCACCGTTGGCCCATGGCGCCAGCCAGGAGCTGGCGCAGTGGCTGCGCGCCGAGCCCCAAGAGCCCTTCCTGGCCTTTGCGCACGACGTGGATCTGCGCTTCGTGGCGCAGGTGGACGAGCTGGCCCGCTGGCCAGGGGCGCAGGCGCGCTGCCACAAGCACGGCGCCAAGGGGGCCCGTGAAAAACCCCTCGAGATCGAGGAGCTGCGCGCCTGCCTCGGACCGGATGACGATGCCGCCATCGAGATCGTCGAGTCGGTCTACGACCGCGCCATGGCGGACTACGACCAGGGCTTGGGAGCGGTTCTCGACGCCCTCGACGAGACGGGCCTGGCGCAGCGCACCGTGGTGGTGCTGACCTCGCCCCACGGGCACCACCTTGGTGAAAACGGCCGCTTCTGCCACAACACGCTCTACGAGCCCGACCTGCGCATTCCCCTGCTCTGGATCGAGCCCATGGCCCCCTCACCGGGCCAGCGCGTCCAGCAGGAGGTGCAGCTGCTGGATCTGGCTCCCTCCGTCCTGGCCCGCGCCGGGACCGCCCCCGCAGCACAGATGCGGGGCCAGTCCTTGCTCCCCCTGCTGGGGCTGGCAGCGGGCGACTACGAGACGCGGGACGTCTTCGCGGTCAACGACCCCAGCAACACGGCCCTGCGCTCGGGCTCCCTCAAGCTGATGCGCCTGCGCGGGCAGCGGGACTACGCGCTCTACGACCTGGAGCAGGATCCCCTGGAGAGCAGGGACCTGATGCCCAGCTCAGCGCCTGAGCGCAGCGCCGGCTTGGGGGGGGGGGGGCCGCGGCGCGCCCCCCGCGCCCCCCCCCCGCGCCGCCCCGCCCCCCGGCGCGCCCACGCCGGACCCGATCCCGAGCTGCGCAAGCGCCTGCAGGAGGAGGGCTACTGGCACAACGTGGATCCGGAGGGGCGTCAGGGCTCCGGCTCGCGCACCATCTCCCAGTAGCCGCGCTCCTTCAGCTCGCGCTCCAGCGCGTCCGGGCTCTCGACGAGGGGCGAGGCGGCCCGCTGTTCCTGGCGCTCCCGGATGAAGCGCTCCAGCCGCTCGCCCAGCTCCCAGGCCATCTCGGGTTCCTGCTGGATGATGTTGTTCCGTTCCTGCGGGTCGCTGCGGGTGTCGAAGAGCTGGTGGAAGGGCACGCCCGCGATGACCTGGTGGTGGAACTTGCGGCTCTGGGTTCGCAGCGTGGCGTGCGTTGTGTTGGCGAAGCTGAAGACATCCCGCTCTTCATACGCGCCCTGGGAGAGCCCCAGCAGGGGCAGCAGGGAGGAGCCCTGCAGGTCATGGGGCGCGCTGATGCCGGCGCGCTGAAGGATCGTGGGCGCCAGATCCGTGGTCTGCACGATCTCGTCCAAGACCATGGGCTCCTTCAAGGCCGGATCGGAGATGATCAGGGGCACGCGCAAGACCGTGTCGTACTGCAGCTCGGCGTGTCCCATCTGGCCGTGCTCGTAGAGCTCCTCACCGTGGTCCGACGTCACGATGACCACAGTCCGCTGGCGCAGGCCGCTGCGCTGCAGCGAATCGAACACGGCGCCCAATACCTGGTCGTAGCTCTGCAGCGCCGCGTGGTAGCAGGTGATGGTCCGCCTGCGGGCCGCCTCCTCGCCCAGCTGCTTGCGGCCGCTCTTATAAGCGTCGGTGAGGCTCTTGCAGGTGGGGAGCGGCGCCTCCTGTGCGTGGAGCTCGATGAAGCTCGCAGCCGGAGGGGGGACCGGCCGATGGAGGTCCAGGTTGTGAACCAGCAGGAAGAACGGCTCCTCCGGCTCCGAGTCCAGATAGTCGACCAGCGGATCGCGGTAGGGATCCGCGCCTCGCCCAGGGCGGACGCGCAGGTGGCGCTCGAAGCCCTCGGAGAGGGCGGGGAAGTAGACCGGGACGGTGTCTCCCCAGGCCACGGCCGTCTGGTAGCCGTAGATCCGCAGCACCTCGGGGAAGACCAGGCCCAGGCTGTCCACGTGCTCGTGCACCGGGTTGGAGCTGGTGAAGGACGGGGGGTAGCGGCCTGTCAGGAGGCTGGCCAGCGCGGGCAGGGTCCAGCTGGACTGGCTGAACATATTGGCGAAGCTGGCGCTCCGCTGCGCCAGGGAGCGCATGGCCGGGGTCAAGGGCTCCCCCTCGTGATCCATGTGCAGCCGATCGGCCCGCAGCGAGTCGATGTCGATCAAGATGAAGTTGGGGCGGGCTCCGGGATCGGAGGCCGAGCCCCCATCGCCGGAGGGCTCGCAGGCCGCCAGGAACAGCGCGAGGACCGTCACGATGAGCTTGCGGGTCATGGTGGGAACATACCAGCTAGCGCTTGACGTCCAGCTCACGGGCGATCCGCTGCTCGCGGCTGAGCTCGATGCGCAGGCTGTCCGCCTCGCTGCGCGCTTGCTGCCAGGTCTCGACACGCCAGCGGGAGCTGGTCAACACGCTGTCGACCTCGGCCACGCCGGCGGCGCGCAGCGCGTCCCGCAGCGGTCCGCTGGCGTCCCGCTCGCCCTTCTCGACCTGGGGAGGAAAGGGAGGCGCGATCAGGACGAAGCCCGCCAGCTCGGCCTCGGGATCGTCGGATGCGGACAGGAGCCGCGCATCCCAGCTGAGGATCACCTCCACGTCCAGGCCAGCGTCGGCGGCCCACAGGGGCAGCAGGGCGTCGGCGAAGCCCCAACCCTCCACCAGGAGCCAACGGCTCTGGCTGGCCAGGGGTTCCACGAAGTCCAGCACGGCCTGGATTTCGGGTTGCGGGTGGTGGTCGGGGTGGTCGTTGCTCATGCGCTCGAGCTGGCCCACCAGGCCCCTGTGGCGGGTGGGCTCCTCGGCTCTGCCTGCCTGCAGGGCGCCTAGGTAGAGGAGCAGGAAAGCGGCCGCCATGGCCAGCGCGGTCCAGGGACGGAAGCTGCGCTTGTTGCGTCCCCAGCGCAGGCTCGTGGCGCACCAGGGGAGCAGGGCGGTCAGGTAGAGCAGGGGGACCAGGGCCGACAGGTTGCGCGTCACCTTGAGCGGGTGGACCGCCAGCGCCGCCAGGCCCAACAGGACCGTCAGCTGCAGCAGGATCGTTCCCGGATCCCAGGCCAGCCGCAGGTTCAGCCGCGCCGGCCCCAGGCGCAAGCTGCTGGCGTGGCTCGTGCGGGTGAAGAGCGGCAGCAGCCCCCCCAGGAAGAGCAGGACCAGCGGCGCGGTCAGCAGCCAGGTCCCGGAAAAACGCGTCGCGATGGCCCAGGGCACCCACAACCAACCTGCGAAGCCCGCAGACGCACCCGCGGATTGGCCGAGGAACACCTTGACGGCGCGGGCGAACTCGGGCTCGACCGCCAGCCAACAGGCCGCCACCAGCAAGCTGGGGGCCAACCAGCAGCCCCAGCGCTGCAGCCGGACCTTCCAGCTGGGCCCGCGGGCTGCCACCAGGTCGCTGAGCAAGAGGGGCGTCAGCAGCAGGGGCAGGTTGCTGTAGCGGACCAGGCTGGCCATGGCGATGGCCGCGCCCAGCAGCAACCAGGCCCGTGGCCGCTCGTCGCGCCAGCCGCGCAGGGCCAGCCACAGGGCGAGCATCCACGTGAGCAGGCTGGTGGGCTCGGTCATGCAGGTGAACAGGTGGGCGGGCTGGTAGGGGCCCAGCAGGAAGAGCAGGGCCACCAGCAGGCCAGCGCCCAGCCCGCCCCTGGGCTGCACCCTGCGCCCGATGAGGGGCAGCAGGGCCAGGGCCGACAGGGTGACGGTGGCGCCGTAGCTCCTATGCGCCACCTGGGTCGCACCGAAGATCATGGACCACAGGCCCAGCAGCAGGGGATGAAGGAAGGGGTGCAGCTCGGGCAGGGCCAGCTCGGAGAACAGGGCGCCCAGCTGGCCGTCCAGCAGGAGCTGGCGGTACTGCAGGGCCTGCAGCGCGTAGTAGCCCGCGTCTCCGCTGGGCAGGTCCAGCGGATCCACCTGCTCTCTCCAGGTTCGCAGCACCATGACCGCCGCTGCCGCCGCGCTGATGGCTGCCAGCAGCAGGCTGGCACGCGTCTCGCGGGACTGGGGGCTCATGGCCATGGCGGTCCCGCGCGCTCAGGGAGCGCCCGGTACGCTTTGCTGGCCGGCCACCGCGGCCAGGGCATGCAGGACCGGTTCTGTTTCCAGTGCCACGGACGGCCGTGGGAGGTCTCGGCAGGCCAGATCCGGCCCGAGCGGCGGAAGGTTCGAGCTGAAGGGGGAAGGCATGGATGGAGCCGGAGACAGGCGTGCTCCACGGCACCTATCGCGGCGGGTTGGGGGGAGAAACCGCAGGCGGTGGGGTCCCAATGAAAACTCGGGCTTGGCTTCATCGGCCTCATCCGGAAGGGAGGATTTGCCCGAACTTCACGATTTTCGGAAGTTGGAGGGGGGACCCCCCGGGGGGGATCCGCCCGAACTTCACGATTTTCGGAAGTTGGAGGGGGGACCCCCGGGGGGGGACCCGCCTGAACCTCGCGATTTTCGGAAGTTGGAGGGGGGACCCCTCCGTACTTCCCGTATAGGTGAAGTTCCCGCGCTCCTCACGGCCCCGGCACCACCTGGACCCTCCCACCGCTACTGGCTGCCAGCCCATCCCAGCGCGCCGCCATGGCGCCCAGGTCGCGGCCCCCGACCACGAAGCCCCAATCCTCCTCGCGCTCGCAGCGCAGGGAGCCTTCCCGCGCCCGGCGGCCGCGCGCCAGCCAGTCGCCGAAGCTGCGCAGACACAGGCGCTCGATGCCGTGACGCCGCGGCTCCCGGGCCATGGGCGACCCCGGATCCAAGGCGTGACAGAGATTGGCCACCCGCAGCGGCTGCGGGCGCTGGGCGAGGCGCTCGGCCAGGGCCATGGTCAGCTCCAAGCTGCGCTCGTCTTCGCCGGGCAGGTTCAGGGAGAAGAAGATCGAGCACGGAATGTTCCGCTCGGCCAGCAGGTCCAGGGCCAGCAGCAGCTGGACGTCGGAGAAGCGCTTGCCGTGCCGCCGCCGGATCCGCTCGTCGCCGGAAAGAGGGCTGATGGCCAGCTCGCTGCAGGCGGCATCGGCGCAGCGGGCCAGGCCGTCAGCCAGGGCGCGCGAGGGCAGCTGGAAGGACTCGAGGTAGAGGCCGATGCGAGGTCCCTCTGCGGCCCAGCGCTCCAGGAACGCACGGCGGTGGTCGCCGCCCAGCACGTCGGGATCCAGGTTGAGACAGGCCTGGTCCACCCCTTGGTGCGCCAGTTGTCGCAGGTCGCGGACCAGCGCTTCGGGGGCGCGGCGCCTGGGTGTTTCCCGGCCACCGCCGCAGAAGCTGCAGTCCAAGGGGCAGCCGCGGCCATTGGGCAGCCAGCTGCCCCGGGCGCCGCTGGCCTGGCCACCGGGGGGGAAGGAGTAGACCAGGCGCTGGTAGGCCTCGGCGTCTTCAAGGAACTCCAGGTCCGCGAAATCCAAGGCGTCGAGCTGCTCCCTGCTGGCCGCTTCCTGCCTGGATGGTGCGCCGGCGCGCGTCCACAGGTTGGGGACGGCTGGCGGGGGCCAGATCCGTCCCTCGATGACGGCCCGCACCAGGCCGGGCAGCGCCGGTTCGCCATCTCCGCAGATGACCGCATCGAAGGCTGGGCAGGCCTCCAGCAGCTGGCGGGCGAAGAGGGTGGCCGTCAACCCGCCCGCGACGACACGCGTCTCGGGCCAGGTCCGCCGCACGCGCCGGGCCGCCTCACAGGCTCCCAGGGCGTGCTCGGCCCAGTGCAGGTCCAGCAGCGCCAGGGCGGCCGGTGGACGCGCCCTCAGCCAGGCGTCGAGCGAAAAACCGGGTTCGAGCATCTCCTCCACGGGCAGGTTCAGCCCCGCCACCCGCAGGCCCTGCTGGCACAGCAGGTTCATCAGCCCCGCCGCGCCTACGGGCAGCACCGGAAAGCGCGGGCGCCGCGGATTTGCGCCCGGCCCATAGGGCGTGGGGTGCAGGTAGAGGACGTCGAGGGGGGCGGGCATGGGGTGGACTCATAGCTGGCCCGGATCGTGCGGGCTTCTAGGCCCGATCGCCTCCCAGGCTCCGGACCAGGGGATGGTCTGCCGGGGCCGTCTCCTTCACGGCAGCCAGGAAGCTGTCCCGGCGCGAGAGGAAGATGGGAAGCCAAAGCGGCCTGGTTCCATCCGCGGGGAAGAGCCGCAGCCATTGCACGTTCAGCATGCGAAATCGCTTCACGGCATGGATGTCGGCCCAGCTCATCGACCGTCGCAGACCCCAGACATCGGCCGCTCGGAGCCCATCGGCGTCGATCCGGACGCGCTCCGACAACACGATCATGAGGGTCAGCGGCACGGCCAGGAGCGCGCCCGAAGGGAGAGCCCACGCGAAGGCCGACGGTGGCAGGCCGAAGCGGGACAGCACGGCCAGCCCTGGCAGAGCCAACGCGTAGCCCCCCAGGAAGAGCCATGGAAACACGCTGAAGAAGGACGGGTAGAAGGTCTTCATCGTCAGCTCCGCCGCGACGCGCGGCTGCGCCTGGTACAGGATAGCACTGCTCGTCCCCGGGGCTCCAGAGCCGGTGTTGGCCGACGGAGGTTCTCCCGTGCGGGGGCGTGGCGCGAGCCGCTGGCCCGCGTCCGTAGCCCGCGAGCCCCCGCCACCCCGAGCGCGCTACGTTCCCCCGATGATGCCGAGCTCTTTCCCCTACCGCATCCTCTCCTCCCCCATCCACGACCCGCAAGCCGTGCAGCGCCTGGCCCATCCTTACATCCGCGCACTGCAGGCCATGGGCGGCTGGGAGGACGACGCTGCGCCCCACTGCCTGCTCGTACTCACAGGCGGCACCGAGGCCCAGGTTCTCGCCCAGGCCGCCCAGCAGCCCGATCAGGCCCTGATCCTGCTGGCCCACGGCGGCGACAACAGCCTGGCCGCCGCCATGGAGGCGTTGGCCGCACTGCGGCAGCGGCGCATCCCGGCGCGGCTCTGCTACCTGGACGGGCCCCACGACCAACCCGGCCTCGAGACCCTCTCCCAATCCCTGGCGGACCTCGACGCTCAGCGCCGCCTGCGCCGGGCCCGCCTGGGCCTGGTGGGCGAGCCCTCGGACTGGCTGGTGGCCAGCCGGCCCGGCGGCGAGATCCTGCGCCAGGCCTGGGGGCCCCACCTGGTGCGCATCCCCATGGAGGAGCTGCTGGAGGCGAGCGAAGGGGATTTCGGGCATGCTCAGCTCCCGCAGCGCGGCGACTCCGCCCTCCCCCTCCCCAGCCAACAGGCCCTGGATCGGGCCGCGGCGCTGCGCCGCGGCGTCGCGCTGCTGGCGGACCGCCACCGCCTGGACGCCCTGACCATACGCTGCTTCGATCTGCTGACGCGGCAGGGCGGCACGGGATGCCTGGCCTTGGCGGCCCTGAACGATGCTGGCAGCACAGGGGGCTGCGAAGGCGATGTCCCCGCCACCCTGGGCATGCTCTGGGCGCGCCTGCTGCTGGACCAGGCCTCTTGGATGGCCAACCCCGCCCGCCTGACCGCGGACGGCCTGTGGCTGGCCCATTGCACCGTGCCCGAAAGTCTGGTACGCAGCGTCCAGCTCACCACCCACTTCGAGTCGGGGCGTGGCGTGGGCCTGGCCGGGCGCTTCGAGCCGGGCCCCGTCACCCTGCTGCGCATCGGCGGGCAGCGCCTGCAGCGCCTCTGGGTCGCGCAGGGCCTGCTGGCCGAGCCCGGAAGCGCCGCGGACCTCTGCCGCACCCAGGCCCGTATCGTGCTGCAGGCCGGCGCCCGCGAAGAGCTGCTCCAACGGCCCCTGGGCAACCACCTGGTGCTGGTGCCGGGGCATCACGAGGCGCGCCTGCAGGGGTGGTGGAGGAGCCTGGGGCCGGGGCGTCTCTAAGGTCGAATCTGTCATCTCCCTGTCGCAATCCCGCCCCTCCTTCCCAGGTGCGCCGCACTTCGTATAGATTGACCCCTGGCCATTCCCGGCGTCTCCCTGCGCACCGCCCGCGCTGCATCGCCGAGACCTCGCCCTTCGGAGAAAAATCCATGATCCCCAAGCTGCTCGGCCTCTCCCTGGTCATCCTGATGGGCCTGGAGTGCGAGAAGAACTTCGTGCCCTCGGCCCCCCAGGCCAAGATCGACCCCTACTACCCCACCACGGCCGACGACCTGGAAGCCCTGGTGGCGGTGTCCTCCGAGGACATGAACAACGACCCCATCACCTACCGCTACCTGTGGTCGGTGGACGGGGTGGAGCGCCCCGATCTGACGGGCCCCCACGTCTCGTGGACCGAGACCCAGCGCGGCCAGCTCTGGGGCGTGGCCATCACGCCCTACGACGGCATGGACGAGGGCACCAGCCACAGCTTCGAGGTGACGGTGGCCAACGCGCCGCCCGCCGTGCAGGTGGCCATCGTGCCCGCCGAGCCTCTGCCCCACGACGACCTGACCGCCGTGTCCAGCGTCACGGACCTGGACGGCGACACCGTGGATGTCAACTACGTCTGGACCTTGGCAGGCGACGAGGTGAGCACCTGGGAGGGCGCCACCCTGTCGGCCGAATACACGGCCCGCGGCGATCACTGGACGGTCACGGCCACGCCCAATGACGGCTACGAGGACGGCACCGCCGCCACGGCCGAGGCCGACATCTACAACCACCCGCCCGAGGTGACCGAGGTGCTGCTGGGCCCGGATCCGGCCACGCGCCACGACACCCTGCAGGCCACGGTCAACGCCCGCGACGAGGACGGCGACAAGATCACGTTCCAGTACGACTGGGTCGTGGACGGCGAGACCGTGCAAGAGGGCGTGGTGGACACCCTGGAGCCCAGCCTCTTCGTGCGCGGCCAGCGGGTGCTGGTGGTGGTGACCGCCAACGACGGCTCGGTGGACAGCTCGCCGGTCAGCTCGGATCAGCTGATCATCGAAAACGCCGTGCCCACCGCCAAGGCGGCCACCCTGGATCCGACCGAGGCCTACGAGACCACCACCTTCAGCTGCCTGGTCACGGGCTGGTCCGATGCGGACGACGACAGCGAGGGCTACCTCTACTCGTGGCTGGTCAACAGCGTCGAGGTGGAGGCCGACGGCGACACCCTGGACGGCACTTACTTCGACCGCGACGACAACGTGGCCTGCGTGGCCACCCCCTGGGACGGCTACGACGAGGGCGTGGCGCTCTCCGCCACGGCCGTGGACGTGGAGAACACCCCCCCCGAGATCACCAGCCTGATCATCTCCACCACCGCCCCGGTCACCGACGACACCCTGTCGGCCTCGGTGGCCACGGCCGACGAGGACGGCGACACCGTCTACCTGTCCTACGAGTGGTATGTCAGCGGCACCCTGACCAGCACGGATGAGACCCTCTCCGGCGATGTATTCGACAAGGGCGACACCGTGCACGTGGTGGTCACGCCCTCCGACGGCACCGATGACGGCGCGGCCGTGACCAGCGACACGGCCACGGTGGTCAACACCACGCCGGTCATCTCCTCGGTCAGCCTGTCCCCGGAGGAGTGCTACACCGACGACACCATCACCGCCACGGTGGTCTCCTCCGACGAGGACGGCGATCCCATCACCATCACCTACAGCTGGACCGTGGACGGCGTGGTAGTGGGCGCCAGCGGCGACACCCTGGACGGCGCCAGCTGGTTCGACAAGCACGAAGAGGTGCAGGTCACGGTCACCCCCAACGACGGCGACGTGGACGGCGAGTCCCTGGTCTCCTCCACCATCACCGCCCTGAACACGGCCCCTGAGGCCCCGGAAATCGCCATCGACCCGGCCGACCCGGCCGAGGCGGACGACCTGATCTGCACGGTGGACATCGAGGCGCCCGACACCGACCTCGACACCATCAACTACACCGTGGTCTGGACCCGCGACGGCGAGCTCTTCGAGAGCGCGAGCACCACCACCATCGACGACGACACCGTGGCCGCCGACCATACCTCCAGCGGCGAGTTCTGGAGCTGCACCATCACCCCCGACGACGGCGAGGTCGATGGGCCCTCGGACAGCGCCGAGGTCACCATCTGCCCGCCGGGCAGCGAGTCCGACTGCCCGGCCGTCTCCTGCGCCGAGGCCATGGATTCCCACGACACCCCCGTGGATGGCTCCTACTGGCTCGATCCCGAGGGCGGCTCGGCCTACGAGGCCTGGTGCGACATGAGCACCGATGACGGCGGCTGGACCCTGCTGGCCGTGGTCAGCGACGACGGGCAAGACACCTGGACCTGGTACGACCGCCACCTGTGGGACAGCGACGAGACCAGCTTCGGCGAGCTGACCGCCCTGGACGAGGACTTCAAGTCCCCGGCCTTCCACGAGATGGAGTTCCAGGACCTCTTGTTCATCCACCAACCCTCGGGGGACTGGGCCTCGTACCACAGCGTGGGCGACGGCCTGGACGACCTGGGCTCCTTCATCGACTGGTACGGCGGCAGCACCTGCTGGTCCGACGGCTACGGCTACGAGATGAGCGACGGCAGCATCGGCGTCTATCTCTCCCTCTGCAGCACCCAGCTCTACTTCAACGCCGAAGACCACGACGGCGGCACCAACTGCTCCTGCGCCGACTGCGCCGACCACGCCTACGGGCCCACCTGGAGCGCAGTGGCCAACACCGGCTGCCCCTTCGACGACCCGGCCACCTCCAGCGGCCTGGGGCCCAACGCCGCCGACTCCGGCACCGAGTCCACGGCCATCGGCTTCGGCGACGCCCTGAATCTCAACACCGGCACCGCAGGCGCCGGTGAGAACCTGATGCTGGTCTACGCCCGCTGAAATGGAGGCGAACATGCGCACGCTGACTGCATTTTTCTTCCGGGTGATATCCTTCCTGGCGCTGACCGCACTCGCCGGCTGCGTGGAGACCGAGATCCCCAAGGACGGCGACAACGACGGCTACGCCGAAGCCGAGGACTGCGACGACGGCAACCCGGACATGCACCCGGCCGCCGACGAGCTCTGCGACGGCAAGGACAACGACTGCGACGGCGAGGTGGAAGAAGCCGGCGAAGCCGCCGCCACCGCCG
>CAYVQL010000209.1:6269-19775 GCA_964454135.1 uncultured Enterobacterales bacterium | reverse complement strand
CTTCGCCAAGCTGCGCGCGTGCGCCAGAGGACGTCAGCTGATCTGGACCACCACCTTCGAGCTCGCGAACAAGGATATCGCCAGGTATCTCGGCCTGTTGCTGGGTTGTTGCCGCATTTCGTTCCTTGGAGGGGGCTCCCTTGGGCGGCTGACGCTCGATATCGAAGTCCATTCCGCCGGGAGCGTGGATCCGGATGCGAGGCAGTCGCCAATCATCGACGACCAGGGGCGCCAGCCATGCACGAGCCTGGGACCTGTGTCGGCTGCTACTGTCAAGGGACAATGCTATCGCATCCTGCAGAGACAAGGTCAGCGACTGGAGATCGATGGGCAAGGCGCCCGACAACTCCAGCCCGCAGGCTACCAGCCAGGGATTCTCCGCAGTCGGCGCAAAGGTATGGGACAGGAAGCGGACCAAGCGCAGTAGCCAGGCCAGGGGAGCCTGGGAAAAGAACAGCTTGCCGGATAGCGGCGAACGGGAAAGGAGGATCGCTCGGGCTGTGGCCTCCGACCAGGGAGGAGCCTCGAACCCCGCGCTGTTACGATCCGCTACCAGCTTCAGGTATTCCGCCGTTGCCTGCACGGTAGCCTCGCGCGCTGGCAACTCAGTGAGGCTCATTCTCCTTGCCTGCTCCTGGACATCATCGAGGTTGTACACCCGGTCGACTACGTCCGGCACCTGGCACAGCTCTGCGTGGAGCGCGGCCAGCCAGGCTGCTTCACCCGTCCAGGCTCCCTTTCCCGGGTCTCCCTCGTAGTCGGTTATCACCTCCAGCAGCGGTCCTCCCGACAGGCGAGCCCCCATCAGCAGCTCCATCAAGGCGGCGGCATGGGCGGCGCGCGCCAGCTCGGCAGTGCCAGCCAGGTCGGGTCTGCTCTCCGCCAGGTGGGTTAGGTATACAGGCAGACACCGGCCAGGTACTCCACTCGGTGCTGCGGGAAGCCGCTGCAGGGCTCCCATGACCGCGCGGCCTTCGAGCGTACATGGCATGCCACGGCGGGCTGGCAAGCTGAGTGGGCAGACATCGAACTGTAGCCGTGCTTCGGCTAGACGCTGCGGGCGAGATGGAGACCCCGGGTGGCCGTACTCGAGCCAGAAACGCCCGGCGCCGTCGGCAGCGGGACGCAGCATTGCCCAACTCGACACGTCACGAAGCCAGGCCCTCGCCTCTCCCCCTGGAAGCAGGAACGCAAATTCGCCAAAGAGAAGCTCCAGGACGCCCCGGGGGAGGAAGTGGGGATGGGCACGTGCTATTTGCCGTATCTGCGGACCGAGGCCTGCGGGGAAGCTGGTGCCTCTTGCGAGTGAAGCCAGCCGCTGCAACCCACAGACAGCCGATGTAGAGATCGATCCTGGCTTGCCCATGTGCGAAGGCGCACCCGCGAAGGTCAACACAGGCCCCTCATCGCGCTCGCAGAGACCCCTGGAGAAGCCTTCCAACAGGGGTGGCAGCCGCTTGGAACTGCCGCGCTTCAGGGTGGCAATGAGTGGTCTCTCTCCCAAAGAGGTGCGTGCGCCCTCATGCTCTTCCAGACTGTGTCCAGGTATCCTCGTTGCCGGGAGGCTGGTGGCCAGTGCGAAACCGACAGCCATCTGCTCCTTCTTCTCGGGGTCGGGGAACGACTGCAGAAATGGAACCATCGCCGGGATTCCAGCGGCACCGATCCCTCGAGCAGTCGATAGCCTCACCGCACGGATCGGGTGCTGCAGTGCCTCGGCGAGCACCGTGACGTCGGAGGGTTGGCAGTCCCGCGCGAGGGAACGCACCGCGGCCTCGCGCACAGCGCTGCTCTCACCGGGATCGGAGACGAGCGCGGCCAGGCGGCCTCGGGCTTCCCATGTGCCCGTTCCTCCCAACGCGTGCACGGAAAGCACACGCATCTCCTCTGCGGCTGATGATGTGGAGCATCCATCGAACCACTCCACGGCGGTTCGCGTGGCGCTCGGTCCGGGTAGCGCGGCCAAGGTCTGCAGCAGTGCACGGCGCTCCTCCTGCTTGCCGTTTCTCCACTCATGCCGCAGCACCTGCATGAAGAGCTGCCGCGCTGCTTCTCCCCCCCTGGCCAGGTCGGAAACGAATTCCGACGTGAAGGGCTCGACGCGTCGAGCGACATCGGAGAACGTACGAAAGGCGGCGCCACACAGCAGTTCGGGCTGCAGTTTCCGAGGTAGGAAGGGAACGCAGCGCAGCTGAAGACGCATGCGTCCCAGTGACCATTCTTCAGGGAGTACAGCCAGGATCTCCTGGGGCTTGGCTATGCCGTTGCGCCCCAGAATTCCCACCAGTAGGGGCAGGAACCAACCTTCTCGCTGCAGTGGGTCGTTGAAAGCACGTTGCCAGGGAGAACGCACTCTGTCTCTGGCCTGCTTCTCGAGTCGTACTCTGGGTTCACGGACATCCGGGTACTGGTGCGCGAAGTGCCGCGCGGCAAGGAAATCCTGCAGCAGACGTGACGTGAAACGGAGGCAGGTATCGTACGCAGCGTATCCGTCCGGTTCGAGGGGACCGTCGAGGAGCAGGGATTGGCAGAGCTTCTCCCGGAACTCTCCCGGCGCATCGGGTGCTGGCTGAAGCCCACCTGGGAGGTACTCCAATTCCTCTGGCATCAACAACGCCGTGCTGCGACCTCCATCCAGTAGGGCGATGGCCGCCAGCTTCTCGATGAAGGAGGTGAGGTCACTACGCAGCTCCTCAGAGGTCTCGCCCCCGGCGAGCGCCAGATCCACGGCAGTGGAGACCAGCTGTTCGAGCTGTTCGAGCCGGCTGCCGGTCAGCCCATGCCTTCGGATCGCCTTGGCCAGCAGGTCCGGAGGAGGACCGTCGCAGCCATCGTCGAACATCCATGCCGCGCAAGGAAGCGTGGTGCGCGAGTGGTGCCTGCTGGTAACCAATCCCCTCGCCGATGAGCTCTCCTGTCCCGCATTGAAGATACGGGGTTGCAGTAGGCGCAACCGTAGGAGCATGTCGTGTGTGCTATGTGATTCACTGCGAAGATGCGGAGAGCACTTCCCTTGACCTTCACCCACCGAATGACACGGTCCGTCACCCACTGGAAGCAGGAAGGCGGGAACCTCCCTTGGCAGACCGACGAGGTCGGCGCCCCGAGTCGAGTAGACCATGGGGCACCCAGCAGGAGCCTCGTCGAGGAGCAGTCGAGCGACCTGGCTTCTCTCCCGTGGGCATAGCGCGCCGAAATCCTCCAGGTACAAGGAGATCGGCGCTCCCTTGCGCCATCGCTCGACGACGCCCTCTGCTCGTCTTCGCAGTTTGTGGATCTCGTCTCGAACCTGCTCGCCGAAGGTGCGCTCAAGAGCAGCCTCAAAGAGGCGCACGCTGCGAAATTCGACTCCGACGAACCTTGACAGAGGGATGATCAGCGGCGTGCGACTCATGGCCAGGTCACGCAGCGCCAAGTACTCCAGGATCGCGTGTTTCCCGGCTCCTCGTGGACCGACGAGAGCCTTCCTCGGTCGGTCGAGAATTGAGAGGAACGACTGGAAACGCTCGGGATCCCTGCAGCTTCGAGGTGGGACCGGTGCTCCGATTGGCTCGGCAGGCAGGTGGTAGAGCCTACGGCTGTCCAGCAGCTCGCGCACGCGTCGTTCCCCGGCCAGGTCGAGTGCTCGCCAGGGCCGCACGAGTCGCGCCAGCCCGGTGGGGAAGCCGGTGGCGTCTCGCTGAGTGGGGAGCAAGATGCCTGGCACGGCAGCGATACCGCTTCGTTGCCGCTCGTTCTGTGCGGCAGAAGAAGCCTTCGGGAGCGCCTTCCAGCTTGCACCTTTTCTGACGAGCCAGCGAAGCCCCACATCATCCCAGGCGAAGGCCGGGTGGTGGGCGGGGGTGTCGATGGCCCTTCCGGCAATCGCGTCGGCCACGGACATCGAACGCGCATCGTCTTCGGAGAATCCCCAGAGAACCAGCACTCCGCCCCGTACACCTTCCGGAAGCCGTTTCCATAGCCGCTGCACATCGGTCGAGGCGACTCCCTCAATGTCGCTCGTACATCTGGCGCCCTTCCCTTCCTCGTGAACCTCGCGCCACATGTCCACCACCAAAGGCGCCCCGGTGGAATCACTCAGGCCCCGAATGGCCTCTGACCGAAGGCGGATGGGGAGCACCCCTGTCAGCAGGAACGCTTCCACGAACGAGCAGCGCCCGGCATCCAGAACAACGGGAAAGCGCTGGGCCGCGATGAGTTCGGCCTCTCCCGGCAGCCCAGATGGCGCCACCCCTTCCTTGCTATTTGCGGCGGCGTTCCATCGCGCGATGGGTCCCCGCGGGAAACGAGGTCCGGCGACCAGGATAGCCTGCCTGGACCGAAGCGCCTCTTGGAGGGTCTCCAGATCCTTCTGAGTGCTTGGCCGACGGGTTTGTGTCATGAGGCTCTTGTTCTCGCGAGCAGCGTTCGACCGCTGCCGGACATCCTGGTGGATATCCTACCTCACCTCTCGGCGCCCCAGAGCAGGCCGTTGAACAGAAGTGACCCTGGTCTCACAAGCTCGGGCCGTTTTTCTAGTAGCCCGATGCCAGTGCTTGGGGGAGAAGCCCGCCTACCCGCTCGGCACCGCTTCGAAGCCGGGAGAGCCAGTCTGGCGAGCCAGCATCGCAGCCCTCGGAGCCCACATGGCGCCTCCTCGAACCTGGTGGGCCGAATTCCCATCCCCTTGTCGCCGGCCGCTGTCCGTTTCGAGTTCGCGTACAGAGACAGCTCTACAGAGCCTCCCGATTTCCTCGACGCTCGGCACCCGAAAGCCCCGCCTGACGCGATTCTGCCGCCTGGCAAGGCCGAGAATCCTCCCGAGGGAATCCATGTCGACCCTGTAGACGCGGATACGCCGACCTCCACCGACCCGGGTCATTTGGCTGCTGGTCCTGATGCCGATGGACTTGAGAATGGCTCCGAGCGTTCTGCATGGGTCTTCCCTCCATTCCCCATCATGCCACGCCCCGAGCCGCGGATTGATGTTCCGGCCCTGCAGGAGATCGCGCGCGCCAGGCCTATCGAGGATCGTGCGAGCCCGTCCGATGAAACCCGAGTCCATCAAGGAATCCTTGCTCCAGGTCAGCTCGGCGATCTCCGCCATCTTGAGGTGCGACCGGCTGTCACACGCCTGCAGGGACGTCCCGGACTCCGAGGTGTGTGCCACCCCATCCGGCGGCTCCTGAAGGCCATCCGAAGAGGAGACCAGGCCAATCTGCAGCTCCGCCGTCAACACCAGGGGATCCAGACCCGCAGCGAGAAGGAGTTCGCACACCAGCCGGGTGGTGGTCAGCTCGTGCGCTAGTGAGTTCAAGGAGCCCTGCTCCAGAGCCATCCGGTCCTCCGCGCAGAGCGGTTCCCTGATCCCAGATGCCCCGAGACCCGCGCTGACGAGCCCCTGAACCTGGGTAGAGACAGCACCGCTTCGATCCTCGACCGCCAGAGGGACCGAGATCGTCCCAAAGGTGTCCAAGAGGCGTCGCCTCTCCATGGCGCGCGTTTCGTCTAGATCACGAGGGCCTGACCTGGCGATGCGAGAGGCTTCGGATTCTGTCAGATCTTCAGCCGCCACCACCTCCTTTGCCTTCCGCTCCTGCACGCGACGCTTGAGCTCCGCGATTCGCGCGTGGTCCACGCTCGGCTCCTCTCCGGCAACAGGCGGCACATGGTCGTTGACCGGCACGTCCGCCCTTGTCAACCAGGCGAAGAACTCGTCCTCTGCTCTCGCAGAGCGGATGCGCTGGGCTTGCAGGGTCTCGCACCATCCCCCAAAATGGGGATCCTGGAGTCGGGCCTGCAGCAGGAAGCCCCCCACCTCCTGGGCCGTGCCCTCGGCCTTCGACCTCTCCGTGGACGCGATCACATCCATGTCTGTCGGTGCCCTGCATTTCCGCGGCGCCACGTACGCGTAGAGCCGACCAGACCGAGTTCTCCGAACCCGTTTTGCGGCCTGGAGCAAATCCGTCCATGCAGGCATCCTTTGCCGCAGCGATCTTGCGAGCACGACAACGCAATCGAAATGCCCGGGCTCGTCGAAGCTTACTCCAGATCCGACCGCCGAGGTTCCGAGGACCACATCGTAGGCGCTCCAGTGCTTCGTGGGCTCCTGGAGCGTTTCTCGAGCCGCCGCACCCATCTGCGAATGGAGCGCCAGCACCCTCGGCGGCTTCCCCGTGGCTCCGAAGGACGACTCACGGATCATCTCCTCCATGGCCTTCAAATCCGCGAGGGCTGTGCATGCTACGTAGACGCGCTCTCCACGGGCCACGGAGTCCCGCAAGACCCGGTAGGCATCGACGTCGTTCGCCAGGCGCAGCACTTCCTGAACACCTGACGGCACACGATGTTGGAGCACCACGACGTCGTCGGGATCGACACCGAGCCTGCCCAGGAGGTTCAGGGACCGCCTGCTGAGGAAGGCGTCAGCAACGATCACCTTGGCAGACACGCTGACCAGGGCGTGCAGCGCTCCGAACACTTCTCTCGATGCCTTGCCGACGGTGTCCCCGTACAGAGCATCGGCCAACTGCTCCATCTCGTCGAGCACCAGGAGCCCGTCTTCGTGGCATCCTGGAGGCCGCCGTGGAATCGAGTTCAGGCATACGGCGACGCGTTCCTGCTCCAACACGCCCCGAGATCGTTGGTAGTCGTGAGCGTCGAATCGGAAGGCTGCAGCGGATGCCAACGCTCGCGTCGGCGTGATGACGGTCACCCGCGGGAAGCCCCGGGACTGCTCCACCGCGCGCTCGGTCTTGCCTGAACCAAGGTCGGCCTGCAGGGCCAAAACCTTCTTATCCATCCACCTCGACAGCTCGGGAAGGTACTCGCCAGAGCCAGAAACCGGGGTGATGGTGACTCGGGCAGCGTCGATGGCGAGTGCCTCTTCGCCCGGACTTGCCACATCGGTCGCCAATATGCCCACACGGCCTGCGGGTGCTTTCGGGGCTGGAGGAACCGGTCCTGGCCACCCCGCCTCTGTGAGCCGCTCGTAGGTCAGGGGGCCGAAGCGGATCACCGACTGGGCAGCGTGCGAGTAGACGCTGTCGGTTTCCCTCGGGTTGTACCTCTCCAAGTCGAGCATCGAGAGTTCGTGGAAGACTGCTCGTCCGTCCTCACCGCACGCCGCAAAGAGGTTGCTCGCCAGCCCTCTCCAGGCGTCGTGCCCAAGTGCGCCAGGATTCTCCGCGCACCAGCAGATGAAGGGGCAGGCTCGCAGCGCTGCCAGGTTGGCGAGTCCCCTTTCCCTCGACACCGACCGCAGATCCGTAGGCCAGAGCTCCAACGACTCCTCGCCGCCCGGTGGCACTTCACCTGCTTGCCGATCCAGCCTTTGAGCCCTCACAGCGCCATCGGCTTCCCTGATGAGGAGGGCACGCCTGGACCCAGAGGTAGTCGAGAAACCACGGCGACTCCGCCGCCTCTTCGCCTCTTCACAGATCTGTTCGTACAGTTCGTTGTCGAAGACCGGCAGGTTCTGGCGCAGCCACTCTGGCGTCAAGGACTCCACGGACACGGACGACTCGTAGCGCACTCCGCTCCGATGCAGTGACCCGGCAGCGAGCAGGTAGCCCCGCCGAGACTTCACGTCGACGCGGCTTCTTCCCCATCTCCTGCTCCTGAGTTGTTCTCCGGTCCGCGGATCGGTCTCGGTGTCCCATGCGATGGAACCCTTCGGTCCAATGAGCCCATTGCGGCCCCGGACCTCGACCCCAAGAGGCGCTCGGTAGTAGAGATGGACTCCCCCACCCTCTCTCCCCGTCGTGACCTGGAGCGGCGTCTCCCCGAAACTCTCCACCACCCACGGGACGAGCGCGAGATCGTCCACGTCGATCCCCACCAACGAGAGATCCACCGGCCCCGAGTCCAGGAGGAGCAGGGCAGGCGCATCTGGATGGCGCCGCGCGAACTTCAGAAGTTCTGCCGGCAACTGCCTCCTGCGATGGGGACCCGACAGGTGCTTGAACCTCGCACGGGGTGCCTTCCCAGCCTCACCACCACCTCCTGGAATGACGGCGAATCCGGCGAGGTGCCAGGGCAGCGCAGCAGCGGCGAACACGCCCTCAACGGCGGCGATGTCATCGACGGAACCGAGCAGTTCATCAAGCGTGACCAGCCCGGAGCTGACGATTCCATCCCAGATGGCCTCCAACGAGGCGCGCAACCGCAGGATCTCATCACGGTCTGCAGCACCCAGCTCCGGCCCATCTTCATCACGATCCACCATCTCGAGGATTGATGCGACCACACTCCTGGCCTCCGCCCTCCGGGCGAACGCAACAGACACCCCACAGCTGGCACTCTCTGGCGTGCTGGCCGCGAACTCATCTGGCGCTGCGGCGATCCGGGCGACGGCTTCCGCCACCAACTCCTCGATGCTATCGTGGGGTCTCATGCCGCCACCCCCCGTCGGGAGCGACGATTCCGAGGAGGAGAGATGCCAGGGGCCTCAACCCTCAACTCATATACAGGACGGTCCCCCCAAGGCGGGCCCGGAGGCGAGTGGTAGCGTTCGCGCGCCCGACAAAACGGGACCTGAGAGCAGTTTGCGCCAGTTTGACGAGCGACTGGAAGGCAGCACGCAGGGAGTCTTTGCGCGCTGCGTTCCTGCGATGCACATTCCTCATAGAACCGGCTCGTTTCTACGGCTGATAGGGTTCAAGTTCCGACCGCTTCGTCGGAACCGAAGACGCGCGGAGCGACGCCCCATGTCCCCAGCCGGCCCGATTTCCGACGCCCTGGGGCTGGACAGCGCAGCGCGGGCTGTCCGATGAGCGCAGGTGGCGCCACGCTCGCCCGGCGGCTGGCCTTGTGCGCCGTCGTGCTGGTGTGGCTGCCCGTGCTGGTGGAGCTGCTGGCGCTCGATCCCGCGGCCCTGCTCCACTACCGCGAGCCTGTCGCCGCAGCGCTACGGCTGGCCCTGACCAACGCCACCCCCTACCTGGCGTCGGCTGTGTCCTGCGCGCTGCTGGCGCTGCTGGCCCGGCGCTGTCCCCTCGATCTGGCCGCCCACTCGCGCAGCAGCACCCTGCGCTGGGCCGTGCTGGCCCTGCTGGTGGGCGGCGGAGCGGCCTTTGCCGCGCGCTCCATCGCAGAGGTCTTGCTGGCCGGCGATGCTCGGGTGGACCACGGCCGGCTGCGCCTGGGCGGAGCGGGCCCCTTGGCGCCATCGCTGCCGCTGGAGCCCCTGGAGTTCGAGTCCGTGGGCGAGCTGGCCACCAGGCAGCTGCCAGAACGCGACGAGACCTGGGAGGCCCAGGTGCGCTGGGTGGCCATGCGCAGCGCCGCCACCGATCCTGGGCACGAGGCGGCGCGGATGGAGCTGGTGGCCGGGGGCAGCGTGCGGGACGTGACCAGCGATTTCGCGTTGCTGCAGCCCGGCGAAGCGCGCGTGGTCACCCGCGCCGTGCGCGTCGGGCCCGGTCCGGCCGAAGTCCGGCTGCGCCTGGCCTGCGAGTCGGAGCCGCCCGTGGTCTTCCTCGACGCCACCAGGGCCCTGGACTGGCACGGGATGGCGCTGGAGGCCGGCGCCGGCGACCGCGCCTACCACGTCACCACGCCCGCAGCGCCGGGGGCGCCGCAGCTGCCGGCTTTCTCGGTGGCAGGCCAGCACGTGGCCGGGGGCCATACGGTGGTGGTGCTCTCGGGCAGCGAGTGGCAGCGGCACGACCTGACGCGGCTGCTGGCGCAGGACGCGGCGATCGAGCTGCAGCTGGCCTTTTCCACAGGGGAGGCCGACGCCCCGCCCTGGGACTTGCGCCTGGTCAGCGACGGCAGCGCGGGAACGCCCGTGGCGCTGCAACGCTTCGCAGCCGCCGAGACCAACTCCGTCGTCCGCTTCAGCCTGCCCTTGCGCGCCATGGACCTGGGCGAGGTGCCCATCGAGGGGGTCGTGGGCGTGGCGCTGACCTACATCGGCCCCCAGGGGCCCTTCCAGCTGCGACTGGCGGACGCCCGGGTGACCATCCCCGAGGACCGGACCTCGGGCTTCGCCCTCGCCACGACCTCTGCGCTGGATGCGGGGGCGCGTCCCCACGAGACGCTGCTGGTTGCGGGCGATCCAGGCCGGGGCTCGACCCTGGCTCCTGTCAGCTTCGCGCTGCGCTTGCTGGCCGCGCTCTTGACTGTCTTCGCCGTGGTCGGGGCGCGCGGGCTGGCGCGGCTGGCCGCGGGCTGGCCGCTGGCCTTCGTCGCCTGTGTCGGGGCCGGTCCCTGCCTGGCCGCGCTGCTGGAACCCCTGCTCGGCGCGGCCTTGCTGCCGCGCATCGAGCACGTCCCCCTGGCGCTGGGCGTCATCGCGCTGGGGCTCGCCGCGCTGCAGCGGGAGTTCTTCGCCAAGCGCATCGCCGCGACAGGGGAGCCGGCGAAGCTGGGGGCTGGCGAGCAGGCTCGCCTGTCGTGGGTCGAAGCCCTGCTGGGGGCGGCCGTCCTGTCCATCGTGGCCATCCACACCTGCGCCGACCCGGCCGGGCTGCCCTACCCGGCCTTCGATCCCCAGCTACGCCTGTTCCCCTCCCTGCTGCGCTCGCTGGCTGCGCCGCTGGACTACCCGATCTTCCTGCTGGTCTATCTCTTCCTGCTGGCGGGCAGCCTGAAGGACGGCCGCAGCTACCGCGTCGTCGCAGGAAGCTGCCTCCGCCGGCTCGTGCTTCCCTACCTGTTCTGGACCCTGGCCTACCTCGCGGTCCGCCATGGAAAGGCGCTGGCCTTCGGCTACCACGAGGCCTACCGTCGCGAACTGGCATCAGGGGCCTCGTGGCTGGGATACCTGTTCCAAGGAAGCGCCCAATACCACCTGCACCTGCTCCCGCTCCTGTTCTGCCTGTTCATGCTCTACCCTCTCTTCCGCCCCGCTCTGAAGCGCCCTTGGCTGGCGGGGCTGATCCTCGTGACCATGGCCATCTGGCCCCAGCTCGACGAGCTGGCCTACGTGCACGTGGCGTCCCCCATGGCACGGGACCAGGTCCTGTGGCTGACCAAGATCTTCGCCAACCTGGGATACGGCCTGTTGGCCTTCGCCACCTACAGCCTCGCGCAGCGGGCCCTCGGCGCCCGCGCCCGGCAGCTGCTGTTGGGCCTGGCCGTCGTCGTAGGCGCCGCCTCCCTCGCGCTGCTGTTCCGCTTCGGACTCCAGGTGGCCGAAGCCGGGACCTGGCTCACCGCGCCCGGCGCGACGCACCTGGCACGCTACCTGGGGCCGGCGGCGGTCTTTCTGGCCTTCGCCCTGGCCAGGCGCCGCTCCTGGCCACGCGCGCTGGTGGCGTTGGGGCGGATGAGCCTGGGTATCTACCTGGTCCACCCCCTGCTGCTCGACATCCTGGAGATCCTGCAGCGGGGGCTGGGGCTGTCTCCCGCTGCGACCGTCTTGCTGAACTTCCTGGTCGTCACGCTGGGCTCCGTCCTTCTGGTCGTCCTGCTGCGGCGTCTGCCCGGGCTGGCCTGGACGGTGTGCGTGCAGCCGGTGGGGGCGCGATGATCCAGCGCCTTTCGCTGCGCCGCGCGCTCTTCACGACCTACGTGGCGGCATCTGCTGCCTACCTGGTCTGGCGGATCGGCTGGACCCTGAACTTCGAGCACCCGGTCTACGCCCTGGTCTTCTTCGCTGCCGAGGCCTTCTGCATCGTCAGCTCGCTGGTCTTCTACAAGCTGATCGTCGCACGGCACGATCCGGTGCCGCCTGCGCTCGCCAAGCGGGCGCCGACGGTGGACGTCTTCATCGCGACCTACAACGAAGAGGTCGACCTGGTGCGCAGCACGGCGGTCGCCGCACGCGACATGAAGGGCGAGCACAAGACCTGGATCTGCGACGACGGCAGGCGGAACGAGATGAAGCGCATGGCTGCCGAGATAGGCGTCGGCTACCTGACGCGGCCCGACAACGCGCACGCCAAGGCCGGCAACCTCAACAGCGCGCTCTCCCAGACAGACGGCGACCTGGTCCTGGTGCTCGACGCCGACCACGTGACCCGTCGCGACCTCTTGCGGCGCCTGGTGCCGCACTTCGGCGATGAGCGGGTGGCGCTCGTGCAGACGCCGCAGGTCTACTACAACGTGGACAGCTACCAGCACGCCGTGTCGCGCCGCAGGTGGTCCCTGTGGCACGAGGCCGCCATCTTCCACCACGTGATGCAGCCCGGCGCATCAAGGCTGAATGCGGCTTTCTTCGTGGGAACGGGCGCGATCTTGCGCCGCTCGGCATTGCTGGAGGTGGGCGGCATCGCCACCGGCAGCATCACCGAGGACATCCACACTTCCATGCGGCTGCACGCGGCCGGGTATCGCTCGGTCTACGTGGACGAAGCGCTGGGCTACCTGCTGGCGCCCGACACGCCCCAGGCCTTCTCCGGCCAGCGCCTGCGCTGGGCCCAGGGCTCTATGCAGATCCTGCGCCGCGAGAGCCCCGTCACCAAGCCGGGCCTGAGCTTCTGGCAGCGGGTGGCCTATATGAACTCGCTGGGTGGATACCTGTCCGCCTTCCAGCACATCATCTTCTACCTGGCTCCCGGCATCTACCTGCTGTGGGGATTGAGCCCCATCGCGGTGGACCCCGTGGTGGGCTTTCCGCTCTTCGTGGCGCACATCGTCTTCGACTTGATCATCTACAAGCTTCTGGCAGCGCCCTACGCGCGCCTGTTCCTGAGCGAGTGCTTCAAGCTGCTGTCCGTCGCGCTCTATATGCGGGCCTCGTCCACGCTGATCCACAACCGCGATCTCGTCTTTCGCGTCACGCCCAAGGGCCGGCACGGCGGGCTCCCCCTGCAGCTGGTCGCCCTGCCCGCCCTGCTGTTCCTCTTCAACATCACGGCGGTGGGCCTGGGCCTGGTGCGCCTGATGACAGGGGCGTCCCACGTGGGGGCCGTGGTGCTCTGCACCTTCTTCGCCACGCTCTTCGCGGTGGCGGGCGCGCTGGCGCTGGTCCACGCCTACGAGCGGCGCGGCGCGGACGAGTCCTTCGCCTTCCCAGTGACCTTCCGGGCCGCGCCCGGGTTCCTGCTGCGGCGCCTCAACCACGAGCTGGCCTACGCCATCACGGACAGGCCCGTCTCGGCAGGCGATCACCTGGATCTCGACCTGTCGCCGTTGGGCGTGGCGCGGCCCATCTCGTCCGAGGTCGTGGCGGTGGAAGACAGGGGCCGCAAGAATGGCGAGCGCGTGGTCAAGCTGTCCCTGTCCTCCTTGCGGTCGGACGAGCGCGACGCCCTCGACCGCTGCTTCTTCGAGACCGCGGTGCCCGAGCTCTTCGCCGGCCTGGCACAGGCGCCCGTGGGGCCTCCGCCCGCGCCGCTGCCCGGGGTCGAAGTCGACGCCGGCGCCTTCCTGGCCGTCCGCACGGGGATTCTCTGACCATGAGACTCGTTCTGCCCACGCGAGCCCGCCGCCTGCAACGCCTGGCCGTGATCCTGTTGGCGCTGGCTGCCTACGTGGGGACCACGGTCTGGGCCGTGCGCCGCTACAGCGGGCTCGGCGACGCCCCCCGGGCGCCCGTGCCCCCGGGCGGCGGCGGGTTGTATAGGGGCGGCCGCGCGG
>CAYVQL010000209.1:0-6259 GCA_964454135.1 uncultured Enterobacterales bacterium | reverse complement strand
GGGGGTTTTGGTGTGGGGGGGGGCGGCGTTGGGGGGGACCTGGGGGGGGGCGGGGCGCCGCTACTGGGGGGGGGGCGACCCCCCCGGGGCGCTGGGCGACCTGCGCGACGGCTGGTTCTATCGGGACGGCCAGAAGTTCCTGGTCAAGGCGGTGGGCTACGATCCGGCCCGGCCAGGAGAGCTTCCCTGGGACCTGGGCCGCTCCCGCGACCTGCTCGAGGACGACCTGGGGCGCATCCGGGCCGCGGGCTTCAACACCATCCGCACCTGGGAGTCGCTCTCCCGCGAGGAGCTGGCCGTGGCCGAGCGCCAGGATCTGGCGGTGCTGCAGGGGATCTGGGTCGACCCCGCCGGGGACTTCGACGACGCTGAGTTTCAGCGCCAGGCCGAGGCCAAGGTGCGAGACCTGGTCATGGCCTCCCGGGGCAGCCGCGCCATCCTGGCCTACCTGATCATGAACGAGCCCGAGCCCGAGCACGTGCGCCAGGTCGGCGTGGCCGAGACGCGCCGCTTCCTGCGCGACATCGCCGAGGTCGTGCGCAGCGTGGATCCGGGCGTACCCGTGGCCTTCTCCAGCTGGCCGGGGTTGGAGTTCCTGAACGAGCCCAGCCTGGACCTGGTGGCCGCCAACCTCTACCCCTTCCGACCCCAGGCCCTGCTGGACGCCGTGGGCTACGCCGGCATGGTCCGCATCTGGAAGGAGCTGGCCGAAGAAAGGCCCCTGCTGGTCAGCGAGCTGGGCGTCAGCGTAGCCCCGACCCAGCCTGGGCCGGACGAGTCGGGGGGCGCCAGCGAGCAAGAGCAGGCCGCTGCGCTGCCGCAGCTCTGCGACGCCGCCCTGCGCAATGGCGCCGCGGGCAGCGCGGTCTTCATGTGGATCGATGGTTGGTGGAAGAACCTCGAGGAAGAAGGAGACGAGCAGCACCACGATCCCGATGACGGCGAAGAGTGGTTCGGCCTGAACGCCATGGACGACATCCAGGCCACGCGCGGCCGCCCGCGCCCGGCCTTGGGTGCCATCAGCGATTTCAACGGCGCCATCCTGACGAGCCCGACCGACGGGCCCATCACCTCGCGCGAGGTGCAGCTCGAGGTCCACTTGGACGAGCAGGAGGGCCCCTGCTCCTTCGAGCTGCGCATCGGAAGCGGCCCGGCTCTGCACGTCCCGGCCGTGCGCGAGGGGCCCTGGCTGCGCGGTCGGACCGGGCTGCTGGCCAAGGCCACCGGTCCCCAGCACCTGCAGATCGACACGCGCTGCGGCGACCTCGTCGTGGGCAGCGCCACGCGCGTGGTCATGCCGCCGGGACAAGGCCCGACGTTGCAGCTGGACGTGACGAAGCAGGGCTCGACCTGGCGAGCGGAGGCCACCGTGACCGACGCCCAGGGGCAGCCGCTGGCGGGCGTGGAGGTGGGCCTGGCGGCGACCTCGGCCGACCGTGACTTCGACGTCTCCGTCCGCTCGCCGACGGATGCCGAAGGGCGAGCGATTCTGGAGGGCGAGCTGCCCGGCGGCCGCGCTACATTGCTGGTCGCAGCTGCGGTCGTCGCGCCGGGCGAGGTCAGCCCGCGCGCCCTGGAGTGGACGCTGATGGACTCGCGAGGGAATGAGTGAACCGTTTCGCGGCCACCCTCGTCGTCTGCCTGTGGTCCTGGGGGGCCAAGGCCCAGGACCAGAGCGACGCGGACCTGTCACTGGAGCGGGCCAATGCGCTGCTGCAGGACGGTCAACCCGCGCAGGCCGAGGAGGCCTTCTCCGCGTTGCTCGAGCGCGAGCCCGGCAACCAGGCGGCCCTGGAGGGCCTGGTGTGGGCCTATATGGCCATGGGAGACACCCAGCGCGCCGCCCTGGCGGCCGACAACCGCCTGGCGCTGACCCCCGACGACCTGGGCTGGCTGGACCGCTGGGCCCTGGTGATGAGCGAGCTCCCCGAGCGGCGCGACGAGGCCATCGCCGCCTACCAGCGGCTCGTGGAGCAGCGGCCCGAGGACCTCGAGCTGCGGCTGCGCCTGGCGCGCCAGCTGTCCTGGAGCGAGCATCGGCTCCACGAAGCGCTGGAGGTCTACCGCGCGGCCGTCGAGCTGGAGCCCGAGAGCAGGCCTGCCCAGCTCGGGCTGGCCCAGGTGCTGTCCTGGAGCGGGCGGGTCACGGAGGCCGCGCAGCGCTACGACGACCTGCTCGCAGAAAATCCCGAGGACGTGGACGCGCTCTTCGGGCGGGCCCAGCTGGCCCGCTGGGCTGGCGACCTGCGCCTGGCTGACAGCCTGCTGCGCTTCGCGGAGCTGCTGGCTCCTGACGATCCCCGCCTGGCCGCCGAGCGCGCACGGCTCGAGCTGGACCGGGATCACTGGACGGCGGCCTACAGGGCGCGGGACGAGGCCCTGCGCCTGGCACCGGACCTGTACGAGACGCGCGAGGCGCACCAGGTGCTGTCGCGGGCCAGGGCGCCGCGTGCAGGCGTCAAGCTGACGCTGAGCGAGGAATCGACGCCCTTCTGGCGCCGGCAGCTGACCGCCTGGGGCGAGCTGCGCCCCCTGCCGGACACGCGGCTGCGCCCCGAGCTCACGGGCACCGTCTTCGAGGACAAGACCGGCAGCATCCGCCGCGGCAGCCTGGGGCTCCAGGTGCGACAAGGTGGTTTCCCCCAAGGTTTCGCCGTCACTGGGAGCTACCGCTACCACCGGCTGCAGGGGGGCGGCCGCACGCACGAGCCGGCAGGGGAGCTGGCCCTGCGCCCCGCGGAAGGGCCCCTGCTGCTACGCGCCGGAGCACGCCGGCGCGCCATGGTCGACCTGCCGCCGGGCTACGAGGACATCGCCTACCTGGAGGGCGTAGGATCGGGTGGCACCGACGTGGACGGCGTGCGCGACCGGCTGCAGGTGGGCGAGGGCTACCTGGCTGCGGTCGTCAACCCCTTGGCCGGCACCTACGCCTACGCCGAGCTGTTGCTGGGCCGGGTCTGCGACGGCAACGGGCGTCGCTCGGCGGCCGCCGGGCTCGGCGCGGACATGCTGGCGATGACCGAGCGAACGGACCTGGTGTTGAAGTACGACTTCTACGGCCTGGCCTACACCCGCTGGAGTCCCGACTACTTCTCTCCCCGCCCTTTTCTGGTGCACACGCCAGGCGTGGACCTGCGGTTCCGCTTCGGCGGGTGGGCCACGCTGGGCGGTGAAGTGGGCCTGCCCATCGAGCCCGGAGAGCACGTGGGCTACCGGCTGGGCGCCTTCTTCCGCCTGGAACCCCTGCAGCGCCTGATGGTGGAGGGGCGCGTGCAGGTGATGGACGACACCCGCTTCCGTCAGAGCGCCGGCACCCTGGGGGCCCTGCTGGTGTTCTAAGAGGCTAGTCGTCCTGGACGAAGCGCATGCGCACGCTGTAGGCCCCGGCCGGCTTCATCTCTTCTTCGATCTCGCCTGCCAGGACCACCAGCTCATCGGTGAAGCGCTCGCGCGTGCTGGTCACATTGAACAGACTCTGTCCCCGCGTGATCAGCTCCTCCTCGTCCGAGAAGTCGATGTCCGCGGTAGCCGTCAGCCGGTACACGATCTCCCCCTCGTCCTTGTTCGTATAGGCCACCAGCAGGAAACCCCTCTCTTCATTCAGCAGCACGATGGGCCGCGTACCTTCGATGTCGTCGGGGTCGACTCCGTACTCCTCGTCCAAGGGGCTCCAGGTCCCATCCGGCTCGCGCACGAACAGCACCAGCAGGGGCTTGCCCTCGGTGTCGTACGAGGTCTTGCTGACGACGTAGAGCGTACCGTCCGAGGCCGAAGTGGCGTTCATATGGTCATCCGCCATGCCGTCTCCCAGGGGCAGGCCGTCGTACTCGCCCTCGGACGCAGGCTCCTCGATCTCTCCCCACTCGTCGACATCGGCGCCGTCTTCGTGCAGGCGGAAGCCGTACTCCCTGCTGGCCTGGTTGGACCAGAACACGCCGATGCTGGCCCCCTCGGCCAGGGACAGGGCCGAGACCATGGAGATGTCGTCGTCGTCCAGGTCGTCGACCAGGGGGTCATCCAGCCGGTTCCAGTCCCCATAGGGGCTGTCCGCCCAGCTCACCCAGAGATCCTCGTCGTCGGTCCAGGTCGCCCACAGCCGCTCCTGGCTGTCCATGGCCATGCTGACGGTCTCGGCCCCATCGGAGTGCGTGATCTGGGCCAGGCCCGAGCGCTCTTCCCAGTCCTGGTATCCTTCGGAGGCCTCGTCGTAGCGAACCGAGGCCAGGCGCGAGTAGCTGTCGCGGTCGTGCAGCAGGATGTGGGCCAGGTCGTCCTGCGCCAGCACGTCGGCCCGGTACTCGTTGTCCGACGCCAGCAGCAGCTGCGGCTGCCAGGTCTCGTCCTCCAGCTTGCGGATCCAGGTGCCGTCGTCGTCGGGAAGCACGCACCACCAGCTGTCTGCATGCCACCAGATCTTGCTCTGGGGTTTCTCGCCCGTCATGTTCCCGGTGGGCGTGGTGAGATTGGTGAGCTCTTCGATAGTGACCGCGATCTCGTCGAGGCTGGCATCGGAGCCGCTGCAGTCCTGGTCGACGCCGTCCGCCAAGATGTCGGTGGCGCCGGGATGGACGCTGGGATCCTCGTCGTCGCAGTCCTCCTGCGAGCCGTAGCCGTCCCCGTCGGCGTCGTTGTCCTGCTGCGTGTCGCGACCGCTGTCGTCGGTGTCTGTCCAGGGACTGTCCGAGTCGGTGGCGGAGTCGCCGCTGTCCTTCGGCCAGTTCCCCCCAGCGGGAGCGCAGGCGAGGGGGCACAGGCAGGCTGCGAGGAGGAGCTGTGGTACGCGCATGGGCATCTCTGGCCTGGGTGGAGAGCGCAGGGAGCATACCATCTGGGGCGGGGGGGTGGTGTCAGGTTAGGATGAGGCATGCACCGCCTCTTGCGCCCGAACCGGGTCCTCCTCCTGCTGCTCTCCGGCTGCAACATCGGCTACCTGGTCTCCCTCGAGGAACAAGCCCCGGGGGACTCGCAGGACTCGGAAAAGCCCTCGTCGCCCCTGGACACCGCCACCCACCAGCTGCCCGACAACGAGGCCGAGACCTGGTCCACGCCTGCCATGTGCCACGTGATCATGGACTGCGAGCAGGACATCCCGGACGACAGCAAGGTGCCCTGCGAGCTGCGCGTACAGAGTGACGCGGGCCAGGTTCTCTACGAGGGCTGGGCCGGAGCCGAGCTGCGCGGGCGCTCCTCCACCTACTTCGACAAGCACCAGTACTCGGTGGAGCTTTGGTCCGACGCCTCGGGAAAAGAGACCGTCAGCGTCAACTTCTACGGCATGGGGGCGGAGAGCGACTGGATCCTGAACGGCAACTACGTGGACCGGGCGCTCTTCCGCAACAAGCTGGGCTACGACCTCTTCCAGTCCTTTGGCGGCCCGGAGCGCTATGCGGCCGAGAGCGTGCTCTGCGACCTGGTGCTCGATGGCAGCTGGCTGGGCATCTACACCTGGGGCGAGCGCGCCAAGCGCGACGACGACCGCGTGGCTATCTCCGACCGCGAGGACGGCGAGAGCTTCATGGTCAAGAACGACGACGCCGACGGCTTCATGAAGTCCACGGGCTTCACGGGCAACTGGCAGCTGGTCTGGCCCCAGGCGGACGAGGCCAGCAGCGAGGCCCAGGCCGCTGTGCAGGCTGAGCTCGAGGAGTTCCAGGCGGCCGTGGCCAGCGGCGACGAGGACGCCATCTGGGCCGTGGCGGACCTGGACAGCGCCGTGGACTTCGTGATCCTGCACGAGACCTGCCGCAACGCCGACGCCTACTTCCTGTCGGTCCACCTCTGGAAGGACGAGAAGGGGCTGATCCATTTCCTGCCCTGGGACCTGGACCTGGCCTGGGGCGCCTACCCCAACTTCAGCTGCGACTGGGACGAGTGGGTATCCATCCGCACCCCGGCCATCGAGGCCTTCGTGGACTCGCCGCGCTTCAAGGAGCGCCTGGCCGAGCGCTGGCGCGAGCTGCGCCAGGACCAGCTGTCCACCGACCAGGTCATCGCGCGCATGGATCGCTACGTGGAGGTGATGGGCGGGTCGCTGGAAGAGAACTTCGAGGTCTGGCCCTTCGAGGACATCGAGTTCTGCTACAGCGACGAGTGCTGGCTCTGCGACGTGAAGAGCTGGCAGGCCGAGCAAGAGCGCATCCGCCAGTGGACCACGGACCACCTGGAGTGGGCGGACGAGCACATCGATGACTACTGAGGCGCTCTGGTGTAGGGCCCCACGGCGCCTCGTCCCCGCCACACGTCACCTGACCGGGCTCTG
>CAYVQL010000208.1:17610-19786 GCA_964454135.1 uncultured Enterobacterales bacterium | reverse complement strand
GACCGCAGCGTCCAGGTCGTCGCAGTCCGTCGCGTCTGCGACATAGCCGGTGGGCGTCACCAGCGGTGCGGCCCTGATCGCCGAGAGCTGCGAAATATCGGGGAACACAGGGGCGGGCGTCGGCGCAGGCTATTCCGGCACGACGGTCAGCTTGCGAGAGACGACGATCCAGGACACGCGGCCCCAGGCGGGCGGGTTGGGTGGATACGGTATCGGGGCCATCGACGGCGCGAGCCTGCAGCTGGAGGCTTGCGAGGTGCGGAGGAACAGGGCGGTTGGCATCTTCGCGTCCCACGCCGGGACCTCGATCGGCCTCAGCGAGACGACCATCGAGGGTACCAGGTCGGACGGAAAAGGGGAGAACGGACTGGGCATCCAGGTCGCGAACGGGGCCAGCCTGGAGGCTACAGCCTGCCAGGTGACAGACAATATGGCGCTTGGCGTGTCCGCGGCCGAGCTCGGCACCACGGTCACACTGCGAGAGACGAACATCCAGGATACGCAACCCAACAAAAAGGGAGAGGGAGGATTCGGCGTCCAGGCCACCTCCGGCGCGAGCCTGCAGTTGGAGTCCTGCCTGGTGTCGGGGAACACGGATACCAGTGTCGTCGGTGGGGAGCTCGGTACTACGCTCAGCTTGCGAGGGACGACCATTCAGGACACCCGCCCCCCCGAGAACGGAATATGGGGAATAGGCATCGTCGTCGTCGATGGCGGGAGCCTGGAGGCAGAGGCCTGCGAGTTGTCGGGAAACACCTTGTTCGGGCTCATGGCCACGGAGCCCGGTACTGTGGCTACCCTTCGTGAGACGACCATTCGGGACACCCAGCCCGACGAAAACGGGATGGGTGGATACGGTATCCAGGTCTCATACGGAGCCGCCTTGGAGGCGGAGGCCTGCGAGGTGACCGGGAGCCACGCGGTTGGGATCTTTGCGAACGAATTCGGCACCTCGATCACACTGCTGGCCTCCGTCATAGATTCCACGGCAAGTGGAGAGATCCAGACCGCAGTCATTGGGATCTGTGCGGCGAATGCCGCAACCGTCGAGGCGACGGATGTCGACGTGACCTCGACCGACGGGCCCGGGTTCTATGTCGTTGGCGACGACGCCCACCTCAGCTGCTCCGGATGTTGGCTGCAGGACAACCGGTTCGCCGGTGGGGTCCTGCTCGCCGATGCGTCCCTCGAGCTCCACGACTCCATCATCGAAGGCACGACCGCACAGGAGAACATCGGAGGAGGGGTCGGCATCTACGCCGAGCCCTCGGACGGGGGATCCCCTGTCCTCACAGTCGTCGACACCATCATCCAGGACAATCCCATCGCCGGAGTCTGGCTCTCGGGCGAGGGCAGCTACTCGCTCTTCGGCAACACGATCCACGGAGGAGACGGCTGGACCAGAGAGACCCTGATCAAGTGCGGCGATGCCGTCTACGCCCGGGACGGTGTGACGGCCTGGGACGGAAGCTCGGGCCTCCTGCTGGAGGACAACGAGTTCCTGGACGGCCTGGGCGCCGGCCTGTTCCTGGACAACGCCTCGGCCACCCTCTCGGGCAACAGCTATGCGGACAACGCCATGGACCTCGTGATGCAGGGCGGAGACTGCGAGACGCCACCCGATGGGTACGAGGGCGAGGCCTTCAGCTCGGAGGTGGAACTCTGCCCCGCCCACGACTACGCCACCTGCGGAGACGAGTTCTCGCTGTACCTGACGCTGGCAGAACCAGAGTCGGTGGACGGCGCAGCATTCATGCGCCCTGGCGTCCCTGATCCCGGCGCCCTGCGCCTCCCCGCGCCACCGGTCACGCTCCGCCATGCCCTCGATCCGCTGCCGCTCACGCCCCCTGCGCCGCGCCTGGAGCCGCTGGAACTACACCCACGACAACTGCGGCAGGAACGACCGCCGGCCAAACCCATGGTTGTGCCCAAGGAGCATTGAGGACCCCCGTCCTCTTCAGGCGCCACAGCGAGCGCACAGCGCAGCGGAGGCTCCCCGGAGTGGTGGAAGAAATTCCAGAAGACCTCCCTGCATCCAAGAAGGCCATCCCTGGCAGAATGAACCTGTACGACATTGGCCCAGTGCGCCCGGCTTCCCGCAGCCGGGCGCCCCCCCCCGCCGCCGGGTGTGGGCCCCCGCCGCCGCGCGGGGCCGCGCCCGGCGGGCCCGCCGGGG
>CAYVQL010000208.1:0-17600 GCA_964454135.1 uncultured Enterobacterales bacterium | reverse complement strand
GGGTGTATTAAGCACCTGCCCCCCCTTGCGCCCGGCGGGCCGAGCTCCCCGCAGCCGGGCGCCCCCACCATCAGCAGGTTGTGCCCCCCCGACGCCGCGATCTCCAGCGCCCGGCGGGCCATCAGCTGCCCCCGCACCTCCGAGAGATCCCCCCCGCCACGCTGCACGTCGGCGCGCGCCGGCATGGGCGTGTGCAGGCTGGGCCCATCTCCCAGGTGATCCAGCACCTCGGCCAGGTCGCGCGCCGCCCGCACTTGAAGGCCCTCCACCACCGCCGCCTCGGCCGCGCACTCGGCCGGCAGGATCAGCTCGCGGCAGCCCTGGCTGCGCGCCATCAGCGCCAGCGACAGCGTGCCGCGCACCTGGTGCAGGCTGCCGCTCAGCGACAGCTCCCCCAGCAGCATGCGCCCCTCCAGCCGCTCGGGCGGCACATGACCGGCCGCGGCCAGCACGCCCACGGCGATGGGCAGATCCAGGGCCGTGCCCTCCTCGCGCAGATCCGCCCGGGCCAGGTTGACCACCACCCGATGGCGGGATCAGTCCTTCTCGCTGGCGTGCACGGCGCCGCGCAGGCGCTCCGCCGCCTCGCGCACCGCGCTGGCGGCCAGGCCCACGATCCGGATGGCGGGCAGGCGGCGCAGGATGTCCGCCTCCACCCGCACCGGGACTCCATCCACCCCAACCAGGGCTCCGCTCATCAGCTGCACGGCCATGGACACCTCCTTCTTGGGTCGGGTGGGGCCATGAGCAAGGGGCGTGCCGAGGGTGCGCGAACGGTGGAAAGCGGGTTTTCGGGCAGCGAGCGTCGAAAAAGCGTCGAAAAGCGTCGAAAGACTTCGACGTTTTCGACGCTTTTGACGCTTTTCGGGTGCGGGGGCCCGGGGGGCTCGACGGGGCCTGCTCGGTCCGCCATGCTTTGGGAGGCTCTTTCGTCAGATCGGCATCGAGTTCATGAACCTAGGTTGCACCCTCGCCCTCGTGATTCCGCTGCTCCTGATCGGCTGTGGCAAGGGCCGGGGGAAGAAGCCCTCGACCGACGACACCAGCCCTGCCCACGACACCGGCCCCGCCTCCGACACCGAGCCCGACTGCGACACCGGCCACCTCGACGACGACGGCGAGTGCGTGCCCACGGCCTGCGGCACGGGCACCTGGGGGAACCTGGAGCTGGACGAGAGCACGATCTATGTGGACATCGCGGCTGCGGAGGGCGGCGATGGGAGCGAGACCGCACCCTTCACGTCCATCCAGGCGGGGCTAGATGCAGCGGGGGATGCCGATGGGGGGATGGTGGCGGTGGCGGCCGGGACCTACGCGGAGACATTGGAGTTGGGACGCTCTCATGATGGCGTGCACCTCGCGGGGCGTTGCAGGCAGCTCGTGGTGATCGATGCGAGCGTAGGGGACGCGTGGACGCCGGGGATCGACATAGAGCTCAAGTCATACGAGGCGAAGATCTCCGGCATCACCGTGAGCGGTTCGCTCTTCGTCGGGATGCGCATCGACTCGGGAACGGCGGAGCTCAGAGACCTCGCCGTGGTGGGGAGCGAGTACATCGGCATCGCGGCCTTCCAGGAAGGGGCCTACGACACGATGCTTGAGCTGGAGTCCTGCGAGGTGCTCGAGAACGAGCTTGCTGGCCTCCTGCTCTACGATTCTGGCACCTCCGTCACGCTCCAGGGGACGTCCATCACGGACAACCAACCGGATGGAAACGGCAACTACGGATACGGCATCGCCATCAGCAGCGGCGCGACCTTGAGCGCGACTGCCAGCGAGATCGCGGGGAACTCCGCGGTGGGTCTCCTCGCCTATGAGGAAGGCACACGGGTCACGCTCCAGGAGACGATTATCCAGGACACCCAGCCCCAGCGAAACGGATCGGGAGGATACGGCATCCAGGTCTATGGTGGCGCGAGCCTGACCCTCGAGTCAGGCATCGTGTCCGGGAACACAGCCGCTGGCGTCGCCGCCGAGGACACCGGTACGACGGTGTACCTGCGGGAGACGACCATCCAGGGCACCCAATCCGCCGAGGATGGGGGGGAGGGATATGGCGTCTATGCCTACGGCGGCGCGAACCTGGAAGCCGAAGGCTGCGAGCTGTCGCAGAACACGACAGCAGGCGTCTTCGCAGGCGGATCCAGCACCAAAGTCACCCTGCTGCGGACGGCGATCCGGGACAACCTGCCGGACCAGGACGGTGAGGGCGGCTTCGGCGTCTACGTCGACGGCGGAGCCAGCCTGGAAGCCGAAGGCTGCGAGGTGTCCGGAAACTCGGAGGCTGGCATCCACGTCTGGGATTCCGGCTCCACGGTCGGCTTGCAGGAGACGATGATTCGGGGGACCCAGGCCAATGAGGTGGGCGAGGGCGGTTTCGGCATCGTCGTCAAAGGGGGCGGGACCTTGAGCGCCGAGAGCTGCGAGCTATCGCAGAACACCGGGATCGGCGTTCTCGCCTATGAATCCGAAACAGCTATCACCCTGCGGGAGACGACGATCCAGGGGACGCTGCCCAACGAGGACGAGCACCTCGGCTATGGCATCGAGGTCCATGGCGGAGCGACCTTGCTGGCGGAAGCCTGCGAGGTGTCGGGAAACACGGCGGTGGGAATCGCCGTGAGTGGGGCGGGAACAACGGCCACCCTGCAAGAGACGACGATCCGGGACACGCTGACCTTCCACGATGACAAGGGAGGTGTGGGCACCGGCATCGTCGTCGAGGACATGGCGAGCCTGGTCGCCGAGGGCTGCGTCGTGTCGGGGAACGGACTGGGGGGTGTCCTGGCGCAAGACGCGGGCACCACGGCCAGCCTGCAGGGGACCGCGATCCTGAAGCACCTGCCAGCCGAGGAAGGGGAATTCGGGTACGGCATCTGGGTCATCGACGATGCGAGCCTGACCGCGCAGTCCTGCGAGGTGTCCGGCAATGCCACGATAGGCGTCGTCGTGGGCGGCTCCGGGACCGCGGTCGAGCTCCAGGACACCGTGGTCCGCGACACCAAGGCCGATGGAAACGGAGCTGGCTACGGCATCGGGATTTTCGGCAGCGCGAGCCTGACAGCCCAAGCCTGCGAGGTGTCCGAGAACACGGCGGGAGGTGTCGTCGTCACCGATTCGGGAACCTCGGTCAGCCTGCGAGAGACGACGATCCGAGACACCCTGCCCTATGGAGAAGAAGGGATCGGCTACGGCATCGGGATCATGGATAGCGCCAGCCTGACCGTAGAGAGCTGCGAAGTAACGGGGAACACGTCAGCGGGCGTCTTCGCCGACGGATCCGGCACCAGCGTCTCGCTTCGAGACACCACCGTCGCTTCGACGAAGCTCGGAGGAGAGGCGCTGACCGTCGGGGTGAACATCGTCGTCCAGACATCCGCGTCCGTCGAGGCTTCGGGTCTCGAGGTGTCGGGGAGCGAGGGGCCTGGATTCTACCTCGCCAAAGAGGACACGCGCTGCAGCTGCACGGATTGCTCGGTGTCGGACAACCAGTTCGCGGGAGCCGTGGTCGTCAACAGGGCGTCTCTTTCACTCGACGGATCCGTCATCGAGCGCACTTCGGTACAGGAGAACCTGGGCGGTGGTGTCGGCATCTTCGCCGATCCCTGGAGCGGCGATCCTCCGACCTTGTCGGTCACCGACACCACCATCCAGGACAACGCCATCGCGGGCGTCTGGCTCTCCGGCCAGGGCAGCTACTCTCTCTCGGACAACGCCATCCGCGGCGGAGAGGGCTGGACCAGGGAGAGCCTGACCAAGTGCGGCGATGCGGTCTACGCGCGGGATGGCGTGACGGCGTGGGACGGAAGCTCGGGCCTGCTGCTGGAGAACAACGACCTCCTTGAGGGCCTGGGCGCCGGCCTGTTCCTGGACAACGCCATGGCCAGCCTCTCTGGCAACAGGTACGCGGACAACGCCGTGGATCTCGTAGTGCAGGGCGCAGACTGCGGCACAGCGCCCGTTGGCTATGAAGGCGAAGCTCTCGCATCGGCAGAGCTCTGCCCCAGCTACGACTACGCTACCTGCGGGGATGAGTTTATGCTCTTCCTCGAGCTGGCAGAGCCGGAGAAGGGCTACGGCGCAGCATTCATGCGCCCATACCTCCCTGGTCCAGGTGCCGCGCACTTCCCCTCGCTGCCTGTCGCCCTCCCCCACGCGTTCGAGTTCCCACCGCTCCTGCCACCTGTCCATCGCCAGAACCTCATCCACGACGTTCGAAGGCGCGATTGATCCATCTACATGTCTTCAACGGAGCCCTTCCGATGCTGGTGGCAGACCCGGCCGCCAGGGCACGGATCCCTGGGACGGCCCCAGCGGTCATCTGCGCCACGCTGCCCTCACCGGTGCGCGCTTCGGCGCCCCAAGATGTCGATGATCCGGTAGGACTGGCCGACAGTCGGCGAGCCAGCAGTCAGGCCGCTCCCCGCCACTCGTACCGATGATGCAGGCCGCCCACCCGTGGCAGGGCTGCCACCTCGGTATCGCGTGAGGATCTCACCGACCGGGATCGCCCTTCGGGAGTGTCCTTTCCCAGGGACAGGTGGCACCTGTCGGTGAGGTAGTAGGCGAGGTGCCAGACGGTCCCCAGCGAGGGGCTGGAATCATCGGTGAAAAGCGCTGTTCGAGTTTTCGCACAGGACGGGGGACCTGCTTGCCATGGCCTGCCGCAGAGAAGCCCGGAATGTCGCGTTCTTCCGGTCTTTTTCTGTCCGTTTTGGGGCGATTTTTTTTTGCCGCCCCCGCCTGGACGGGTTAGTGGAGACAACGCTTTCCGCTTGGTTTCAAGCACTTTTTCCAGCACATTCCAGCCTGCCTCCGCGCAAGAAAATCGGAGCCGTCATGTACGACGCCGGCAGTCCTGACGACCGTCCCTCCGCCACCTCGAATACCGCTGCACCATCCCACCTGGATGAAGGACCGCGGTCAACTCGAGAGGCCCAGTCACCCGAGCCCCCTCCCACAGGCGACGCGACCGATGCCGGTCCCGAGAGCGCCGCATCCGCCAAGAGCCCTCGCGACCGAGCCGACCAGCTTCACAAGCACATCTGCGAAGCCGTGCTCGTCGAGCGGCGCGCCATGAGGGAGATCGCCCTGGGGCTGGCCGAGCTGCAGCGCGACCAGCTCTTCCGACAGCTCAGCTACGCCTCCCTGGCGGAATACGGCGAGCAGGCGCTGGGCTTCATGGCCGACAAGACCAGGCAGCTCGCCCGCATCGGCCGCCACCTGCCCCAGCTGCCCGTGCTGGACCAGGCCTTCCGCTGCGGCATCCTCGGCTGGACCAAGGCGCGTTGCGTCGTGCAGGTCGCCACGGCCGAGACGGAGCGGGCCTGGGTGGAGCGCGCCCTGCAGGTCAACACCAGGGACCTGGAGGATCTGGTCGCCGGCACCTGCCATGGCAAGCCACCGCCCGAGCCGGAGGAGGACTGGAGTCCGCCGCGCCACGTCTGGGCCCGGTTTCGCCTGGATCCCTTCCACTTCGAGCGGCTGATGCACGTGCTGGCCCTGGTGCGTCACGACCTCGGCGATCCCGACCTGTCCTCCAGCCAGCTCTTGCTCCACCTGGCGGAGCAGTGGCTCGAGGGCGTGCAGGATGGTGCCGCCGGTTCCGAGGCCGCCCGGTCGGATGGCGAAGGCGAGTGCGTGGACAGTCCGCAGGGTCTCGGGGAGGACGACCCTGGCGCAGAGCCGGATCCAGCTGCACACGTGTACTGCGACACGGACGAGGCCTCCGCAGCGGCCCGGGACGAGGAGCCCGAATCGGCTGTACACGTGTGCTGCGACACGGACGAGGCCTCCGCAGCGGCCCGGGACGAGGAGCCCGAATCGGCTGTACACGTGTGCTGCGACACGGACGAGGCCTCCGCAGCGGCCCGGGACGAGGAGCCCGAATCGGCTGTACACGTGTGCTGCGGTGGAGAAGCTGGCAGCCACTCCGGCAGCGCGGGCGAGATGCTGGGGGATCCGGCTGTCACCGCTGCCCGCGGTGAGAACGCCTACCCCGTCAACTACAGGATCATCGAGCATCGCTGCCCCTCCTGCGAGCGGGCCTGGCTGGAGACCCGCGCTGGCAGGATCGAGTTGGACGAGCGAACCCGCGCGCTGATCGAATGCGACGCCGAAGTCGTCGCTGGAGACGACAGCGCCGGAACGCCCGGGCACTTGAGCAGAACCATCCCACCGGCCACCAGGCGGGCTGTGCTCATCCGCGACCATGGTCGCTGCACGGTGCCGGGCTGTCGACACAACAAATACCTTGATTTGCACCATATCAAGTGGCGTACCCGGGGCGGCTCCCACCATCCGCTCAACCTGGCGACCGTCTGTTCAGCTCACCACGGCATGATCCACAACGGCGTCCTGCGGGTGAGCCGAGGCGCGGATGGGGAGCTCCATTGGGAACGCGGCGCCGGAGAGCCGCTGGGGATCATCGTCAGCATCTGGGGTGAGAGCGCCGAGTTGGACCACGCCAGCCTGCAAGAGTTCGAGGGACCGCCCGGGAGCTGGGGCTGCATCAGGGAGTACTGGGGGGACATCGACCCGCCGGAGGGATTCGGCCAGGCTGGGGGTGACGAACACGGGGCGGTACACGTGTGCGATGGGGAATCTCCGGCCGGGGCAAGCGGAGGCGGCGCGGCCGGGAGCGCGTCGTCCGTGCGACAGCGCTACCCCCGCGGCTGGCAGAGCTTCCGCATCGGGGATGAGACGCGCATGGCACCGGGGTGGATGGCTCGACCGATTCGGTGAGGGGGTGTCGGATGCATGGGATGCGGGGGCTGAGGATGCGCAGGCCTCCCCGTCCTGTGCGAAAACTCGAACGGCAGTTTTCTCCATTGATTCCAGCCCCTCGCTGGGGAACGCCTGGCACCTGCAAGATCGGATTTGCGGCTGCGCGCGAGGCCGCTCGAGAACCCGTAGCGGGTTCATGTTGCGCTCGCTGCCCGTCTTGACCGAGGCTCCACCATGCCATCCACCCATGCTCCCATCGCCCTGCAATACCTCCTGCTCATGCTCGCCGGCCGGATCAACCGCCATCAGCAGCAGGTCATCGACTACCTCTTGGAGGAGAACCGCGTTCTTCGAGAGCAACTGGGAGGGCGCCGTCTACGCCTGACCGACGACCAGCGGCGCCGTCTGGCGGTGAAGGGCAAGGCGCTCGGACGGAAGGCTCTGCGCGAGATCGCCGGCATCGTCACGCCCGACACCATCCTGAGGTGGTATCGACGGCTCATCGCGAAGAAATACGACGGATCGAGCAGACGCGGCCCGGGCCGTCCACCCACCGACAAGGAGATCGCGGATCTCGTGGTCAGGATGGCCGTTGAGCGGTGATGGGGCAAGGCAGGGGTGCGTGCACCGGGAGTGGTGGTTGCTCTGGCCACAGCCAGTGCTGCCGGTTCTGCGTTCGGGCGGCCAAGGTCGGCCGCGATCCGGAGCCTCATCCAGGTCATCGATGGCGTTGTGGTCGGGAAGCAGGGGTAGGCTGAGTTTTGGTACGGGACGGGGGCAAGCCCCCCCTGGACCCCCAGTCTCCTGCCCGCCGTCCCACAGGCAAAGCAAGGGCTGCGCTCCGCCCCTCGCAAGTCGCAAACACTTTCAGGATCAAGGGACCGAGGATTCGAGGGTCAAGGGCGCGGCGGTCTATTCCCTCAGGAGGCGAAAGCCGAGGTAGTCGTAGCGGAAGGACGGGACGTACCTGTAGCGAAGGGCGGCCGGGAGGGCCCAGGCGGCGTTGCTCCAGGAGCCGCCGCGGAAGACGCGGTCGGAGCCTCCTGAGGTCCAGGCGGAGCCGTCAACTGGCGCCCCCGAATAGCTGCTGTGGTAGATGTCCTCAACCCACTCGTGCACGTTCCCTGCCATGTCGCACAGGCCTTGCTCCGTGTTGCCTGCCGTCTTCGAGCACACCGACCAGGTGCGATCCCGATCGCAGCCGTCGCCTCCATCATCCATCACCGCGTAGCTGCAGCTCGCTGACTGTTTCCCCCAGGGGTACTTCACATCCTTGCCCCCACTGCGTGCGGCGTACTCCCACTCCGCCTCGCTCGGAAGACGACCGCCCGCCCAACCCGCGAAGGTGCGCGCCTGCTTCCAGTCCACGCAAACCACCGGCTGGTCCGCACCCTGGAAGTCCTCAGGGAGCTTGCCTTTCCCCCACTTGCCCCCCTGCTTCACCCAGCAGGTCCCATCCGAGACATGCGGCGCACTGCAAGCGCCGGCGTCCACGCAGGCCTGGTACTGCCCGAAGGTCACCTCCGTCTTCGACATCTCGAAGCTGCCCACGCGCACCGTATGCACCGGCTTCTCGTCCTTTCCACCGTCGTTCGAGCCCATCTCGAAGCTGCCACCGGGGATGCGAACCCACTCGATGCCGGCGACGCCGCCTCCCGTGTCCCCCGTGTCCCGGTAGGACCCCAGCCAGGCCTGCGCCTTGGACACCTCGGGCGCTCCCACCGCACGCTCATGCCGGCCGGTGCTGTCCTCCACCCAGACCTTCGCCGAGCCGTACTCCTTCGCGAAAAGCTCCACCGCCTGTTTGGCCTCGGGGCCCCCCTTCTCCACGATGGGCGCCATGCTGGCCCACATCCGCGCCACCTCACCCCTCTTCGCCGCCTGAGCTTCGTCCAGCTTGCCCTCGCGCTCGGACGCCAGTCGGGCCAGAAGCTCGCGCTCTTTGCGGGCCGCCTCGGCCGCCGCGGCCTCGGCCGCCTCGCGTTGCTTCTGCGCCAGGGCGAGCTGGGCCAGCTGATCCGCCAAGCCGCCGCTGTCGCCGCTGCTGCCCACGGACAAGCCCCCGGAGCCGCTCGCATCGGACGATGATGAGTCGGCCCCAGCTGCGCCCACCACGAACTGCGCCAGATCAGGCCCCGCCTCGCGACCCCCACTCAGCACCCAACCGTCGCCGGCTCCCTGCAGCTCCGGCTCCTGGGTGCGGTCGGTCACCAAGGCCAGCATGACATCGCGCACGTAGCGCGTGGCCTCGCCCGCAGTCACCCGCCGGTCGCCATCGGCGTCGCCCCAGCCACGCAGAGCCCCAAGCAGCAGGTAGCTGAAGGCCGGCCGCGCGGCGCCAGGCAGCGGACCTGCGAACTGGTCCCGCTGCGTGGCGGTCAGCATCGTCACCCGATCGTCGACGGTGGCGCTCACGGGGACAAGTGGTTGAAGACCCTTCACCAGCGCATCACCGCTGCCGCTCTTGCCGCTGAAGCAAGCGTCCAGCACCACCACGGTGCGCTCCTGGGAACCTGCGCCCAGGATCTCCGCCACCTCGCTCCGGGCAACACTGCGTCCATAGATGCCGGAAGCGCTGGCCGAAGCGTCCGCGCCCACTAGCAGCCCATCGCTGCCGTCCTTCGCAGGGGCGCCGTGCCCGATCCATACGAACCAGAGCGTCCCTCCCTTCTTCACCTGGCTCGCGGCGCGCTTGGCGGCCTCACGGATCTGGATGTCGGTGCCCTCCTCGTCGAGGCGCATGTGGATGCGCGTGGAGGGTACGCCGTGGGCCTTGGAGAGCCACGCGTACCAGTCCTGCGCGTTCCGACGGGCGCCGGGCACGTCCGAGACGAAGGCATAGTCTTCCACGGCAATGATGGCGGCGGCGTCATTCGCCCCATCTCCTCCGCTTACTGTGGGCGGCTTGGAGATATCGGGCCAGCCATCGGCGAGGACTGAAGGGGCTGTCAGGAACGCCGCCAACGCGAGCATTCGAAGCGCCATTCTCACCTCCAACACGACATGGAAGGATAGCATGCACGCCTTGGCTGTCCAGGCCCACCCACCCTTGCCCTGGTATTCCGTGTCGCAGCCCTGCTCCCGCCCCCGCTGCAATGTCCGATGGCGCCATCTACGACGCGGTCAGCATCTGGTCTTGGCTCGCAAAGCCTCCACCACCTCCGGTGCGAAGCACCTCACCACCCTCTTCCCACAGCGCCGCTCCCCCGCAGCCACCAGCTTCCCGCGGCGCACCAGCCTGCTCACCTGGCTATCGCTGCACCCCAGCGCCTCGTGCACGTCGGCGGAGGTCAAGAGGCTCATCGCGAAGAAGTACGACGGATCGAGCAGGCGCGGCCCGGGCCGCCCGCGCACCGACGAGGAGATCGCGGATCTCGTGGTCAGGATGGCCGTAGACAACCCCAGCTGGGGATACACGAGGATTCGGGACGCTCTATGGAAGCTCCGCCACGAGATCGGGAGGAACACCGTCAAGCGGATCCTGAGGGACAATGGCATCCAACCACCTCGTCGCTGTTCTCGCACAGGACGCTGGGGGGGCGCGCGTGCGCGCAAGCCGACCTCGCCGTCTCACCGTCGCGCGCCGCGTCTATCGGATGAAGACCGTGCCATCGCCGACACGACCAGCCACGAGCGAGGCCCCGCGACAGATCCCACCCAAGGAATCGCAGCACCCGGTTCCTGCCCAGCCGCCTCTGACCGTCGCTGCGCAGGCCCATCCGCGGACCAGCGATAATACGCAGAAAAATCTACCTTCCACCGCCCTGGCGGGTTATCTTCTCCATGTCGCGATGGCTTGATACCGTCACAAGCGCATGCACCTCGGCGCCACGAGGATCGCAGCCGCTGCCAAGGCTGCCCCCGCGCTCGTCGAGGTTGTGAGGGAGCGACCATGCAAGACGACCGCACGCCGGGTCCCGAGACCCGCCCCGCTCCGGAGGCGGCCCCCACCCAAACCGAAGCAGCCGACTCGGCAGAGGACGTAGAGGCCGCACCGCCCTCCGCCGAGGCCGATGACAAGCCCGACCTCCATACCCGCGCCAACGACCTGCACGCTCGGATCCGCGCGCTCGTGCGTATCGAGCGCCACGCCGTGCGCGACATCGCCGTCGGCCTGGCCGCCATGCATCGCGAGCTGCTCTACCGCGAATTGGGCTACGCGGGCCTGGTGGAGTACGGCGAACAAGCGTTCGGCTTCACCGTGGGCAAGACCCGGCAGCTCGCGCGCATCGGTCGCCTGCTGCCCGACCTGTCGGCGCTGGATGCGGCCATGCGCAGCGGCGCCCTGGGCTGGACCAAGGCGCGCACCATCGGCGCTGTGGCCACCCCCGAGACCGAGCAGGCCTGGGTGGAGCGCGCGCTGCAGCTCACCAGCCGGGAGTTGGAAGAACTGGTCGTCCGCTCCGACGTGGGCGACTCGCCCCCCGATCCGGCGGAGGGGTGGGAGCCCCCGCGCCACATCTGGGCTCGCTTCCGGCTCGATCCCTTCCACTTCGAGCGCCTGATGCAGGCCCTGGCCCTGCTCCGCCACCAGTTCGATGACCCGAACATGTCCGCCAGCCAGCTCCTGCTGTACATGGCGGAGCTGTGTCTCGACGGCGAGCTGCTGGGAGTGGAGGTCGATTCCGGTATCAGCGCGCCAGTTCCCGGGGACCAGCCGAGCGGCAACGACGAAGAGGCTCAAGTGGCACACGCATGCTGCGACGAGGGTGGCGCTGCGGACGCCCAGCCTGCGACACACGTGTGCCGCGACGAAGATGGCGCTGTGGACGCCCAGCCCGCGGAACACGTGTGCTGCGACGACGCCACCTGTGAGGAGGCCTCGCCAACGGCACACGTGTGCGGCGACGAGGATGGCGCTGCGGATACCCAGCCCGCGGAACACGCGTGCTGCGACGAGGGTGGCACTGGGGACGCCCAGCCTGCGACACACGTGTGCCGCGACGAGGATGGCGCTGCGGATACCCAGCCCGCGGAACACGTGTGCGGCGACGACGCCACCAGGGAGGAGGCCTCGCCAACGGCACACGTGTGCCGCGACGACGAGGGCGCTGCGGACGTTCAGCCCGCGGAACACGTGTGCTGCGACGACGAGGGCGCTGCGGACGTTCAGCCTGCGGAACACGTGTGCTGCGACGAGGGTGGCACTGGGGACGCCCAGCCCACGGCACACGTGTGCGGCGACGATAGCACACATACACCCCGGCAGCTCCCTCGCGGCGAAAACGCCTACCCCGTCAACTACCGTATCATCGAGCACCGCTGTCCTTGCTGCGACAAAGCGTGGACCGAAGGCCGCGCTGGACGTATCGAAATGGACGAGCGCGACCGCGCTCTTGCAGAATGCGACGCAGAGGTGGTGGCTGGCGACGAGAGCGCGGGTGTTCCGGGGCACATGAGCCGCACCATCCCCCCGGCCGTGCGGCGAGCGGTGCTCATCCGCGACGGCGGGCGCTGCCAGGTTCCCGGCTGCCGCCACAACAAGCACATTGAATTGCACCATATCGACCCATGGGCGCGCAGCCGCTCTCACGATCCGCGCAACCTCGTCTGCGTATGCTCGACGCACCACGCGCTGGTCCACAGGGAGGTGCTCCACGTCAGTCGGGATCCCGACGGCGCGCTGTGTTGGGAGCGAGGCTTCGGGGAGCCTCTCGGCGTGGTAGCCAGCATCTGGAGAATGGTGGCGCTTCAGCGAGGCAAGGTCGGTGGGAATTCCTACGACGCGCCAAGGATGTAGGTGGTTGACAAGTGACGGATGGAGGGCGCTTGAGCTGGATCACGGCGATCTGGCCGGCTTCGAGGGCCCGCCGGGTAGCTGGCCCATTCTCCAGGGCGTGTGGGGCCCCATCGAACCACCCGAAGAAGGCCGCGTGCCCCGCGGCCGCCAGCAGGTGCGTATCGGCGATGACCAGCGTATGGCGCCGGGATGGATGGCGAGGAATATTCCCGTGTGATTCTCGGGCTGCTGCGCGGCCCCCCGCCACCCGGCCAGGTGCTCCGCCACGAGCAGGGCCTCGTATGTGCCATGACTCTCCCATGCCCGGCATTCCGGCCAAGCACCTCCGGCGCGCCATGCTCGACGCCACACCCCGTGGCTGGCGTGCGGTGAGTAGGGAGCAGCAGTTCCTTCCTGCGGCCCAGGCCAGGTCGCTGGGCTGCAGGCCGGCCGTGGACTTTGTGGAGGAGTCGATGGACTCGGGGCAGCGCATAGGGGTGGTGCTGGAGATCAGCCGGGCGGATCCGGTGGCCAACCGTGCCAGGTTCGGGGCGCTGCACACGCTGCGGCCCATGGAGGGCGCGTTCGTGGCCATGATGAGCCCCCACATCGCACTCGGCCGCCAGGATCAGCTCGTGGCAGCCCTGGCTGGGCGCCATCAGCGCCAGCGACAGCGTGCCGCCACCTGGTGCAGGCTGCCGCTCAGCGACAGCTCCCCCAGCAGCATGCGCCCCTCCAGCCGCTCGGGCGGCACATGACCGGCCGCGGCCAGCACGCCCACGGCGATGGGCAGATCCAGGGCCGTGCCCTCCTCGCGCAGATCCGCCCGGGCCAGGTTGACCACCACCCGATGGCGGGATCAGTCCTTCTCGCTGGCGTGCACGGCGCCGCGCAGGCGCTCCGCCGCCTCGCGCACCGCGCTGGCGGCCAGGCCCACGATCCGGATGGCGGGCAGGCGGCGCAGGATGTCCGCCTCCACCCGCACCGGGACTCCATCCACCCCAACCAGGGCTCCGCTCATCAGCTGCACGGCCATGGACACCTCCTTGCTCGGACGGGTGGGGCCATGAGCAAGGTGTGCTGGCCTCGACGGGGCGAGCCCAGTCCGCCATCCTTGGAGAGGCTCACTCGTCAGACTGCCATCGGGATATGGACTTGCACCTCATCCTCGTCTTCACTGTTCCGCTCCTCCTCTTCGCCTGTGACAAGGGCAAGAGCAGGAAGCCCTCGACCGACGACACGGCTCCCACCCACGACACCGGGCCCGATCCCGACACATATCCATACTGCGACACCGGCTACCTCGACGACGACGGCGAGTGCGTCCCCGTCGCCTGCGGCACCGGCACCTGGGGGAACCTGGATGTGGACGAGAACACGGTCTACGTGGACATCACCGCCGCGGAAGGCGGCGACGGCAGCGAGGTGGCGCCCTTCACCTCGATCCAGGATGGGCTGGATGCGGCAGGAGACGCCGATGGCGGCATGGTGGCGGTGGCGGCTGGTAGCTACCCGGAGACGCTGGAGCTGGACCGGAGGTACGACGGGGTGCACCTGGCGGGTCGTTGCAGGGATCTGGTCGTCCTCGATGCGAGCGTGGGGGATGAAAGCACGCCTGGGATCGATGTGGACGCCAAGTCGTCGGAGGTGGAGGTCTCCGGCGTTACGGTAAGCGGGTCGCACTACCCTGGCGTGCGGGTCGGGTCGGGGACCATGACGATCCGGAATTCCGCGGTGGTTGAGAGCGAGTACACCGGTGTCGGGGCCTACCAGGCAGGGATCCATGCGACAGCGCTCACGTTGGAGGCCTGCAAGGTCAGGGGGAACAACACCGTGGGTGTGGCCGCGTACGGCTCCGGCACCACGGTCGCGCTCCGGGACACAAACATCGAGGACACCCAGCCCGACGAGTACGGGGAGCTCGGGTTCGGCATCGAAATCTACGATGGCGCAAGACTGGACGCAGAGGGCTGCGAGGTCCGGAGGAACAGCAGCGCAGGCGTGCTCGCGTTCGGCTTCGGGACCTCGGTCACGCTGCGGGAGACTATCATCGAGGACACCCAGCCCATCAAGGAAGAGAATGACGGACAGGGTATCTATGTCTACGACGACGCGAGCCTGGAGGCGGAGTCCTGCGAGGTCAGGGGGAACACCAGCGCGGGCGTGGTCGCGCTCGGCTCCGGCACCTCGGTCACTCTCCGAGCGACCACCATCGAGGGCACCCAGCCAGAAGAGAACGGGGAGCGCGGGTACGGCATCAAGGTCCATGGCGGCGCGAGCCTGAACGCGGACAGCTGCGCAGTGAGGGGGAACACAACCGCGGGCCTGTTCACGCTCGACTCCGGCTCCTCAGTCACCCTTCGGGAGACCTCCATCGAGGACAGCCAGCCCCGCGCGAGCGGAGAACACGGATACGGCATCCTGGTCCAAGACGGCGCGAGCCTGGAGGCGGAGCACTGCGAGGTCGAAAGAAACACCGCCAAGGGCGTTGTTGTCACCGGCTCCGATACCTGGCTCACCCTCCAGGAGTCCTCCGTCGAGGACACCCAACCCGACGAGAATGGCGAGAACGGGTGGGGCATCCTGGTCGAGGACGGCGCGAGCCTGGACGCGGAGGCCTGCGTGGTCAGGGGGAACATCACCGGGGGCCTAGGTGTGGTCGGATCGGGCACTACGGCCACCCTCCGGGAGACCACCATCGAGGACACCAGCCCCAATGAGAACGGGGATTGGGGACACGGCATCGAGACGACGGGCGGGGCGAGCTTGGACGCGGAGGCCTGCCTGATCAGGGGGAACGCCGCCGCGGGCGTGCTCGCGGGCGGATCCGGCACGTCCGCCAACTTCAGGGATACGAGCATCGAAGACACACGACCCCTCGACAGCGGAGAGTACGGGTTCGGCATCGATGTCTACGACGGCGCGAGCCTGGACGCGGAGGCATGCGAGATCAGGGGGAACACCGTCGCAGGTGTGTTCGCGGAAGACTCTGGCACGGAGGTCACCCTCCATGACACGCGGATCGTCTCCACGATGCGCGGAGAGATCTACACCCTCGGTATCGGCGTTTGCGCCCAGGCTTCCGCATCAGTCGTGGCGACAGCGCTCGAGTTGTCCTCGAACGAGGGACCCGCGCTCTTCGCAGTCTCAGAAGACACATTCCTCTCCTGCTCGGGCAGCGTGATCCAGGGCAACCAGTTCGCCGGGGCGGTCGTGGTATACGGTGCGCATCTCCTGCTCGCCCAATCCCACATCGAAGGCACCTTCGAGCAGGAGAACATCGGAGGGGGGGTAGGCATCTACGCTGAGCCCTGGGATGGCGATCCTCCGGCCCTGACCGTCACAGACAGCACCATCCAGGGCAACGCCATCGCCGGCGTCTGGCTCTCCGGTCATGGCAGCTACTCGCTCTCCGACAACACCATACACGGAGGAGAGGGCTGGACCAGGGAGGGCTTGACCAAGTGCGGCGATGCCGTCTACGCCCGGGACGGCGTGACGGCCTGGGAGGGAAGCTCGGGCCTGCTGCTGAGGAGCAACGAGTTGCTGGACGGTCTGGGTGCGGGCCTGTTCCTGGACGATGCCTCGGCCACCCTCTGGGGCAACAGCTACGCGGACAACGCCGTGGACCTCGTCACCCAGGGCGCGGATTGCGCCACGCCTCCAGACGGCTACGACAGCGAGACCTTCAGCTCGGGGACGGAGCTATGTCCGACCAACGACTACGCCACCTGCAAGGAAGAGTTCGCAGTTGTCCTGGCGCTCGCAGAGCCGGAGTCGGGGCACGGCGCGGCGCTCTTTCACCCCGGCCTCCGTGGTCCAGATGCCATGCCCGCGTTGCCGGGCGCGCTCCCCCACGCCTTCGAGCCCGCGCCGCTCCTGCCTCCTGCCCCGCGCCTGGAGCCGGTGAAGCTGCGCATGGAACCACTCCGACACGAGCCGGCGTCCCCGGTCCCGTTCGTCACGCCCAGGGAGCATTGAGGTGCGCTCCAAGTTCCGCCCTGTCTGCACGCCCCGGATCCCCTTCCTCGCCGCGCTCCTTCTCTTTGCCTGCGACAAGGACAAGCCTCCGAAGAGCGAGGCCGGCGACGCTGGCACTCTCACCCACGACACCGGCCCCGCACCAGACACCGACCCCGACTGCGACACCGGCCACCTCGACGACGACGGCGAGTGCGTACCCGCCGCCTGCGGCACCGGCACCTGGGGGAACCTGGAACTGGACGAGAGCACAGTCTACGTGGACATCGCGGCTGCCGAGGGCGGCGATGGCAGCGAGGCCGCGCCCTTCACATCCATCCAAGCGGGTTTGGACGCGGCGGGGGATGCTGATGGCGGCATGGTGGCGGTGGCGGCTGGGAACTACGCGGAGACGCTGGAGCTGGGGCGCTCTCATGACGGTGTGCATCTGGCAGGCCGCTGCCGCGAGTTAGTCGCCATCGACGCCAGCGAAGGGGGCGGGAGCACGCCGGGGATCTATGTCGCCGTCAACGCCTCGGAGGTAGAGATCTCGGGCGTGACGGTGAGCGGGTCGCAGTCCGCCGGGGTGGCGGTCGGCTCCGGGGCGGCGAAGATCCGGGATACCGCAGTGGTCGAGAGCGAGTACTACGGTATCGTGGCCTTCCAGACAGGTATCCATCCAACGGCGCTCACGATGGAGGGCTGCGAGATCCGCGGGAACACCACCGTGGGCGTGCTCGTGTACGGCTCCGGCACCTCGGTGACCCTCCAGGAGACCGCCATCGAGGACACCCGGTCCGACCGGAGCGGGGAGACGGGGCAAGGCCTCGAGGTCTGGGGCGGCGCGAGCCTGGTCGCAGAGGCTTGCGAGGTCAGGGGGAACACGACCCTGGGCGTGGTCGTGGCCGATTCCGGCACCTCGGTCACCCTCCGGGAGACGTTCATCGTGGACACCCAGCCCGACGAAAACGGGAATTCCGGGTGCGGCATCCAGGTCTCGTTGGGAGCGAGCCTGGACGCGGAAGCCTGCGAGATCAGAGGGAACGCCTCCGCAGGCCTGCTCGCGGGCGACTCAGGCACCGTGGTCACCCTGCGGGAGACCGCCATCGAGGGCACACAGCCCGACGGGAAGGGGGAGGCCGGGTACGGCATCCAGGTCTCGGAGGGCGCGAGCCTGGACGCGGAGGCCTGCGAG
>CAYVQL010000207.1:0-19816 GCA_964454135.1 uncultured Enterobacterales bacterium | reverse complement strand
CCCTTGTTCGAGACGGCTTCGACTCCTGCCGCCTCGACTGTCGCGGAGTCCTGGACGACGATGCCCAGGCTGACGGTCTGCAGCTCACCCGGCTGTGTGGAAGTGATGGTCGTGTCCTGGAGGAAGACCCTGGTGCCCGAGTCCCCCGCGAAGACGCCAACGGCCGTGTTCTCCGATACCTCGCAGGATGCCGCCTCCAAGCTCGCGCCGTTCTGGACAGCGAGGCCGTAGCCGAACATCCCGTCCTTCGCGGGTTGGGTGCCTTGGATGGTCGTCTCCAGCAACGTGACTGTTGTGCCGGTTCCATCGACGAGAATGCCGATCCCTGCGTTGTCCGACACCACGCAGGCGTCCGCCTCCAGGCTCGCGCCGCCCCAGGCATCGATGCCATAGCCGAACTCCTCGTTCTCGTCAGCCAGGTTACCGTCGATGGTCGTTCCGCGCAGCGCGACGGTCGTACCGGAACCCGCCGCGAGGATGCCCACCACCGTGTTCCCGGACAGAGCGCAGGTGTCCGCCTCCAGGCTCGCGCCGCTGTAGATATCGATGCCGTAGCCGCCCTCTCCATGCTGGTTCGGTTTGGTGCCCTGGATGGTCGTGCCCAGAAGGGTGACCGTGGTGCCCGATTCGTTGACGAGAACGCCCACCGCGGTGCTCCCCGACACCTCGCAGGACTCCGCCATCAGGTTCGCGCCGCCGTAGACATTGATACCGTACCCGTTCTCTCCTACGCTGTCGGGCGAGCTGTCCTGGATGATCGTGTCTCGCAGCACGACCGAGGTGCCGGAACCATAGGCCAGGACGCCAGTCGCCGTGTTCTCCGACACCTCGCAGGACTCCACGACGAGCGACGTCTCGTGCTCTTCGCTCTGGAAGGCTGCAAACCCGCAGTACTCGCTCCCCACCACCTTCGAGTCCCGAACCGTCGCTCGCCCCGCGCCGACCAACACACCCGGGTAGCGCGCTCCGTCCACCGTGACGCCTGCGACGACGACTTCTGATTGCATGGCGTCGATGCGGATCCCCGGCGTCCATTCGTCCCCTGCGCTCGCATCGATGACGACCAGGTCGCTGCAGCGTCCCGCCAGGGTCACGCCATCGTGGCTGAGGCCGAGCTGCAGGGTCTCCTGGTATGTTCCTGCTGCCACCGCCACCATTCCGCCGCCGGCATCGCCCGCTGCGTCCAGTCCCAGCTGAATGGACGAGAAGGGCGCGGTCTCGCTGCCGGCACCACCTTCCGCGGCCGCGATGTCCACGTAGATCGTGCTCTCGTCCGCCTCCAGGTTCCCCCAGGTGCCGGTGCCGCAGGAGGCGGGCACGCACTCACCGTCGTCGTCGAGGTGGCCGGTGTCGCAGCCCGGATCGGTGACAGGGCCGGTGTCGTAGGCGGGGCCGGTCTCTGCGGGCGAGCGCTCCTTGCTCCGGTCCGCGTCGCAGGCAGGAGCCAGGGCCACGACGACGAGGGAGAGGGTGGGGCATGTCTTCATGAAGGCTTTGTCTATCGGATAGATGGGCATTTCGGAGTATGGCAAGAACAGGGCGGCTGTGTCGAGGCTGACGAACTGGCCGCGTTGCCTGTCTTGCACTCCCCCGCTCTCGACGCTCCACAGCGCATCCGCGAGGCCCTACTCGCAAAGAGGCGAACCGTGGGCGAGTTGGCCCTTAGACTGGCCGAGGTGGATCGCGACGCTACTCGGTCCTGTGCTGCACGTCCGCTACTTCCAGCGGGATCCAGGGATCCGAGAACTCGTAGCCTTCGGCCAGCTCGTCCAGGGCTTCGATCTTGGGCAGCAGCAGCTCCCACAGCTCCAGGACCTTCGGATCGCTTGGATCGAAGATGTCCTTGACGTGGCCGGGATCGGTGGCGCCGTCGTAGAACTCGACCCGCCCGGTCAGCCAGGTGAACTCGAGGATCGCCAGGGACTCGTCCACCACGGACTGGACCGGACCCTTCTGGGCGATGGCCATGCCGAAGATGGGTCGGATGGAGTCTTCGCTGTGCGCCACCTGCCCTGTGACCTGGTCCGGGATCTCGTGGTCCATCAGGTCCAGGATGGTGGGCACGATGTCGATATGGGAGGTCGGGCTGTCCCAGGACTGCGGCTCGATCCCCGGATACCAGAAGAAGGCGATGGCGTCCTTCTCCTGTGCCAGCAGTCGTAGTCCGTGGCCCAAGGCTCCATGCTCCATGAACTGCTCGCCGTGATCGGTCCAGACCACCACCAGGGTGTCATCCAGCAAATCATCCTTGGCCAGCACGTTCCAGACGCGCTGGAGGATGTCGTCCGAGTACGTGATCTCGCCGCGGTAGCGCGCCCTGAGGTGCGCCAGGACGATGTCCTGGGTCTCTTTGTCCAGCTCGCCGAATTCTTGGGTGACCTGCTCGTAGACGACCATGTCCTCGAGGTCGTAGGGGCACTCGGGCAGCCCGTTGAGCTCATCCAGGTAGCTGTCGGGAGGGTCGTACGGGGAGTGAGGATCGTTGAAGTGCAGGTGCAGGAACCACTTCTCGTGACCAGCATCCAGGGCTTCTTCGAGCGCAGCCTTTCCCTCCTCGAAGACGTTGTCGGCCGAGCGCCGCTCGGGGATGATCTGGACATCGAAGCCAGGATCGTTGAACTCTCCGTAGAACCACCCGTTCGCGGTGGACAAGATGGTGTGGTAGCCTTGGTCCTGCAGCCAGGTCGCCAGGTTCTCGCGCGCGGGGGACGGCACGCGGTACTCGCCGTCGATGTAGGGGATGAAGCTGTCGTCCAGGTTGTAGCGGCCGTTCAGGGTGCACAGAGCGGCGGGAAAGGTCCAGTTGCTGCAGGAGCGGTGGGCATCCAGGGCCAGGCTCTGCTCGGCCAGGGAATCCATGAACGGCGTGAGCGCGTAGTCGTCGTCATAGCGCCCCATGTGGTCCCTGCGCATGGTGTCGACGGACAGCATGAGCAGGTTGGTGGGCGTCTCGACGGGAACAAAGGTGTCGTCTTCCGAGTCGTTGGGCTCGCGCCTGCAGCCCGACAGTGCAGTCGAGATCGCCAGCAGGATGGCCGGGAGGCAGAAGAGGCGCAGGCAAGTACGCATGGGCATGATTTGCCCAGCTTGCGGGGAGGAGATGGTTGCTCCGGTGTGGGCGTCGTGGCCCAAAAAACTGCGGGATGGCGAGGACCAGCATAGCGCAGAAAACTGGCGCTCGCCTGGATCGAGTGCGGGCCGGCTGAGAGGATGCTGGGCGATGATCGGAGTAGGAAGCTCTTCCTTGACATCTCCAGTTGTCGGACGGCATCGCCTCGCGACCCTTGGCTGAGGTGGCGAACCTCGCCATATGGGCTTGTGTCGGACAATATGAGAGTGTAAGGATCTCAGCGGTGTGCTTCTGAACGGGCTTGGCAGCACCGCGACCGCACAGTGGGAAGCTGTGTGCGAGATTGCCGCACTCGTGAGCACTGCCGACGCTGGACGCTGGGGTCATGGACGCGGGGACGCTGGGGTCATGGACGCGGGACGCTGGGGTCAGGATGTCACCATTACTATTACCGTTTTATAGCCCATATATAGCATGTTATCGCACCCTGCTTCAGTGGCGAAGTTCTCATGCGTCTCGCCGTCGAGGCCTCCGCCGCCAGATCGACGCGCAGGGCGTTCTTCATCTTCTCTCTCCCGGAGTTCAGCGCCCTGAAGAGGGATCGGGGCTACGGATCGTCAAGCCGGAGCACGGGCTCTGTAGCTGCGCTCACCGCCTCCATGGCGCGGGCCTGACGAAGCCCCCCGGTCCGCAGCTCAAGGCGCCGGCGAGTACCCGTCACCGTCGCTGTCGATGCGCACGGGGTTGGTGAAGCCCAGCGGCACGACGCCAGGCGCCAGCTTGCCGTAGAGACCGGGCATCTTCGGCGGGAAGAGATCCTCTTCCTCGAGGGACCAGCCGGCCTCGGCCAGCACCCAACCGTCGCCCTGCAGCGAGATGGGCCAGGTGTAGCGCACGCGCAGGGGATCCTGCGGGTCCTGCTGCTCGGTCTCGGGCTTGTGGGTCCAGATCACCTCGCCGTTCACCACCAGCCGCATCTCGGGCACCGGCACCCAGGGGGCGGCCGAGACGGTCACCTCGGCCACGGCGTCGGCCCCGACCACCAGGCTGCCAGGCCCCCCCTGGTCCTGCTCCGTTCGCACCAAGAGCTCCACCACAGGTCCGGTGGAGACCGCGACCCGCCCGGCCCGGATGGCCTTGACGAAGGCCCCGGTGTCGAAGGGACCGCCCGATGTCCGCACCAGGTTGACGGGGAAGCCGAGCGTCTCCACCGCCAGGGCGTGGCTGTCTGTGTTGCCCGTGCCGGTGAGGAAGTGACCGGCGTTCATCAGCGCGAACCAGTCTTTCCGCACGCGCAGGTAGACCGGGTAGGAGAAGCGGTTGACGATCTCCATGGCGTCGAAGTCCAGCGCGGTGGTGCCCGTGCCCGATCTGGCCTCGGTCATCCAGACGTTCTTGCCTTCACCCGGGGGAAGCTTGCGGCGGTAGCCCAGGCTGTTGAACAGGGCGTGGGTGTGCGTTCGGAGTATGCCGGCCGGCTTGAACTGGATTCCGCGCGGGTGGTTCAGCTGGAGCAGCAGGTCGGAGCCCGCGGGCGTCTTGCGCTGCCTGTCGCGGTAGGCGTCGATGTGGACGGACACCGAGTCGGGGGCCGTGTCGGGCAGCGGGGGCTCGGCAGCCAGGGGGAAGGCGTTGAAGTGCGCGTAGCCCTTGCTGCCGATCTTGGCCTCTACGCCGGCCAGGGCCTGCAGGCGGGCGTGGGGGAAGTGCTCCAGGATGGGTTGCGGGTCCACGACCTGGTTGTGGTCGCTGATGACCACCACGTCCAGATCCGCCGCCAGGATGTCTCTGAACCTGAGCCGGTGGGGGAGGTAGGAATCCGCGCTCATGCCCGTGTGCACGTGCAGATCGGCGGTCAGCCAGCCTGGGGTCTCCACCGCACGCGGGATCTCGAAGGCCAGGTCCGTAGCGCCGGCCTCCAGGGTCACCGTGCGCTTGTCGATGCCGTGCCGGATCCCGCGCGAGGCCACGAAGCTGTAGGTGCCCGGCGCCATGTGCACCGTGGCCTGGCCGTCCATGACGAAGTGGCTGTGCAGGTGCTTGTCGCGAGAGTGCCGGTCAGCCGTCCGTCCGGCCTTGGGGTAGGTCTTGACCGGTGTGCCCTGCTGGTCGAGCACCAGGATGCGGGCCGAGATGGGACGGGTGCCATCCGTGACCCGGAAGTTGACCTGCGCCGGCAGCTTCTCGTACTTGAAATGCCGTGTGACGCGAATCTCCCGGCCGTTGTGGCTGCGAAAGAGGAAGGCGAGCTCGTGCTGGCCGGGCTGCACTTCGTCCAGGTCCAGCGTGGCGAGGAAGTCCTTGCCCCCGCCCTTGGCCGGCAGCCGGGGCCGGATCAGGGCCAGGGGATCGGTGGCGGGCGCACCGTCGAGCTCGTAGCTCCCCACGCCCTCGAAGCTGCTGGGGAGCCGAACCAGCAAGGGCAGCCACGGCCCGTGCTCCACGAGGTTCGGCTTGGGACTGACCACCGAGGCGGTGAAGGGTTCGGGCTCGGATGCGGCCTTGGTCTTCGACTTGGTTTTGGTCTTGGTCTTGGCTTTGGCCTTGGCTTTGGCCTTGGCCTTGGCTTTGGCCTTGGCGCTGATCTTGGGCTTGGCCTCGGGCTGGGGCGGCTCCTCCTGCTGGCAGGCGCCGCAGACGGCCAGCCACAGGGTGGCGAAGAGGGCGTAGAGGAGGGATGGGCGGGCGATGGGGGGAGGGAGGGGACTGCCGGGAGATCGCCATCTCAAGTGCTTTCCTCCGTACTTCCCGACTGCCTGCGCTCCGTCTTTCTTTTGTAGATGGAGGCGGAGAACTGTTCGAACCGGTCGTCGCCGGTTTCGTCTCTGCGTCCCGGGGACTCTGCTCCCTGAAGAACCTGAGGGATGGCGAGAACCGAGTTGGAGTGGATGGCGAAGAGCTGTTCCCTCCCGAGGGATTCGAATTCATCAAGAACGATGCCCGATACCGCACGGTCCGGGCGCCGGTTGCAGACGTGCCAGGTGCGGACCATGATGGAGGCAGTCATGACTTGCCATCCCCTGAACCCCGGCCAACCAGGAAGTACCCCCCCGTCTTCGGTGCGCCCCGGAAAACGACGAGGCCTCGCTCCCGCAGGGCCTTCAAGTGGCGCTCCACGGTCGCGCGAGAGCGTCCCATGAGCTCGGCCAACTGCGGAACGCGTAGTCCCGGGTTCTGCTGGATGACAAGTGCGCATTCCCGCGAACTGTCTTCAAGCGACATCAGCCCCCCTACTCCCTCATCTACTCCCTCACCCTTCCCATCGACCTCACCTCTCCCCCACTCGAAGACCACCTCGAAGGACTTGCGGGCTGGGTTGTTGTAGATGCTCGGGGGCGGCCGCTCGATTCCATCGAGGCGCCGGAGGAGCTGCTCGCGCTTCATCGATCGTCCTTTCCATCCAGGAGGAGAGAGAAGGTAGCGTTTCGTGAGGGTCTGCGCTTCTTCTTCCCATTGAGCTCGATGGCCTCCTTGGCACACGTGTGCCGCCGCATGGGGGGCATCACTCGCCACCTATTGGGAGGGCAAGTCTTGGGCACTATGTTCCACTCGCAGCAGCGGCGACCTGCCACCGCTTCAAACGCTACCGGGAGCCGTGGAGTTGAAGCGCTCCGGAAACCATGGCACGCTGGTTGCACAGCGAGGAAGGCCCATGCGAACGACCGCTCTGCGCTCGATGATCATCATGGCGCTCTGCCCCCTCCTCCTGGCGCCTCGCTGTGGGGACAAATCCACCGACACCGGTTCGACCGAGCCAGAGGAGGACACGGCTGTCGGCTCCGATCCTCACACCGGGAGCAGCGATTCGGATGGGGACGGTTGGCCCGCACCAGAGGATTGCGATGACGATGATCCGGCGGCGCATCCCTACGCATCTGAGATCTGCGACGGTGTGGACAACGATTGCGACGGCGAAGTCGACGAGGACGATGCGGTGGACGCGCCCACCTGGTTCGCGGACGCGGACGGAGATGGTTTCGGTGACGCCGATTCCTTCCGGACGGCCTGCACGCAGCCCACGGGCTGCACGGCCGACGACAGCGACTGCGACGATGGGGACAGCGCGGTGTTCCCGGGTGCGCAGGAGGTCTGCAACCAGCTCGACGACGACTGCGACGGCGAGAGCGACGAGAGCGACGCGGCCGATGCCCCTACCTGGTATCTGGACAGCGACGGCGACGGCTTCGGCGATCCGGCGTACAGCCTGGAGCAGTGCGAGCAGCCCAGCGGCTGGGTGCTGGACGATGCGGACTGCGACGACTTCGACGCCTCGGTTCATCCAGGCGCGGACGAGATCTGCGACGAGGCGGACAACGACTGCGACGACATCGTGGATGGCGAGCAGGCCGTGGACGCGTCCGCCTGGTACGCGGACGCCGACCAGGATGGCTTCGGGGACGCCGGCAGCGCCACGACGGCCTGCACGCAGCCCGAGGGGCACGTGGCCGATGCCGCCGATTGCGACGACGGCGACGGCACCATCCATCCCGCTGCCAGCGAGGTCTGCGACGGGCTGGACAACGACTGCGACGGCACCAGCGATGTGGACGCCAGCGACGCCGCCACCTGGCTTCTCGACGCGGACGGGGACGGCTTCGGTGACGAGGACTCGCCCCTCTCCTCGTGCAGCCAGCCCAGCGGATACGTGGCAGAGGGCGGCGACAGCGACTGCGACGATGGCGACGCTTCGGTCTACCCGGGGGCCGCAGAGCTCTGTGACGGCCAGGACGGGGACTGCGACGGCACCGTGGACGAGGACGACGCCCTGGACGCAGGCACCTGGAATATCGACTACGACGGGGACGGCTTCGGCTCGAGCAGCTACAGCCTGGTCCAGTGCGACCAGCCCACGGGCTACGTGGCCGCGGCGGAGGGCTCTGAAGACTGCGACGACGGCGACGCCTCCATCTATCCTGGAGCAGCCGAGTACTGCGGGAGCGTGGATCACGACTGCGACGGCGAGGTGAACGACGAGGACTCGCTCGACGCCCTGACCTGGTACACAGATCTGGACGGCGACGGCTACGGCGACGGCAGCGCGAGCAGCGTCGCCTGCGAAGCCGCTTCGGGCCTGGTGGCCGACGGCAGCGACTGCGACGACGGCGACGTCGCCGTGAATCCCTCCGCCACGGAGTCCTGCAACGGGATCGACGATGACTGCGACGGAGCGCTCGAGCCGGACGACGATGGCGACGGCTGGGACCTCTGCGATGACTGTGACGACGCGGACAGCGCCGTGAATCCCGATGCCGTGGAGACCTGCGACGGCATCGACAACGACTGCAGCGGCGTGGCGGACGACGACAGCGATGGGGACGGTGACGGCTGGTATGCCTGCGATGACTGCGACGACGGCGACGCCGCGGTCTACCCAGGGGCCTCCGAGCACTGCGACGGGCAGGACGAGGACTGCGACGGCACCGTGGATGAGGACGACGCCCTGGACGCCGGCACCTGGACCATCGACTACGACGGGGACGGCTTCGGCTCGAGCAGCTACAGCCTGGTCCAGTGCGACCAGCCCTCGGGCTACGTGGCCGCGGCGGAGGGCGCCGAAGACTGCGATGACGGCGACGCCTCCATCTACCCCGGCGCTCCCGAGAGCTGCGGGAGCGTGGATCACGACTGCGATGGCGAGGTGAACGACGACGACTCGCTCGACGTCCTGACCTGGTACGCGGATCTGGACGGCGACGGCTACGGCGACGGCAGCGCGAGCAGCTACGCATGCGAGGCCGCGTCGGGCCTGGTGGCCGACGGCAGCGACTGCGACGACGGCGATGCCGCCGTGAATCCCTCTGCCACGGAGTCCTGCAACGGGATCGACGATGACTGCGACGGCGCGCTCGAGCCGGACGACGACGGCGACGGCTGGGATCTCTGCGATGACTGCGACGACGCGGACAACGCCGTGAATCCCGATGCCACCGAGACCTGCGACGGCATCGACAACGACTGCAGCGGTGTGGCGGACGATGACGGCGATGGCGACGGCGACGGCTGGTACGCCTGCGACGACTGTGACGACGGCGATGCGAGCGTCCATCCGGACGCGGAGGAGATCTGTGGCAACGGCGTGGACGACGACTGTGACGGAAGCGCCGCTGGCTGCGGCTTCGATGGGGAGGTGACCGAGGACGATGAGTTCCTGGCCATCGTCTGGGGGGAGACGGCCTACGACCTCGCCGGGGTCTCTGTTCGTGGTGCAGGCGACGTCGATGGGGACGGCTTTGAAGACATCCTGGTGGGAGCCGAGCAGCACGAGGTCCCCGGACGCTACGCGGGGGCAGCCTACCTGCTTCACGGCCCGCTCTCGGGTGTTGTGGATCTCTCCGCCAGCCAGGCCAAGTGGATGGGGGTCGCAGCGTACGACTATGCAGGCAGCGAGGTCGATGGCGGATCCGACATCGACGGCGACGGCAACGCGGATTTTCTGATCGGCGCTGGTTCCGAGAGCACGGTGGACACCTCTTCGGGAGCCGTGTACCTGATCTACGGTCCCGCAAGCGGCGATGCCTCCCTGGCAGACGCCGATGTCGTCATCTACGGGGAGCGGTACTACGATCAGCTGGGCAAAGCGAACGCGATGGTGGGCGACACCGATGGCGATGGCTACGACGATCTGCTGCTGGGCTCGAAGGGCGCCGGCTGCGACTGCGACGCCGGGACCGGTGCTGCTTATCTCTTCCTGGGGCCCTTGAGTGGATCGTATAGCGCCGTCGAAGCCGATGCGCTGCTGGAGGACAGCAGCGGGAATGAGACCGGCCGCCCCAACACCGCGTTGGGGGATGTGGACGGCGATGGCCTGGCGGACATCCTGATCGGAGCGAATGCCTCCCAGTTGGCGATGCTGCTGCTGGGTCCCGTGAGCGCCACCAGCGCCGTCCATACGGACAACGACGCTGCGATCAGCGGCCCAGGGAGCGTCACGGGTCCGGGTGACGTGGACGGGGATGGCCTGGACGACATCCTCCTTGGCACCGGTACCGGCTGCACGGCCTACCTCCTTTCGGGTACGATTCGCGGTTCGGTCACCGCTTCCACTTCGTACCTGGCCGCCGTCACGTCACTCACCTCGAGTACCTGTTACGACTTCCTGGGACGCTCGGTGGGCCGCGCGGGGGATGTGGACGCCGACGGCTATGCGGACATCCTGCTGGACCAGGACAGCTACGGCAACGCGCTGTTGTTCTACGGTCCGCTCAGCGGCACTTACGCTCCAGAGGATGCCGACAGTGACATCGATCCCGCGTACGACATCGGTGACGCCATGGACCACGCCGACGTGGACGGCGATGGTTACTCGGACCTGCTGTTGGGAGCCAGCGGGGCGGATCTGGACGGCACGAACTCGGGAGGCGTCTACATTCTGCAGGGAGGACTGGGCCCATAGGTCTGTCGCTACCAGCCCCCTCCGACGAGCAGGTAGGCCCAGTGGTAGTAGCAGCGGCTGCTGGCCGTTGAGTATGGCGCGCCGACGATCACATCGGCCGAGCCGCTGCCGTTCGTGTCCCCGGCGAAGTCCAGCGATGTGGCGGCTTGGTCATAGTCATCGATACCGTAGTAGCTCGCGTCGGCGGCGGACATGTCGTTAGACCCTGACAAAGGCCCCAGCCAGAGGTAGGCCGCACCGTTGTCGGCCAGGCCGGCATCGGCGTCCTCCGCGCCCACCAACAGATCATCGACACCGTCACCATTCGCGTCCCCGCCGCCTGCAACGGAGGAACCCGCGTGGTCGCCTGCGTTGATGCCGTCCAGCACTACGTCGGCCTTGGTCAGCTCGCTTTCGGCGCTGATGGGGCCATAGATCACGTAGACCACCCCGCTCTCCGAGCCCGGGCCATTCGCGCTTGGGGCTCCCACCGCCAGGTCCGTCGATCCGTCGCCGTCCAGGTCGCCGGCCAGCGCCAGCGCAGAGCCCGCCAGATCCCCTGCGCTTTCGCCCAGGAGCTTGCAGGTGGCGTCGGCCAGGTCCAGATCGCCCGAGAGACTGGCGCCTGCGAGCAGGTAGGCCACGCCAGCGTCCGTGCCGGCCTCGTCGGAACGCGGGGCGCCGATGAAGAGATCCGCCAGACCGTCGCCATCCACGTCCTGGCCGCCGTCGAGTTCGGCGCCGGCGTCGTCGCCGTCAGCCTCGGCTAGCAGCCGGGCATCGGCGGTGCATAGGTCGAGGTAGCCCGACGCGGGCCCGCGCAGCAGGTAGGCCGCGCCTCCGTTGCGGGCGGATCCGTCGTAACCTGGAGCGCCGATCAACAGGTCGAAGTAGCCATCGCCGTCCACATCGCCGGCGTGACCGACGCGCGTCGCGCCTTCGTCGTATGCGTTTTCGCCCATCAGCTTGGCGTCGGCGTCGGCCAGGCTCACGGTCCCCGTGACCGGGGATAGCAGCAGGTAGGCCGTGCCGGCGTCGGTGCCGTTGGAGTCCTCGCCTGGCGCCCCGATCAGCAGATCGTCGTATCCGTCGGCGTCGCAGTCTCCGACGCCCGCCACACTCCAGCCAGCGAGATCGCCGTCGACTTCGCCTTCTATCACGGCAGCTCCGTAGCCCAACCAGTCCGTTCCCGTGCTCACAGGACCATTCCACAGGTAGGCGGAGCCCGCGCTTTGGTGGTGGCTGGTGGTCCTTTCCGGGGCGCCAACCAGGAAATCGTCGTAGCCGTCGCCATTGCCATCGCCTGCCGCTGCGACGGAGCGGCCAGCATCGGTGTCACTACCGCCCTGGAGGATCGTATGAGCCTCATCCAGATCGAACTCCCCGGAGAATTCGCAGTACCCCGCGCTGCCATCGCAGTCGTCATCCACGCCATTGGCGCAGATCTCCTCGGCGTCGGGGTTGACCGCCGCGTCCCCGTCATCGCAGTCGCCGCCATCGGATATGTACCCCGAGGGAGCTGAACAAGGTCCCGTCACGCTGTCCTCGTCAGCGCCGTAGCCGTCTCCATCGGCGTCTGGATACCAGGAGCCACCGTCGGTGCCGTCCTCGTCCGTGTCGCCGTCGCAGTCATTGTCGCGACCGTCGCAGAGCTCCGGGGCGCCGGGGTAGGAGTCGGCGTAGTTCTCGTTGCAGTCGCCTGTGGCGCCCGCGTAGCCCGAGGGCTGCTCGCAGGAGTCCACGCGCGTGCCGCGGCCGTAGCCGTCGCCGTCCAGGTCGGGCCACCAGGGATCGCGATCGATGGCGTCGGTGTCGGTCACCCCGTCGCAGTTGTCGTCCAGGCCGTTGCAGACCTCGGCGGCGGCCGGGTTGACGGCTTCGTCGCCGTCGTCGCAGTCGCTGCCGTCATCCACCCAGCCGGAGGTGGCCTCGCAGGCCAGCATGGTGTAGGCCGTGCTGCCGTAGCCGTCCCCATCGACGTCGATGTACCAGGTCGTGACATCGGCGGCGTCCTCTCCGTCCGCCACGCCGTCGCAGTCGTCGTCCACGCCGTTGCAGGTCTCGGTGGCGCCCGGGTTGACGAGGGCGCTTTCGTCGTCGCAATCGCCCGAGACGGCGGCGTAGCCCGCGGGCGCGGAGCAGGCGCCGGTCGACGTATGCTCGTCCACGCCGTATCCATCGCCGTCGGCGTCCTGATACCAGGTGCCACCGTCGGTGCCGTCCTCGTCGGTATCGCCGTCGCAGTCGTTGTCGTTGCCGTCGCAGAGCTCCGGGGCGCCGGGCCAGGAATCGGCGTCGCCGTCGTCGCAGTCCCCGTCAGCGTCGGCATAGCCGGTGGGCTGCTCGCAGGCCTCCAAGGACGCACCGAGGCCGTAGCCGTCGCCGTCCAGATCGGGCCACCAGAGGTCGCGATCGACGGCATCGGTGTCGGTCACGCCGTCGCAGTCGTCGTCCACGCCGTTGCAGACCTCGTCCGCCAGCGGGTTGACGTCAGCGTCGGTGTCATCGCAGTCCGTGGCGTCGCTCACCCAGCCCTCGGGCTGCTCGCACTGAACGAGGGCGCTGGTGGGATCGCCGAAGCCGTCTCCATCGTGATCGACGTACCAGCTGCCGGCGTCTGTGGCCGAGTCCTCGTCCGTCTCCCCGTCGCAGTCGTCGTCGATCTCGTTGCAGGTCTCGTCGGCGCTGGGATTGATGGTGGGATCCCCGTCGTCGCAGTCGTCCGAGGCGCCCGCATAGCCGCTGGGCTGGGCGCAGGCAGCCACCGTCTTTTCGGCGATGCCGTGCCCGTCACCGTCGCCGTCGAAGAACCAGGTCGAGGTGTCAGCGGCGTCGTCTTCGTCGATCGCTCCGTCGCAGTCGTTGTCGAGGCCGTCGCAGAGCTCCTGGGCGTTGGGATTCACCGCTGGATCTTCATCGTCGCAGTCCTCGGCGCTGCGAAAGCCGTCGCCGTCCCGGTCGAGGGCTTCCGTGTCGATGCCTGTGTCCGCCTGCTCCTCGGGCGACCCCGAGTCTTTCCCATCCCCGCAGCGAGGTGCGAGCAGAGCCGGGCATAGCGCCACCAGCAGGCACGCAGAGAGGCGAGTCGAGTGCATGCGAAGCCTCCTTCCGCAACCAGCATGCCATGGATCGTCTGCGTGGCCACTTGTCTGCTGCGCAAGAGGGGACACCTATGGCTGCATCTCCCACCTGCCGGTGGATGGTTGCGTCGCCTGCACGGGAGGCAGCTTCTCCAGCCAGATCGACGCTGGCCGATGTCAGCTACGCCACGTCTAGCGCTCAGTCGGGATCGCAGGCGCCGTCACAGACCTGCACGATGGTCCCGTCCTCCAAGAAAGCTCCCACCTGCGCACGATAGGACTCCAGCTCGCGGATGGTGCCGTGGGCGCCGTTCTCCTCCGCCGGAGGGATGTTCCCGTCGGGAAGAGCCGGATACCCCTCATCGTAGACGAACAGCGCGGCGTTCTCGGCGGCGCCGTCCGGAGGCTCGGCTGTGATCTCTTCGAGCCCCCAGATCTCTCTGGCCGAGGGAACGATCAGCGGGATGTCACCGGTGCGTGCAAGCCATTCGGTGATCATATTGCTCACCTGGCAGTCCCCGACCGCCATATGCAGCGTCGCCTCGATTTCGGGGCGCCCCGGCAGCCTGTCGTGGGTCAGGTGGTCGATCCAACTCAGCGAGTCGATAGCATCGAACTTCAGCTGGATGATCGCGAGTACCAGCTGCAGATCGATGGGGTCTTCGAATTTTTCGGTGAACATGAGGCCCATGGTGTTCCAGGGCTCGGCGCGCTCCAGCATATGCGGGTTGAACGCGCCCGGGACCACCAGGACGCCACGCGTGAACACCGTCGAGGCCGCCATGATCACCAGGCCCTGGGTCCCCCCGTTGGAGATGCCCATATAGTGCACCTGGTCTGCGTCGAACAAGGGGACGCCGCCCTCCGATGTGATCTCGTCGGCCAGCTCCTCGGCCATCAGGCGCCCCAGAAGGGAAAAGTGGCCGTGGCTCTGCATCTGTTGCGATGTCCACTTCCACACGTCGTTCAGGTCACCCAGGATACCCATCGTGGACAAGAGACCGTCCTCGTTGGTGCCGATGAACTCTGTGGTCGCCATGGCCATCTGCCATTGCTGGATGCAGGCGTTCTCCTTGGACCAGGTCGGCTCCTCCATGGACGAGAAGAAACCGTGACCGTAGACGATGGCCGGGCGGGTCATGTCCGAGGCCGTGACGGGGATCGTCAGCATGAACTCCACCTCGCGCGTGCCATGCTGAATCGGCGCGCCATCCGCATCCAGTGCGAACCAGTCGTCTTCGCCAAGGAAATCCGGGGCCGTGAAGCTGCCATGGATGAGCCGGTTCTGGCCATCGTCGTCCCACTCGTCGCTGGTGATCTGCCAGCCATCGAGGGGCCATGTGGAGGCCACGTCCTGGATAGCCAGCAAGGGTGCCAGCACCTGGTCTTGAGAGCGGGTGTGGAAGCTCCACGCCAGCACCACCTCCTCTCCCGAAATCCCTGATCCTGCGATGGCTGCGTTGACCAGCTCGAAATCGTCCCGCTGTGCCTCCACCGCGGGGCTGTCGGTAGCGATCCCATCTCGCAGAGCGCGAAAGGCCTCGCTGACAGGCAAGGTCGAGGTGCCGTCGGCGGCACGCAGGGAATCGCGCAGGATCACCACGTAGCCAGAGCTCGCCTCCAGGGACACCTGAGGGCGGATGAGCAGCGCCTGCTCGCGCGTGGTCTCGGCGTTGAGGTCGAGCTCCACCAGCAAAGGTACCCGCTCCCACGTCTCCTCCCGTACCAGCCAGACCGACGAGTCATCCGACAACGCGGCCGAAGGATCGGTGAGGCTGGGCAAGGTCGAAGCGTCGACTCCACCCTCGAAATAGGAGACGATGATGGGTGCGCGGCTGAAACCGTCTGCATCGGCAAACGTGGTTGCCGAGAGCCCCTCGGGCATCGCGTCCTCGGACAGCTCGAGCCTGCGCCCTGTCGTCGTGCTGGCGTCTTCGACCAGGTAGAAATCGGAAGGGTAGGGGTACATCGCTTCGTCGGGAACCAGTGGATTTCCACCCGCCAGGTTCGGAATGCCGGTGATCAACTCTCTGTCTGATCCGTGGTTGCATCCTCCCGGCCCGAGCGCCGCCAAGAGGGTCGCGATGATGCCTGAAGCGCGGATGGAGGGAGGGTTCATGGGTTGGCCAGTGGATGGAGTCAAGAACGGCCTGGGGGGGGCAGAGCGCATTGATTGCGTACAATATCACCTAGGCTCGGCGTGGAGTGGCGCGTTGGCTGCGCTTTCTCGACGAAGACCAGGAGATGCCGCCCAGACAGGCTGCCCGTGCAGCTCATCCCTGATCCAAATGTCGCGATTTGTCACCGCCGCACGCCCGCAGGCAGACCAGCTGCCCGTCCTGCAGGGCAAAAGCGCCCAATGGCATGCGTCTTGCTGTCTTTCCGGTGACGGAATCGCCGTCCGTCCACCCGAAGGAGAAGCACCATGACCCGCCCGCAGATTCTCACCCTGGTCCTTCTCTTGGGTGGCGGCTGCTTTCGCAGCGGTAGCAAGGACACCGGGTCCGCCGACTCCTACTGGGGCGACGCCGAGGACGAGAACGCCGTGGATACGGGCGACACCACCGAAGAGGACTGCGACGACCAGACCGACGTCACCCTCTACCTGTCCCCGGACGACTCCAACTCCATGTCCTCGCCCGTGCAGGCCCGGCTGTCCATCCTGGGGGGCTGGGACAGCCTGGATCACATCTCCCTGCGCACCTGGGAGTTCATGAACTACTACAGCTTCGCCTACCCGCCCGCCGAAGACGACCAGCTGGCCATCACGGCGCAGCTGGTGCAGGGCGATGGCCAAGACGCCGAGGCCTACGTGATGCAGATCGCGGTCAGCAGCCCGCGGCTGGCCGCCCAGGACCGCCCGCCCATGAACATCAACTTCTCCCTGGACACCTCGGGCTCCATGTCCGGCCATCCCCTGGACATGCTGAAGGAGAGCTGCGAAGCAGTCGCCTCCCAGCTGATGGTAGGGGACGTGGTGTCCATGGTGACCTGGAACAGCAGCGACAACGTGGTGCTGAGCAGCCACCAGGTGAGCGGTCCGGACGACGACACGCTGCTGTCGGCCATCAACAGGCTGTCGGCCAGCGGCAGTACCGACCTCAACAACGGTCTGGCCAAGGCCTACGAGCTGGCCAGCGACAACTACGGCGCCGGGCGCATCAACCGCGTGCTGCTGATCAGCGACGGCGGGGCCAACACCGGCCAGACCGATCTGGACATCATCTCCAGCCACGCCGGCAGCGGCGACGAGGTGGGCATCTATATGGTGGGCGTGGGGGTGGGTAGCGCCAACACCTACCACGACGAGCTGATGGACACGGTGACCGACCAGGGCAAGGGCGCCTCGGTCTTCATCGGCGACGAGGACGAGGCCCAGCTGATCTTCAACCAGCGCTTCGTCAACACCATGGCCGTGGCCGCCCGCGACGTGGCCGTGCGGCTGGACCTGCCCCCGGGCTTCGAGGTGACGCGCTTCTCGGGCGAGGCCATCAGCACGGATCCCAAGGAGGTGGATCCCCAGCACATCGCACCCAACGACGCCATGATCTTCCACAAGACCATTCAGACCTGCGCTCCCGAGCTGGTGACGGAACAGACCGAGGTGGTGGTGACCGCCACCTGGCGCCACGCCACCAGCTTCGAGACCCACGAGATCCAGCTGCGCACCAGCTTCGGCGAGCTGCTGGCCCAGGACTCGGCCCTGCTGCGCAAGGGCGCGGCCATCTACAAGTACGCCGAGGCGCTCAAGGCCCACAAGAGCGGGCCTGGCAGCGAGACCTGGACGGCCGCGCTGCAAGAGTGGGAGCGTGCCCAGCTGCTGGCCGAAGAGGCCAATCCCGCGGATGAAGATCTGGCGCAGGTTCGGGAGGTGATGGGGGCCATGTAGCGCTGTGTGGCTGGATGAGCGAAGACCTGAAATCGCGATCTACAGGAGGAAGCCATGAGGACGCTGCTTGGAACGGGGGCGCTCTACTCATCGCTGTTCATGGCCTGCATCGGGTGGGGCGAGTGCGACGGCTTCAGCTGCGACTACGAGCCCCCACCTCCCGAAGACAAGGACCGCGATGGCTACGACGACGACCAGGACTGCAACGACCACGATGCGTCGATCCACCCCGGCGCCGCCGAGACCTGCGACGGGGAGGATGATGACTGCGACGGCAGCGTGGACGAATACGCCGTGGACGCGGCGGTGACCTACGCCGACGATGATGGTGACGGGTACGGGGATCCCGAGGCTTCGACCCAGGAATGCGATCCACCCTGGGGCTATGTCTCCGACAAGCAGGACTGTGACGACGCCAACGCGGCCAGCTACCCGGGAGCGGCAGAGTACTGCGACCAGAGTGACAACGACTGCGACGGGGAGGTGGACGAGGAGCCCTATGATGCCCCTACATGGTACGCCGATGACGATGGCGACGGCTTCGGCGATCCGCACAGCTCGGTCGCGGGGTGCGAGGTCCCTGAGGGCTTCGTCTCCAATCACAACGACTGCGACGATCAGGACCAGGACGCCCATCCCGATGCCATGGAGGTCTGCGGGGACGGCATCGACAACGACTGCCAGGACCTCACCTCTGACCAGTGCAGCTACGCCTTGCTCGATCTTGACGACGCCGACGCCACCTTGTTGGCCCGCGCCGAGGGAGAGAAGGTGGGGTTCTCCGTGTCGTCGGCAGGAGATGTGGACGACGACGGCTACGACGACGTGATCCTGGGCGGACCTGGCGCGAGCAGCGCCACCGACGGCGCCTACCTGGAGCTGGGCCCCTTCAACGGCAGCTACAGCCTGTCCTACGCCTACGCGCACCTGGAGGGGAGCGGGCCGGGCATCGAGGCGGGCTACGCCGTGCTGGGCGCGGACGTGAACGACGATGGCTACTCCGACCTGCTCCTGGGCGCCCCCAGCGAGCTGGTCGGCGGCGACGAGACGGGCGCGGCCTACCTGCTGTACGGCCCCGATGTGGCGGGTTGCTCGCCCTACTGCGATGGGGCCACCCTGGTGGGAGAACAAGCCGGTGACCGGGCGGGCGCGGCGCTGGCCGCGGGCGATGTGCACGGAGATGGCTACTCCGACCTGCTCATAGGCGCTCCCGACCACGAGACCGGCGCCGCCTACCTGGTGTACGCCCCCATGGATGGCCAGGTCTGGCTCAGCGGGGCCGACAGCCGCCTGCTCGGCGAAGAAGACGGCAGCGCTGCAGGTTCATCCCTGGACATGGGGGATCTGGACGCCGACGGCCGTGCGGATCTGCTCGTGCTGGACCCGGACAGGGAAGACGGCAGCCTGTACGTGGTCACCTCCCCGGAGGAAGGCGATCTCCAGCTGGCGGAAGCCCCCATACGGCTCCACGGCCAGCAGGGCTCGCGGCTCGGGTCCATCAGCGCCCAGGGCGACCTGAACGACGACGGCGCGGCCGACCTGGCCCTGGGGCTGACGCTGGAGTCCGGCGATGCCCAGGAGGCCACCGCCTACGTGTTCTTCGGCCCTCTGGAAGGCGTGCTGACGCTTGAGCAGGCCGACGCCTGGCTGAGCTCCGAGTTCATCTTCGCCAACGCGGGCTCCATCGTCGTGGCCGGCGGCGACCTGGATCGCGACGGCGCCGACGACCTGCTGCTGGGGGCACCCGCGGCCGAGGTGATGGCCGCCCCCGACTTCGACGTGCTCGAGGTCTTCGCGGGCTCGATCTACGCCGTCACGGGACCGCTCGCAGCAGGCGAGAACCTGCTCAGCGAAGCTGATCTTCGCATGTTCTCGCAGGCGGGGCGCGATCTCGAGGCCTTCTCTCTTTCGTTCGCTCAAGACATCGACCGCGACGGACACGACGATCTGCTGGTCGGCGCTTGGAAGAACGAGGAGATCGGCACCAATGCCGGCCTGGTGTGGATGGTCTCTGGGGGCAGGATATAGTTGCTCCTTCCAGCGGATCTGACTGGAGAGGGAATTGGGCTCGTTCCGGTGCGGCTGGTCGGTTGGGCGTTCAGGCATGCGGCCAGTATTTCGGAAGTGGCGCCCTGGATGAGCGTTCTGGGGCCGATTTGCGCAGGTAGGGCCCCAGTTCCCGTAGAAGTGGCGGCCTGGCTGAGCGTTTTTCGGCTGGAGCGCTCAGGTAGGGGGCCAGTTCTGGATTTCTGGCCCCGTCGCTGAGCGATCCTGGGCCGAAACGTTCAGGTACGTGGGCAATTCCTTCAGAAGTGGCGGGCTGGATGAGCGCGAGTGGGAGCGGCGCTCAGAAATGGGGGCAGTTCTCGTGCAAGTGGGCGGTTGGATGAGCGCGGGGGCGAGCG
>CAYVQL010000206.1:0-19848 GCA_964454135.1 uncultured Enterobacterales bacterium | reverse complement strand
GTGGCGTCTCAACCCGCTCTCTCTCGCTTTTGGGGGGCCGTTGATGTTGACGTGGCTGGCGAGCCCTGCTTGAGGGGCGGCGCTTGAACGCGCCGGGCCGGGGTAGCTCAGGGGTAGAGCAGCTGATTCGTAATCAGCAGGCCAGCGGTTCAAATCCGCTCCTCGGCTTCAGGTTTAAGGGGGGTTTTGGGGGAGTGGGGCGATCGGCGGATTGGGCGTGGTCGCAGTATGGTCGCAGGATTGTGTGATTTCGGGCCTGGGGGTCGCAGGGGTGGCGGCGCGCGTCCACTGGTGCCGCGTGGGTGCAGTTGACGCAGGGGGTGGGGATCATGCGCGCGCGATCCCCATGGGGATGGCTCGCTCGCGATCCCCATATGCAGCGCTTGTTGAGCGGTGTTCAATGAGGCTGTCTTGAAAAGGAGACAGGCCATGTCCGAACGTACACAAGCCGCCCTCTCACCCCTCCTCACATCCTCTCAAGCCGCCGCCGAGTTGGGCCTACGGCCGCAGACGCTCCGTGTGTGGCGCTGTCGGGGTGTCGGGCCCCGTTTCGTGCGGCTGGGCACGGGCCCCCGCTCCCCGGTGGCCTATCGGCTGTCGGAGCTGGAGGCGTGGCTGGACGCGCGCTCGTTCAGTTCCACAGCGGAAGAAACCGTCGCGCAGAGCAGCAGGGGCTGCTGATGGAAACGCCAGAACGAAACGAGGACTCCGTCCACAGTCGCCGCCACTCGAACGCCGACCTCTATACCTGTCCGCTGGGGCACGCGAGCGACGGCCACCTGAATCTGGGCCGGCAGCACTGGGGGGTATGCCATGAGCACAGGTTGCGGTGGCTCATTGGGGAGAATCTGTTCTCTGCCTGGAGGGATGAGGATCCGGCGCGGTGGAGGAAGGCCGCGCAGCTGCTGGATGACCATGCGGTGATTGAGCCGTGGGTGCCGTTGTGGGATGGGGGCGGGAACGATGCCTGAGCGCCCCTGGACCTGGACCGACAAGCAGCGAGCGGACCGAGCCCGCCGGCTGCGCGACGATCCCGACGATCATGCGATCCCCCTGGAGGTGCAGGGCCTCAAGGTGGTGGTCGTGGTGGTGGAGCGCTGAGCCATGGGCCTGGATGCGAAGGTGGAGGCCTGGCGCCGAGCGCATCCCTTGCCCGCCACCATGGGCACCAAGCCAGGGGAGTGCCCCGTCTGCACTGGACAGAAACGCTTCGGCCGCCACCCGAAGAACCCTGAGCGGTGGTTCTGCTTCGGGGAGAGTCCGCATTCGGTGGGCCGCGCGGCGCTTGGCGCGAAGGGTGGCTGGTGGGGCGATGCGCTGGACCTGGAGGCGGCTGCGCGCGGCTACTCCGGCGCGGATGGACGCCTGCGGGTGCTGCGGGATGACGGTTACCTGGACGGCAAGCCGCTCCGTTCCATTGGCCGCAGGCCGCCGAATCTGAAGCCCAGCCCTCCGCCGAAGCGGGAGCCAACCGCGGCCGAACATGCAGCCCGCCTGGCCGAGCGCTGGAGCGCTGCCGATGGACCGACAGCCGTGCAGCTCCCTGGTAGCGATGGCTGGCGCGAGGTGGCCTGCGAGGAAGGCCTGGACGCCGCCCGCTTGGTGGACGGCCGGCCAGTCGCCAGAGGCTACCGACGAGCCCACGGGCGCGAGGGGCCGCCCTTGATGCTGGCCGAACTGGTGCCCCTGGCCCCCCTGCGCGTGCCCCCAGGGCTGGTGCTGGCGGCCGAGCCGGGCGAAGAGCTGCTGGAGGGGCATGCCGGGGACTTGCTCCTGGTGGAACCCGCCCGCTGGCTTGAGTACGCCTACCGGACCTGGGCTGCGGGGCGGTGGTTGGGCGTGCTGGGCCTGACTGACGCCCGGCCCCTGGCTGGTGCCCTGCCCTGGCGAGGGGCCGTCTACGTGGGTCCTGGCCTGGATGCCGTAGAAGTGGCCGCCGTGCTGCGGCCCGATCCTGACTTCAACTCCGTACTGCGACGGCGCGAACCATGAACCTGTACAGAGAATCCGAGCGTCAAGAGGTGGCGCCGCCGCCGGGGCCGCCACCTGTCGTGATGACGGTGTTCGAGGCGCCTGGCAAGAAGACGATCCACGTGACTCAAGGGAGGCGCGTGTCCGTCCCGTGGACTGACGTGCTGGCGCGCCATGAAGATCCGCATCCGTGGCAAGGCGGCAAAGAAGAGGTGCCCGCCTGGACCTTCGCCGTGTACCAGCGCGACAACCGGGGGACGAAGAAGAAACACCGGCCGCCCGACGATCCGCCGCCGCCGGAAGACGAGCGCCCCGATGGCTGGCCCGTCGAAGCCGGGTATGGGCTGGCGGTTGACTACGACGACGATCCTCAGGTGGGAAAGGAAGCGATCCGCGAGCGTTGGGGGCGCTGGCAGTACGCAGCGCATTCGACAGCGAGCCACAATCGCCCGAAGGGCAGCAAGCCGGCGGGTCCACGTTGGCACGTGCTGCTGCCCTTCACGCGTCCGGTAACGCCCGCCGATCTCTCGCGGATAGGCAAGTGGGCCCGTCACCCGCGGCGCGGCGCTGGCATCGTGGGCGCCGAAGCAGAGCAGCCCGCGCGCTGGTATTTCCGCCCCGTGCGCGCGCCTGGCGGCTACGAATGGGACGCCAACGAGGGGGAGTTGCTCGATCCGGGCCTCGCCCTGGCCGAGCTGGATGCCTGGGAGGCCGAAGACCAGGATGGAGGAGAGCCCGAGCCCGAGGGATCCGCGGTGGATCTCGATCGGGAGGCCCCTCTGGTGGGCGAGCTGCTGGACGCCGCGAGGACGAAGCTGCTCGCACGGGCGAGAGGCGAAGAGACGCCGATTACGCTCCCCTGGCCAAGAGTGAACCACGCCCTTGGCGGCGGCCTGTGGCCGGGTTGTTACTGCTTGGTGGGGAACACCGGGAGCGGGAAGAGCCAGCTTTCGCTACAGGCTGCACTCGAGGCCGCGAAGCAGGGTACGCCGGTAGTCTACTTCGGGCTTGAGCTGGGCAGGGTGGATCTCGTGGCCCGCCTGCTGGGGCTGGTGGCCCGAAAGAAGTGGAGCCACCTCTACTTGGGCGAGCGCCCAGACGGTGGCAATCTGGCTCACTCCGAGGTGCCTGCCGAAGCCCTGCAAGCCCTGTTCGATGAGCACGGACCGACGCTGCGGAGCATTCCGTTTCGCATGGAACTGGGGGGCGCTTATGAGTGGGACTACACCCGGCTCGTTGGCGTGGTGAGGGCTGCGACCGAGGCGCACGGGCGTCCCCCGCTGGTCGTGCTGGACTATCTGCAGCTCGTACAGTCACCCCCCGGCACCCGCGAGGAGCTGCGCGAGCGGATCGGGAGGGCCGCCTACATGGGGCGCCGTGTGGCGCGCGACCTTGACGCCGTGGTGCTGCTGGTGTCGAGCACCGCAAGGGAATGGTATCGAAAGCTCAACGGGATGAGGCCCAAGACGCGGGGAGGTGCCGAAAACAAGAAGGGCAAAGCGGCGTTCGAGGAGCCCGCTTCTTGGCTGGTGGGTACGGGAAAGGAATCCGGCGAAGTGGAGTTTGCCATGGATGGCCTGTTCGTGCTGGTGAGCGAGCCGTGGAGGACCGCCAGCCCGCCCCTCGGCGGTTCGACAATCCACTTCGGGATCGCGAAGATCAGGGCCCAGCCTGCTGGCTTTCCGCCGCTGGGTTGGGTTCCTTTGCGGTTCAACGGCGGGTGGTTCAGTGAACCCGAGCGGGCTCCCGCGTGGGAGCGATGCGAGCTGTGAGCCGTCGCAAGCGGCACCGTCGCCCGGGAGGCGCCCTGGATCTTGCCTCAAGACTCAGGGACCGTCAGGAGCGGCCCTGCGGCGCCTGTCTGCGAACTACGGTGAGAAGCCTGGCCGAGGTGGTGCGTACCTTGGTGGAGCGTGAGAGGCGCGAGGCCATACTGTCGCGCGTGGTTGGGCGGTGGACCTGGCGCGGAGCAGGGGGGCAGCGGCTGGGAGAGCCTCCGTGCTGGCCTGATGGGCTGGAATATCCAGAGGTGGCACGTTGGGCCCGAGTCTCTGGCACCGTGGAGGATCCCGGAGCGTTGCCCCCGAGCGTGGAGTCGTGGGGAGTGGCGCCCGGTGAGCTGGCCCTGCTCTACCTGGCGAACCTTGACATTGACGCGGGCCTGCGAGAGCCCGTGCTGGCCGTGGATGCGAGTCGCCCTCACCACCAACTGGTGACAGGCTGGCGTGACATGCCTAAGGACTACACCCGGCCGGGGGATACCTGGACGCAAGGCGACCGGCTGGCGCTGCTTCCTCCACCCGGCGAGCGGGGGCAGGGGGTGCAGCTCGCACTCCCTCTGGCCAGGTTGGGGGCGCACGGGGCAATGGTGGAGGCCCTGCGACGCCTGCGGAGTTGGGAGGGATTGCGGACATGGGCCGCTCTGCTGCGCCTGCTGTCGGTGGAAGGCGGGCGCCGGGGCTGGGTGCGCTGGACCATGCGTAACCACCTGGAGGCCCTGGAGGTGAGCCGCCGCGCCGGTAGCGCATTCCGTGAGCGCACCGCCGCTTTGGTTGAGTGGCTCACGCGTCTTGAGCTAGTGCTGTACCAGGAAGGAGGCCGGGAACGCGCCCGGGCTCCTCTGGTACATGTCGGCGCCCGGTTCGAGCGCCTGGCCGGGAGCCGCTGGGGACTCGACGGGATGGAGCTGCGGATCAACGAATGGCTCTATGGGGGCGTGCGAGCGCCTGACGGCGAGAAACTGGGCAAGCTCTGGTGGCCGGCGCCTGTGGGCGTCGCGGCCATTAGCCACATACACCGACCCTATGCCCTGGCCCTGGGGCTGCTGCTGCCGATCCGTTGGCGCTGGAAGCTGTGGAAGGGCTGCGACCACCTGCCCCTGACGGGCGCGAAGCTGCTTGAGTTGGCGGGCATTCCGTGGGAGCCGCGCCGCGCTGCGCGTTCCTGGCGCCGCCTGCGTGACAACCTGGAAGAGCTGCAACGGGTGGAGCTGCTGGGGCGGGTGGAGTGGGCCGGTGAGCCCGAGAACCCGACGAGCACCTGTCGCCTCTACCCCTCCGAGAAGAGCCTCGATCGGGCTGTGAGGGGTTTGGTTCCCGTGGAGCCGCCGCCCGGGGTGGTGCCGGGCACGGGCGCGGAGCTCCGCGCTTGGAGGGGGCGCCGGAGGTGGACGCAGGAACGAGCGGCACGGGCGCTGGGTGTCAGCCGGGCGACAGTGGCAAGGGCCGAGCGTGCCACCCATGCGCGCCTGAGCCAGCGGCTTGAGGTGGCGCTGAACAGAGTGGTGCGGACGCATGGATAGCCGTCAGCGTCGTTCGGCACGTGCTGGCGTGTGTCAAAAATGCGCGGACCCCGGGCAGATTGTGTCAAAAATGCGCGGACCCCGGGCAGGACGGTTGGGGAAGTGTTGGGCAAACCACCACTTTCGCGCTGCTGTTCGTCCTTTACAAGGTAACTTGTCCGACCCGCGCCAGCGCCTGTCGGCGCGCGGGCCGGAAGAGGTGGTGATCTCCTGCTGTTGAGCCTCATGCCTGACGACATCATGAGCCGTAGCTCCAGCCAGCTTGCCGAGCGGCCCGATGTGAACCGTGCCGATCTGTCCAGTGCGCGGTGTATGGAGCCAGACAGATTTTGCCCGTTTCGCTATACTGAAAAAGAACCCTGCAGGCGTTGAACCATGGCCCGCCCCTCGAAACTGACGGACGAGTGCCAGGCAAGGCTGGTGGAGGCCCTCCGCAGCGGCGCCACCTATGCTCTGGCCTGCCAGGCCGCGGGCGTGGACTACTCCACGTTCCGCAGGTGGATGAGGAGAGGCGAGAAGGCGAAGAGCGGCAGGTATCGTCTGTTCCACGAAGCCATCCGCCGCGCCGAGGGCGAGTGCGCCATGAGTTGCCTGGAGGCGATCCGGGATAGCGCCCCGAAGGAGTGGACCGCAGCGGCCTGGTTGCTGGAGAGGCGCCACGGCTACACCAAGGACATGGCCGCCAGGCTTGCGCAGGAGGCGCAGCATGAGGCCGAGGAGCCGGAGAGGGATATGCCCAACCTGGCCACCAAAGAGGGGCGCCGGGTGGCTGTGGAATCGCTGGCGGAGCTTCCGCCCTCCATGCTTCGGGAGGCGCTGGTGTTGACCGAGCAGAAGCGGCTGGACCTGGTCCACTGACGCGCGTCTACAACTCCTCGCACTGGAGGAGCACGAAGACACCGGACGCCGTCCAGAGCGTGGCGTTGCCCAGGGCGCAGCCGGGCACTTGAGCGCATTGCATGGAGGGCAACGGCATGCTTCGCCTTGAGAGCTTGAAGTGAATTATCGCCTCGCCCTTTCCCTTGTCGGTGATCCACTCTCGAAGCCTGTCTGTCGCCTCGTTCACCGTCCAGCCTTCCGCCTCCAGGACGGCGATCTCCTGGTATGGGCACCCCTGCGGCGTTGTGGTCCAGAAGTTCTCCGGCAGGGCGAACGTGTGGATCGCAGGCTGGTATGCCAGGACGCAGCCCGCGAGCCATGGAAGTAGAAACGGCATTCTCCTTGCTCCTTTCGTGTTCTGCTCCCCAGCGGGCAGCGGCGCCAGTCTACCAGTCCAGGAGGCGGCTGGGAGCCGCTGGCAGGCTGCTGCGTGGCTCCTGGAGCGCCGCCATGGGTACACCCGCGACGGCAAGGTGGCCCACCAGGAGGCCAGGCAGGCCACCCTCGTACGCGCAGGGGATGACATCCTGTCGCAGCTGGAGAGCGCCCTGGCAGACACGCGCCGGCAGCGCCATCGCGCGGAGCAGGACGGATCCCACGTGGCGGCTCGTGGCTACCTGGATCTGGAGCTGCGCCTGTTGGAGCAGGTAGGGGACGAGCGCGCCAGGCGGCGCGAAAAGGCTGACGCTGAGTACACGCCTGAGCAGTTGACGGCCGATCTCGAGGAGTTCGCAGGCAAGGCGGTGGTGCAGGATCTCGATCTGTTCATGAAGGAGTGGATGCGGCGCCACCCCGAGGCCTCGCTATGGGGTGGCGGGAAGCTGATCGCCCATGGCGGCAAGATCGTGGGTGGAGGGCAGGCAGAAGCGGAGCCGCCGAGTCCGCTACCGGATCCGAGGGTGGTGGGGCCTGGATGGGCGCCTTCCGGCCACTGAAGCCGGACGCCCTGGGGGGTGGGGGCCTGGTTGGCCGTTTTCTCGCCACTGGTGGCGCGTGCCAAGGAGCACAGGCGACGCCCCTCCGGGGACTGGCAACATCGTCCTGACGGCGTCGCTCCCCTGGCCGGGGTTCCTGGCAGCCGGTAGAAGAGGCGCTCAGCGTCCGTAGCAGAGGCACTGCTCGGAAGGCAAGCCGATCAGCGGGAGGAGTTCATTTTGTCTGTTACACGCCTCGTATGCCAGATCATTGAAGCGCTGTTCACAGGCGAACTTTTCGAAACCGACCCACACGCCGAGGGATTTTTCGATAGGCTCCATGGAGCCCTGCGAGAAGGGTTGATAGCGGCTTGCTTTCTGCATTTCGTGGTTGACGAGTTCGAAAGCCCCCACAAGCAGCTCTCTAGCCAGTGTCCTTTCAGGTGACTGCAAACCGAGCGTCTGGTAGGCACTGTAGATATACGCTGACTTCTTGCCGGAGAGATACAGCTGCGTGAACGTGTTGTACCAATGGCCTGGTTTGAATCCCATTTTTGTGTAAGCGTAGTCGAGGATTTTGTTTTGGGCGTAGTCGCCATAGCAGGTCTGCGCTGCGCAACTGTGGTGGCGTTCAGAACACACCTCGCAGGCTGTCCCAAGGTCGTAGTTGCTGTATGAGTCGAGGCATTTTGAGCAGGAATCTGGTGCCTGCCCCCCTGCCGGTGTCATCCCCCTTGCCGGCGTCATCCCCCTTGCCGGCGTCATCCCCCTTGCCGGCGGCTGCCCATAGGCATCATGCCCGGCGCCAGAAATGAAGAAACCTGCGATGGCGAGAAGGGTCTTCCAGGATGCGCGCTGCATTTTCTTTCCTTTCCTGTGGCGAATGGCTGAAGGCTGTTGTCGGAGGACTTCGGCCTTGGTGGACTCGCCTCGTACTTCAGCAAACACCATGCCATCACTACGGGGGGACAGGTGGCTTGTGGAAAACGCGCCTTCGAGGGCCTTGATGAGGGATTAGGCTGCCCAGCGATCCTGAAACTGCCGCGTTCCGCGTGTTCCATGCCCCGTGTTCCGTGTTCCTCGCATCTTGCCCTTTGAGATGGGCACGGGCACGAAGTGCTCGCTGACAGGTTGGAGCCCCCCCGCCCCCCGCCGATTCTGCTGCAGGCCGAGGGCTAACGAAGGTGCCCGGCATGGTAGTCTCCCCGAAGGAGGTGCCCATGTCCCGAGTCCTGCTGGTGGCGCTCACCCTGGTTCTGCCTGGCCTGGCATCTTGCAACAGCAAGCAGGACAGCGGAGCCGCGGAGTACGAGGGCGATGAGGCCGGGGAGTGCTCCGACGACGCCGACAATGACCGGGATGGGCTGTTCGACTGCGGGGATCCTGGATGCGCGGGGGCCAGCGAATGCGCAGAGGCCGACGCCGACACGGATGTTGACGCCGACACGGATGTTGACGCCGACGCCGACGCCGACGCCGACGCGGACACGGACACGGACGCGGATACCGACGCGGACACCGACGCGGACACCGACTGCGTAGCCTGCGGAGGTGATTTTCACGTCGGAAACAGCGTCGACTACGACGGAGTAGTGCAATGCGAGAGCATCACGGGCTATCTGCGGTTTTCTTCGCAGTCCTGGCTCTCAAGCATCGACATGCCATGCCTTGCGACAGTCGGCGACTACCTGCAGATAGAGGACAACGAATCCCTGACGGGCCTGGATGTGCCCCGGCTTTCGTCCGTGGGGGGCGCGATGACCATCTCAAACAACCCGCTAGCCAGCCTTGGGAGCCTTACGAGCCTCAGGAGCGTCGGAGCACTGACCATCTCTAACTCTGACGCCTTGATAAGCCTTGAAGGCCTGTCTGGCCTGGAATCCATAGGCGACGAGTTGAACATCTTCAGTAACGGGCAGGTGACTGCGCTTGAAGGCCTGTCAAGCCTCACGACGGTGGGTAACCTCTACATCAGTGGAAACGACTCCCTGGCCACCGTCGATATGCCCAGCTTCACGACAGTGGACGACGACTTGCACATCGCGAACAACAAAGCCCTCTGCCAGTCCGATGCCGAGGCATTCGCGGCATCCATCACGGTGGGGGGGGACGTCCAGGTGTATGACAACGGCAGCGCCCGCACCGACTGCGAGTGACGCGCGCCGAATTCGAAGCCGGGCAGAGGGCCCTGTAGACGGGTTCTGCCCCCAGGTGCGGGCCAGCCTGTAACAGGTACGAACGTATCTGTAACAAGACTCGTTACTTCTTGCTCAACTGTACACACTAGGCTATACTACAGTAGTAGCAAGGAGGTTCCAGCATGCCCCGCCCCGCCGCCGCCTACATCCGAGTCAGCACCGAAGAGCAGAGCCGCGAGGGCGTCAGCCTGGAAGCGCAAGAGGTGGCCCTGCGCGCCTACTGCACCATGCGCGGGCTGGAGCTGGTGGAGCTGGTGAGCGATGCCGGCGTGTCGGCCGGCAAGGCCCTCTCTAAGCGCCCCGGTGGCCGCCGCGTGCTGGAGCTGGTGGAGCGGGGCGAGGTGGTTGCTGTAGTCGCTCTGAAGCTCGACAGGCTCTTTCGGGACTGCGTGGACTGCCTCGAAGTGACGCGCGACTGGGATCGGGCCGGCGTGGCGCTGCACCTGGTGGATCTCGGTGGCCAGAGCATCGACACGAGCACCGCCATGGGGCGCTTCTTCCTGACTGTCATGGCCGGCGCTGCGGAGCTGGAGCGCAACCTGGTTGGGGAGCGCACCGCTGCAGCGCTGGCGCACCTGAAGGGGCAGGGCGTGCAGCTGGGCGGGGAAGCCCTGGGCTGGACACGCGACGAAGAGACGGACGAGCACGGGCGCCACGTGGTGCGCGAGGTGGCGAGCGAGGCCGACACCGTGGCTCGCATCCACGAGCTGAGGGCCGAAGGCCTGACGCTGCGGGCCATCGCCGCGCAGCTGACAGAAGAGGGCCGCCTTACCAAGAGGGGCGGCAAGTGGCACGCGAACACGGTGCGCCGTGTGCTGGCCCGGGTGGCATCATGAGCCGCTGGGCGGCAGACGCGCTCTGGGGCCCCGAGGCGGTGGCGCTGGCCCTGGAAGAGCCCTACCCCGATCCCGTGACGCTGGAGCTGGCCCGCGAGGTGTCAGCGCGCGCCGATCCCCCTGGGGCCTTCCGAGCGTGGGCCCTCACCCTCCCATGGCCGCGCTTCTGCGCGGTGGTTCGCCTGGTGGCGGGCGTGACGGGAAAGGAGCTGGAAGAATGAAGGAACCGCAGTTTTCCGCAGTGCGACTGCCTACGGCGCTTGTGGAGCGCGCAGACGCGCTCATGGCGCCCCTGAGCGAGCGCAGGGAGCTGATTTCCTACGCCCGCTTGTCCCGCGCCGCCGTCGTGCGCGTGGCCTTGGAGCGCGGCTTTGCTTCGCTGGAGCGAGAGCTGGGCGTCAAGACGAAGGGAGGTCGCCGTGGCTAGCCCTCGTGGCTCGAGTCCCGGTTTGTGAGGTGGCGCGATGCCTGGCCGAACAACGCGATCCGAGCGCAAGCCCTACCTGGACATGCTGGGCGCCCCTGACTTCGAGGCCCCCGATTATCGGGCCGTGCACCGGAAGACGGGCATTTCCAAGAGCACCTTGCGATCCTGGGTGAGGAGGGAGCGGGCACGACAGCGTGCGGCTGAAGCTGACAAGGTCCAGCTAGAGCTGCAGGCCCGCGGCAATGCCTGCAACGATCCCCGGGTGACTCCTGCCCAGCGGGTGGCGATAGAATCCCTGGCCATGGGCAGGACGCAGAAGGAAGCCGCCGCAGTGGCTGGCGTGAGACCCGAGACCATCTCCAGGTGGAAGCGGGAGCCTGGATTCCACGCAGCGCTGGCCGAGGTCTGCGCAGCTCTCCAGGAGGACATGCGCTATCGGCTCGTCTTCCTTCGCGGGCGCGTGCTTGATCGGGTTGCCGAGCTGGTGCCCGAGATGGGCGACGCCGATGCGATCCGCCTGTTCGTCGCCCTCCTGGACCGCACCGGCTTCCCGAAGCGAGAGCAGATGGAGATCGGCGGGGCGATGGGTGTCGGGCACATGGACCTGTCGAAGGTCCCCTTGGAGGAACTGGTGGCGGGATTGGGGCTCCCACGGGACGGACGGGACGGCGGGGACAGCTAGATCGTCGCCGTCAAGAATGATCACCTTGGCGTGGTGATATGCTGTGGTCACCACGGCTCTTCGGCAGTTTGTGAAGTGAAGGAGGTCGGTGGCGGAAGGGTGAGAAAGGATGTACGCATGGCTTCTCGTATGGCTCGTCTGCGGCGTGATCGGTGCCATTGTTGGGGACTCCCGGCGGGACGTCGGTTTCTTGGCAGGCTTTCTGGTGGGCTTCCTCTTGGGTCCACTGGGCTTGTTCATCCTGATCGTTCTGGCGGTGCGAGGCGAGAGGAAGATCTGCAAGCACTGCGCCAAGCGAATCAGGGTGGAGGCGAAGGTCTGCCCGTACTGCAGTTCTGGAAGAATCACTAGTCCAGCGACGCCGGAGCCCGCGCCGCGACCAGTGAGCCTACAGGCGACGAAAGAAGCGTTGAACGACGCCATGCAGGCCGTCCTGGGAGCGGAGAACTACTGCGCCAATTGCTGGGAGCCCTTGGAAGAAGGTGACCGCTTTTGTAGGCGGTGCGGGACGAAGAGGGAGTAGGCATCGTAGGATGCCCCCCCGGGTTCTTTGCCGGGCGAAGCCTATTTCTTTCGTTTTCGCGGCGGGCGCTCCCGTTCCCGAAGCTGCCCGAAGGTCAGGGGTCCACCATCGGGGAACTCCTTTGCCGGCCATGGGTCTTGCCCCTCTCGGATCCGTCTTCTTGCTGATTCCACGACCTTGTCTGCATCGGGCACGCCATAGTGGTCGAGCAAGATACTGATTTCTGCCTCGTTGTTCTGAAGAATGGACAACAGGGCGGGGCCTGGACGCAACGGACCTAGGAGGTGAAATAGTCCCTCTGGAGCAATGATAGGGCAGCCCCCCAGGGCGTATCTCACTGTTCCATTAATCAGGTCTAACCGCTGCTTACGTGTGCTATTCGGGTATTCCGTTCGTAAGTTCTCAAGGAAGAGATCCTCCAGCTGGATTATTCTTGCACCCGGCAGCGCAACCAGCAGCGCATAAGAGTTCTGAATGGAAGAGATGGCCCGCCACCAGCGCTGGGCTGCCGCTGAGGCTTCGGCCAACATCTTGGTAGTCGGGCGCGTCAAACTCGTTCTGTGTGGAGCCCTATCGGCTAACGGAAGTCCCGTCCGATCGCCCACTCTCGTGTCGACCTGACAGGCGCGCAAGCTGTTTCGTGTAGTTTCAAGGTGACTATCGGCTTTCCATTCGCCGATAGTCGACGTTCCCCGACCCATGTCCGGCACCCTCCGGACGAGGGGGTGGCATTCTGAGCGAAAATCTCAGATAACAGGCCTTCTTACAACAAAAAGGAGGCAAGATGCCAACCCATGAGCACATATCATATCAGCAGCACGTCCACACCTCGATCCAGGGCCATGCCGCCGATCCTGGATTCGAGGATCTTCTGCGGCTCCACGCCGAAGACATCGACGTCTTGTGGGGGCTGGACCTGGAGCCTGCCCGCGAGATCCTCGAGCGGTGCTACGCCGAAAACCCGCGGGGCACGCAGCGCAAGGACCCGGTGATCATGCTCCGCTCCCACCTGCTCGCCATCCTGATGATGGTCGGGATCAACAAGTGGGTGCCCACGTTGAGAGCCTCCTGGCTGCTGCGGGTGCTCGTCGGCTTGCCCGAGGACGAGGCCGTCCCCGGCGTGGGCACCCACTACGACTTCCTGCACAGGCTCCACGATGGTCCGCTGCGCCGTCGAGGCGACGTCGTCCTCCCGAGCGAGCACGAACGCGAGCGCGCCAAGACCCCCAGGAACCTGCGCAGGCAGCGGGAGGAGGCCAAGGAACGGATGCCGAAGGGAGAACCCAAGAGCACGCGCGCCACCACGCTGCTGGTCAAGGAGTTGGAGAAAGCCCGGGACGCGGCCAGCCCGGCGGACCTGCTGCACAGGCTGGCCGCCATCCTCCTCGAGGTCGGCGTGAAGCCCTCCTTCGCGATGGGCTTGCTGGGCAAGCCGGGCGAGATCCTGGTCGGTGGGGATGGAAGCCCTCTGCGCACAGGGGGCAACCGCCACGGCCGAAAGCCCGAAGGAGATGTCGAGGGCGAGCTGCGCATCCACTCCGACCCGGACGCCCAGTGGGGCTGGGACAGCCACCGCGAGGTCTGGTACTACGGCCACCACTTCTACGAGTTCTGCGCCCTGGGTGCCGGGCACGACCTGCCCCTCTTCCTGCGCCTCGACCCTGCCAACCGCAGCGAGAAGCTCGCCTCGCTGGAGGCCTTCGACCAGATGCGCAAGGTCTTCCGGGAGCGCATGCCCGAGTTCCCCTTCGACTTCCACCTGCTGCAGGACGCCGGGCATGATTCCGAGTGGCACTGGCGCTATCCCATGCGCTTCGGCGTCACCCCGATCATCCCGCTGGCGAAGAAAGCTCCGGCCGAGCACCCCGACCGCCCAGAGACCATGCTGTCACCCAAAGGCCTGCCCCTCTGCCCGGGAATGGCCGAGATGAAGCCCTGGGGCAGCTTCGATGGCAGGAGGGTGTTCGTGTGCCCGAAGAAGGGCGGGGCGCTCGACATCTGCCCCCGGGCTCCCCAGGAGGATCCCGACTGGTGCTGCAGCCCAGGCACCAAGCTCGCTCCCTCCAAGTCCCTCTCCATCGGCAGCAACCCTCGGCTTACTCCGCCCATCCCGAGGGGCTCCAAGCGCTGGAAGACCCTCTACGCGCACCGTTCGGGCAGCGAGCGCTCCAACTCGGTGAAGAAGGAGACCTTCCGGCTCGAGCAGGCCTGTCACCGCCGTCACTCCTTCTGGCTGATCCGCCTCCACCTCATGGCCATCCTGCAGCATGCCAAGGCCTGGGCTCGACAACGAGGGGACCGCTCCATCGTGGATGAGATGCTGGCCGTGGTCGCCCAGGCGGCCTGACTCGAACCAGCGGACATCGCCGCTGCGCACGCCAGGCGCTCCTCGTACGCCCGGACGGCGGCAGCTGCGCCTTGGTACGACGGGAATGAACGCTGGGATGCCTTGATGCCGCCAGCGACCGGGTCTGGCCCACGGCGTGGCGTGGCCGGGAGGGGCTGTGCCTGGGCCTCAATACATGCTCGGCCGAACTTGAAGCATATCAGGCCTTCATGGCCAATGATCGGCTATCTTGACCGATTAGCCTCCCACTATCCTCCATGCCTATGAGTTTGGAAGGTTCAGAGCCGCATGCCAACATGTGCGCCAACAGAAAGAGGTACGTCTTCATCTCGCTCTCTACGCCCATTGTGGCCCTTGGTGGTACTGATACCCGCCTTCGAACCACCAGACCTGCCTCCATGGGTCGTACCGCTCCTCATGAGACTGCCCCCACGAGCCGAGGCGAGAGTCTCGGCTTGTTGGCGGCCCATGCTTCCGGTGCAGGTGGCTGGTATCGCAGCGAGCTCTGGGGAGGCTTCTGGTTGCAGTGCTTGCGCCAGTCCTCGATGAACTCCTCGGCCTCATGCAACGCGTAGAAGCTCGCGCCGTTGAGCGACTCGTCGCGTAGCTTGCCATGGAAGCTCTCGTCGTAGCCGTTCTCCCAGGGAAAACCGGGCTTGATGTACAGCGTGCCCACGTCAAGGGATCCGAGCCACTCGCCCACCTTGGCAGCCGTGAACTCCGGCCCGTTGTCGCTGCGGATGTGCTTGGGAATCCCATGATCGGCCTTCAACCTCGCCAGCCAGAATACCACGACTTCGCACTTCACTCGCCTGGAAACCACAAAGGGGAGGCACACCTTGCTGAACCCGTACAGCACCGTGAGCATCCGTAGAGGCCCGCCATCGCGGTTCTGTCTGCGAGTTCCTGAAGTCCTTGCTGGTGTCCGTCGTCAGCACTCGTTCCCGGGCGCATGCCACCAGATGTCCTTGGCGTGCACGACAAGGCCCACCGCAGCCCCCTGCGCATGGAGAAGCAGGTGGTCGAGGCCCTGGACGAAGCCTGGAAGCGCCTGGGTGTCCAGTCCCACGGTCCTATACCTGGATTTCCCACCTGCCGATACCAGGTGCTGCGGCAACCGGTAGGGAAGGCCGGAGGGCCTGAAAGGTCCTACAGGGGGGTGGGGGGCGGCCTCGGGCCCCTGACGGTTGCCGCATACGTGGACCCACAACAGCCCTCCGAACTGGGAGAGGATCGTGGGATCTACCGGTGGCAAATCGTGGTATGGGACACCTGGGCGCCAAGAGCCGAATCGGGTTCATCAGGGCTGCGCTGGCCGAGAAGCTGCAGGCCGCGGGCGAGGAGGAGGTGGCGAGGCTGATCGGGTAGACGGCCACAGGGAGGGGGCAGGCATGGTGCGCCCAGCCCCAGCAAGCCTGCACGTTGTCATGCGCGTCCTGGCAGCCGACGAGCATGAGCGGCAGGAGGGAGAGGCTGCGCATCAGGCTCCACATTCCGCGAACCGCCATCTCAGGTGGCACTGGTCGCATCAGGAAGGCTCGCAGGTGAGGAATTCCTCACAGAGGTCGGTGCCTGGCTCCAGGTCAGGAATGCCCGATTCCCAGTCGCACAGGTCGTGCTTCATCCTGCAATCGAAGAGCTCGGATAGGTCGCATTCGTATTCCGCGTACTCGCCACAGGCGTCCTCCGGAAAGCCATAGACCTCGTCGCAAAAACTAGCCTCCAGCCAGTCCTCGCAGGCCTGCACATTGTCGTAGCCGTTCTGGCAGCTGATGAACAAGAGCGACAGGAGGGTCACGTGGCGCATCAGTCCCCTGCTCCGCGAACCGCTGTTTTCGCTGGCACTGATCGCATCACGGAGGATCGCATATGAGGAACTCCTCGCAGTAACTAATCGCAAACGACGGCACGCCGGTACTTCGGGGGCATGGGTAGTACTCATCCCAGCAGTCGAAGACCTCGGAGACGTCGCACTCGTATTCTTCGAAGCCGCTGCAGTCTATGCTATGGGAGTAGACTTGGAGGTAGAACTCGCGGCATCCACTCTCCACCGCCCAGTCCTCACAGGCCTGCACGTTGTCGTAATCCTGGCAGCCGATGAGTAGGAGCGACAGGAGGGATAGGAGGGACAAGGCGCGCATGGGAGCCTCCGAGGTCGAGCCGACGCACGAAGCATACCACAAGACGAAACCAGCTACTCGCAGATCCGCGGCCCCAGCGGCAGGCTCTGGTCCACCACGAATCACAGGGTCAGGCTACTGCCGAGGCTGGTGGCCAGGTAGCTGTGTACCTCTTCGGTGATGCCTCCGATGTAGTCCAGGTCGCCGGGGCCGGTCTCGTAGCCGGCGGCCACCACTACGGCGTGGCCGTCCTCGTGCATCAGGATCATGCACGTGCCGGCATCCGGTCGGCTGCTCCAGTACATGTTGACGTACCAGCCGTCGTCTTCCACGGGCAGCGTGGCGCCATAGACGCCCTGGCCGTACTCGCAGCTCTCCTAGGGCGCCAAGGGCTGATCACGGCTCATCACGAAGCCGGTGGCGTCCTGGCGGAGCTGGTGGTGCGCATGGATGTTCTCTTCGATGCTGGCGGGCCAGGGATCGCCGGTGGAGGTGCCGTAGCCGTCGTCGACGGTCACCAGGTGGGCCTCCACGGCCATGGGGCCCGTGCGGCCTGACCGGGTGATATTGAGGGCGTCCCCGGCTTGGAGGACAAGGTGGCCACGGCACGGCGAAAGGTTGAGGTCTCGCGGCGAAGCCCCGGAGTTTCTCGACTGTGGTTCACCATCATCTGATCCCAGGCGCACGATGCGGGATGTCCTTGAGATGCATGCCGAGGCCCACCGCAGCCCCCTGCACTTGTCTGTTCGCCCAGCTCCCGTCCATCGCTACCGCCGCTCCGACGCCAGCACCGCTCTGTGAGGAGGCTGCAGCGTGGGCAGCACCAGCTCCGGCCTGAGCCCGCCTCCAGTGCTCTCCTTCCACCTGACCGCTGCCGGGTGCCCAGTCTCGCCGTCGATGCGGAGGACCACCCTGTGGGTGCCGTCGGGATCGCGCCACGCTTGCTTGGGACGCACCTATGGAGCAATCCCGGGACGCATTCTGCGGGGCCGAGGAGTCGTAGTCCCGAGGCTGCCGGCTTGCCCTCACGGGGCATCCACAGGATGCATCGCACGGCGCACTGGCGCGGGCCGCGTGGCGCTGATGACCACTGGCATGCTGATGACCGAACTGTGGGTGTGGTCGTCGTGGATGGGTTTCTGCGAGGGACAGGCGAACCGCTCCAGTCTATGGAACAATGAAGAATCGGTAAAGGGAGAGCGCATGCTACCCGTCTTGCTCGCAGCCACCATGACACTCATCGCGTGCAGGGGCGAAGACGATGAATGCAAGCCAGCCCTTCATGGGTGGTACGACCGAGATGGCGATGGATTCGGTGGCCCGGATGACCAGGCCTATACCTGCGGTGATCTCGAACTTGAGAACAACGTCGATATCGTTGATGACACCGGCGACTGCGACGACGGAGACGCCGCGGTCAACCCGGGAGCCACCGAAATCTGCAATGGAGCGGACGACGATTGCGACGGGGCCGTAGACGAGGACGCCACCGACGGGGGCACCTGGTACGCAGACGCAGACGGCGACGGGTATGGGGACGCCGTGACCGTGAGCACCAGCTGCGAACAACCGGAAGGCATGGTGGAGGACGCCACGGACTGCGACGACGCCGATCCCACCACATTTCCCAACGCCGAGCCGGGTTGCGACGGCCTGGACCACGACTGCGACGGCTTCATGGACAACGACGCGGACGGTGACGACCATGCGGATGAGGCTTGCGGAGGCGACGACTGCGACGACTCGGACGACAACACCTACCCCCTGGCCCCCGAGGTCTGCGAGGATGGCCTGGTGAACGACTGCCTGGGCAGCGAGGCCGAAGCGACGCAGCAGTGCTGGGAGGACTACGAGCTCTCCCGCGCCCAGGCCAAGATCATCGGCGATGCCGAGCGGCAGGAGGTGGGCGGCGCACTCTCCGGCGCGGGGGATGTGGACGGCGACGGCTTGGCCGACCTGCTGATCGGTGCCGGCGGCTACGATGGCGAGCGCGGCGCTGCCGGCCTCTTCCTGGGGCCGGTGTCCGGGACGCTGGGCCTCTCTGCCGCCGATGCCCTGCTACACGGAGAAGCCGAGACCGACTTCGCCAGCACCGTCTCCGCTGCGGGCGACTTGGACGGCGATGGCTTCGACGACCTGCTCATCGGCGCGTCCGGCGAGGAGAGCAACGAAGGTGCCGGCGCTGCCTACGTCGTGCTGGGACCCATCACAGGCGAAGCGGACCTGGCTGATGTGGCCGCCAAGCTGCTGGGGGAGGAGGCCTGCGGCGGCGCGGCCGGCACGGCGGTCGCCGGGGCCGGCGACGTGGACGGAGACGGCCTGGACGACATTCTGATAGGCGACTCCCGCGAGTGCAGCGTGGCCGAAGAGGCCGGGGCCGCCTACCTGGTACTGGGTTCCCAAGTGGGTCCCGCTGCGGGCACGCAGGAGCTCTCCGACGCGCGCGCCAAGCTGCTGGGGATCGACAGCGGCGCTCGCACGGGCTCCTCGGTCGCCGGTCCCGGCGACGTGAACGGAGACGGCCTGGCCGATCTGTTCATCGGGGCCCACAATGCCGATGGGTTGGTCTTCAGCAGCGGAGCCGCCTATCTCGTGCTGGGACCGGTCTCGGGCGAGCGGTCCCTCGGTGATGCCGACGCGTCGCTGGTGGGCGAGAGCCAGCACGACGATGCCGGCATCGCGGTGGCGGGCGCGGGCGACATGGACGGCGACGGCCTGGCCGATCTGCTCATCGGCGCGCCGGAAGCCGGCTACGACAACGACGAGGGAGGCCTGGCCTACCTGGTGCTGGGGGCCCCCAGCGGCACGGTGAGGCTCTCGGAGGCCGCGGCCGTGATGGTGGCCGAGGCCCAGTCGGATAAGGCGGGCAACGCCGTGGCAGGCGCGGGCGACGCAGACGGCGACGGCTGGCCGGACCTGCTGGTGGGCGCGTACTACGCCGACAAGAGAGGCACGGCCTACCTGGTGCTGGGGCCTGTCACCGGCACGGTGCAGCTGTCAGCAGCCGACGCCGAGTTCTTGAGCGAAGCCCAGGGCGACCACGTGGGCTGCGCCGTGGCCGGTGCAGGCGACATTGATGGCGACGGAGACGACGAACTGCTGGTGGGCGCCGAGAGCGAGGACGAGGGGGGATTGTCGGCGGGTGCGGCCTATCTGCTGGATTTCGGGGGTGGGTACTAACAAGATGACAGTCGAAAAGAGTGCCTGAAACCTGGGCGATAGCTCTGTCATCACTTCCTCCCTGACCCTGCCTGAACTCCATGGCAAGATGAACTTCCCCCCTCTTGGCGAAACTGGCCACTCCGGCCGTAGACTGGCCAGTCAGAAATCTGCATGTTGTGCCAACCACGAGGCACGATTTTCGAAAGGAGGCTGGTCAGCAACTTCGTCCAAGACTTGGTTTCCCTTCCCGTTTGGCCGGCCCGAGCGCATGGCCACGGGCGCCATCCCTGCCTGTTGCGAGACGAGGCTCGCAGGAGCGCGTGCATTCTCCTGCCGGCACCGCGGTCAGCCAGAACCATGAGCCGCTCCACCGTGCCGGACGCCTCCATGGCCGGCCAGGAGCCCCCCAAGAAACAAGACGGGCCACCGGCTGGACTGCCATTTCTGGGGTATGGCGCCTACTAGGTGTGGAATAGCTTGACGAACGT
>CAYVQL010000205.1:0-19870 GCA_964454135.1 uncultured Enterobacterales bacterium | reverse complement strand
AGACCTGCAACGGCCTGGACGACGACTGCGACGGAGACGTGGACGAAGACGCCAGTGACGCCGCCACCTGGCACGCCGACGCCGATGCCGACGGCTACGGCGACGCCGACACCACCACCGCGGCCTGCGACCAGCCCTCGGGCTACGTCAGCGACGACAGCGACTGCGACGACGCCAACAACACGACCTGGCCCGGCGCCAGCGAGCTCTGCGACGGCCTGGACAACGACTGCGACGGAGACGTGGACGAAGGAGCGCTGCTGGACTGGTACGCGGATGCGGACGGCGACGGCTACGGCGACGCCGCCAATAGCGCGCAGGCCTGCAGCGCCCCTGAGGGCTACCTGGCCGACAGCAGCGACTGCGACGATGGAGACGCAGCCATCCATCCCGGCGCCAGCGAGCTCTGCGACGGCGCCGACAACGACTGCGACGGAGACACGGACGAGGACAGCGCCAGCGACACCAGCACCTGGTATCTGGACCACGACGGCGACGGCTACGGCGACAGCGCCTATGCCACCGACGCCTGCGACCAGCCCTCGGGCTATGTCGCCGACGACAGCGACTGCGACGACCTGGACGCCGCCAACCACCCAGGCGCCGATGAGCTCTGCGACGGGACGGACAATGACTGCGACGGCGACCTGGACGAGGACGCGGCCCTGGATGCCGCCACCTGGTACGCCGACGCCGACGCCGACGGCTACGGCGACGCCGCCAGCAGCAGCGCGGCCTGCGACCAGCCCTCGGGCTACGTGGCCGACGACAGCGACTGCGACGACGCCGACGCGGGCGTCAACCCCGGGGCCAGCGAGAGCTGCGACGGCCTGGACCAGGACTGTGACGGCGACATCGACGAAGCGGCCTGCCTGGACATCTCCAACGTGCCCGAGAGCACCCTGGAGCAGGGCGAGGCGGATCTGACCATCAGCGCCGACACCACCATCGACAGCGACACCGGCGAAATAGACGGCCTGCGCGCGGCGGGCGAGGGCCTGGCGGACGGCATCTACTTCCAGACCATCAGCCAGAGCTCGGGCCCCGACCTGGGCGTATTCTCGGTCACCGGCCTGCAGCTGGACGCCGGCGTCACCCTGAGCGTCGAGGGCGAAAACGCCCTGGTGATAGTCTCTTCCGACGATGTCAGCGTCGAGGGGAGCATCGTGCTGACCGGCGAAGACGGCAGCGATGCGCACACTACCTCCGGCCCCAACGCCGGCGGCCTGGGCGTGGCGGCCGGCGCCGAGGGCGGCGACGGCTCGGACAACGTCTACAGCGGCGCCAGCGACGGGCAGGGCGACGGCGGCGGCTTCATCGGCACGGCCGGCGTGCACTACGGCAACGGCGGCGGCGGCGCTGGCTACTGCTTCGGCGGTGGCGGCGGCATGGGCGACCGCCCCAGCGTGGCGGGCTCGGACGGCAGCGCAACGGCCGGGGGCGCCGGCGGCTACGGGGGCGGCGACGGCGGCCTGGGAGGCGACGGTGGCACTCCCTATGGCGATCCAGGGCTGGAGCCCTTGGTGGCGGGCGCGGGCGGCGCCGGCGGGGTCTCCGACACCGACACCAACCCCAATGGCGCGGGCGGGGGTGGCGGCGCGGGCGGCGGCGCGCTGCAGCTCTCGGTCGACGGCACGCTGCTGGTCTCGGGCGAGATCGACACCTCGGGCGGCCGTGGCGGCGACGCCTACGGCGGCGGCGGCGGCGGCGGCAGCGGCGGCGCCCTGCTGTTGGAGGCCCTGGAGCTGGAGGTGAGCGGCGCGCTCTACGCCGAAGGCGGCCGCGGCGGCCACGGCAACCTGAGCTGGTCCCCCTCCGGCACCACCGGCGGCTCGGCCGGTAGCGGCAGCTCCGCGGCCGGCGGCGGCGGCCAGACCGAGTCGGGCGGCGGCGGCGGCGCCGTCGGCTACCTGCTGCTGCGCTACCTGGACAGCGTCAGCGTCACCGGCAGCTTCAGCCCCGACGGCAGCAACGGCTGCGCCGCGATGGAGGCGATGTAGGGGCATGATCGGCGCTGTCCTGCTCTGGACCGGCGTCGGCTCCGCGGCCCCGCTCCTGGGCGACCTGCCCCAGCTGGCCACGGATCCGGCCCGGGCGGAGGAGCGCCTGCAGCTGGTGGCGGTGCCCGCCACCCCCGAGGAGGCCCATGCTCTGGCCCGGCAGCTGGCGCGCGTCCCCTCCGTCCGCATCGAGCTGGTGGCCGGAGGCCTGGTCCAGCTCGAGGCGCCGGCCCGCCATCTGCGCCCGCTGGCCACCACAGCCGGCCTGTGCCGCCTGCGCCGCCCCCACCACGCCCGTGAGTCGAGCAAGACCTCTGAGGGCGTCGAGACCATCTTCCTGCAGGACTGGCACCAGCTGGGCCTCACCGGCGAAGGCGTGCGCATCGCCATCGTGGACTCGGGCTTCGCCGGCTACGAGGCCCTGCTGGGCGAGGATCTGCCCGCCGAGGTCAGCACCCTCTTCATCAGCGACGCCGACGCCAGCGAGCACGGCACGGCTGTGGCCGAGATCGTGCACGACGTGGCGCCCGGGGCCGCGCTGCAGCTGGTGAGCTTCGACACCGAGGTGGAGTTCCTGAGCGCCTGCGAACAGCTGTCCAAGGGAGACGCCCAGGTGGTCAACTGCTCGGTCAGCTGGGACAACGTCTGGCACCCGGACGACGACAACCTGCTCTCCCAGGCCGTCAACGCGCTGGTGGAGCAGGGCCTGATCTGGGTGCAATCGGCGGGCAACGAGGCCGAGAACTACTGGTCCGGCACGCTGGCGGACCAGGACGGCGACGGCTGGCTGGAGCTGGACGGCCAGGAGCAGATCGCCATCTTCGCCGACGAGGGCTACGCCAGCGCCTCGCTGCGCTGGGACGAGCCCTACGGATCGGCCGCCCTGGACCTGCAGCTGGTCCTCTACCCCGCGGGCGACAAGATCCCCTGCGCCTGGGCCGACGATCCCCAGGACGGCAGCGGCGATCCCTGGGAAGCGGCCAGCTGCCACACCGATGACGAGGCCCTGACACTGGCCATCTTCGACGAATCCGGCCAGGCCGCCGGCAGCCAGGCCTGGCTCTGGAGCTACTGGGGCCTGGACGAAGCGCTGGTGCGGCCCGAGCAGACCGTCAGCGTGCCCGGCGCCAGCTCAGGTGCCATCGCCGTGGGCGCCGTGCACTGGTGGGACCACGTGCTGGCCCCCTACTCCAGCCAGGGCCCCACCTACGACGGCCGCCTCAAGCCCGACCTGTCGGCCCCCACCGCCGTCACCACGGCCAGCCAGGGCATTCTGTCCTTCACCGGCACCAGCGCCGCCGCGCCCCACGCGGCCGGGGCCGCCGCCCTGCTGGTGCAGGCCTCCGACCACGCCTACGGCCCGGACGAGGTGCGCGCCTGGCTGCAGGAGGGCGCCCTGGACCTGGGGGACGCGGGCTGGGACAACGCGTTCGGGGCTGGCTACCTGCAGCTGGATCGGCCGCCGGGTCTGGAGCCCGATACGGGGGCGGACGCAGACACGGGGGGTGGCGGGGAGCGGGGAGGGGAGCCCGGCGGCTGTGGCTGCGGCGGCGCTCGTCCTGGGCCGGAGTGCTGGCTGCTGGTGGCGATCGTGTTGGGTGGGGTGGGTTGGGGGCGGGGGCGCTGAGGGGCAGGGGAGGCCAAAAGAGGAGCGCTTGAGCTCAGCGCCGTCCCAGCGCCTCCAGCCAGGCCTGAGCGTCGCACACGCTGAAGACGGTGCTCGCATGTCCTCCCTCCATGGAGGCGTGAAGGACGCGGAGGTGGCTGCGCCCGGGTGAGAAGCGGAGCACGTCGGTGGCCAAATCGGCTCCCGAGATGGTCCTGCAGGGGATGCGCAGCTCGTTAGGGGGCAGCCATCCTCGGTAGATGAGGAAGCGCCGGGTCAGAGCGAGGCAACCTGTGCTGCCCAGACGCAGCCTGCCGCCCAGCGCGTACTCGCTCCTGCCGCAGCCATTGTCCAGCAGCAGCAGCTCGTCTCCATGATCGCGGCGCAGACGCCACTCGGCGTACCAGCGACAAGAGAGCAGCAGAACCGCGAGCAGGCCTATGAGGGTGGCGACAGCGAGCAGGTCCTGCATGGGGACGGGCATGGGCGCACTACCCGGGCAGCGACAGCAGCTCGCTGCCGCCGTGGAGGATGGCCTCCTGGAGGCCCTCCAGCTCGGTGCGGTACACCTCTTCCGGAAAGAACTTGTAGAGAGAGTTCATGCGGATCTGCCGGGACTTCATCAGGTTGTGTTCAGCTGGGCTGCCGTGGGCGATGCCGAGCAGAAAGGACGGCAGATCTTGAAGCTGGACCTCGACCACCGAGTCCTTGGGGGTCTCGAGAAAGAAGTTCAGCCGCTGCTGCAGCTCGGCACAGGCGGCCTCATTGCCCCTGGTCATCTCCATCAGCTTGCGCACGTGGACGATGGACGGGTGGGGCAGGGCGATGTCGTAGATGGCCTTCCACACCGAGTAGTCCGGAGAAGAGAAGGCAGAGAGCTTCTGGCGCCCGAAGCGGTGCAGGGTGTTCTTCTTCTCCTTCCGCGTAGAGCTGCCACCGAGGAAGCGCTCGAGGCTGCCTACCAGCGCCGGGATCCCGGATTCTTCACGGACGATCAGACGCACGGCGATCACGTCGAGCAGGTCCTTGGGGTACTGCAGGTTCTTCCGTGCGATCTTCTCCAGTGCCGACGTGTAGTTCCTCCGGCCTGCGCGCTCGAGCTTGTTGCGGATCTGGAATAGCAGGATCTCGGCCCCATCCCGGGTCCGGAAGGGAGAGAACTCGAGCGACTGGAGCTCGTGGGCCTGCAGGGGCAGCTTTTCGCGCCACTTGCGGTCGGCGGCGTGTTCCCGCGCGGCGCTGGCGTGGTCGAAGCTGTAGTTCAGCTCCCCCGCGCAGTCTATCCAGAAGTGACAGGTGAAGGGCGAATCGATGGGCTCGCACCCCAGCCCCTCGAGAAAGGCCTCTGATACCTGCTGAATGCCCAGACGCAGGTCGGCCTCGATGAAGTGGCGCGAGACCCGCGAGGCCAACACGATGAGTCCGATCTTCCGCAGGATCTCGAAGTGAACGCGCTTGCTCTTCGTGCTTCGGTAGAGTTGCAGGAGGTCGAAGAAGTCCTCGCAGCGGCGAACTCGCTCACGCTCCCGGAGCACATCGACGATCTCCGCAGGAAGCTCGGCCTGCTGGAGGATCTCGTCGAGGCTGGCGGAGACCATCCGCACATAGCTGCGGAACATCACCATGTTCTCTTCGTAGGAACGACCGTGTCCCACCGAGCGGAACTTGATGTTGATGTAGTCGTTCAGCTGCCTCTTGAGCTCCTCATCCGGAACGTCGGTCGCCGAGATCTTCAAGAAGGTGATCCCCTCGTGGGCTTCATCGATGATGCTGGGGTCGAGGTGGCGGTAGAGCGTGCGGAACCGCGGCAGGTCCGCCGGGAGCTGTTGGTAGAAGCTGTCGATCAAGAGCACCACACCCAGTTGCTCTGGGGAGAGCTTGGGATTGGCCTTGAGATAGAGCCGGTAGGCCTGGTCCAGGTGGGTCGTGTACATCGGGTAGCCTCGCGGCGAAGTATCCGCAGGCCTGTTGGAACACAAGCGCTGGCTTGGGGGAAACCGACCGGACGTCCAGCAGCCAGCGCTGCAGCCTGCGGCGGTCAGGAGGACCCTCCTGTGCGCAGAGGAGCTCCGGATAGGTGTGCGGGCCGGACCCAACGCAGTCCGCCGAGGCCGGGCTATGATGTCCTCGACCCGGAGATGTCACCATGATCGAGAAGATGCGACGCTGGGCGCTGCCCGCCATCGCGGCCTTGTTCGCCACCCTGGCAGTGGGCTGCGATGGGAAGGACGAGGATAGCGCGGGCAAGAGCGGCACGGACGATACCGGCCAGGCGGACCCCGGGGACACGGGCCCCGCGGACACCACGGGCGACTGGAGCTTCGAGGCCGAGGGCCCCGCCGACGCCCAGGCCGGCGACGAGGTCACGTACGCGGTGACGGTGCTGGATTCGACCGGTGCCGACCGGAGCGCAGACGCGGCGCTCTCACTGGTCGTGTCGGATCCCGACGGGGGCACCGGCAACTACGAAGGCGCCTCGTTCACCCCAACGCTGGCGGGCGACCACGCCGTCACCCTGGGTGCAGAGGTCGAAGACCTCTCCTTCTCCCAGGACTTCGAGCTCTCCGTGGCCGCCGGCCCCGCAGCCCTGGTCGACCTGGTGCTGGGCGCGACCTCGGCCGAGGTGGGCGAGACCGTGGGCAGCGAGGTGAGGATCACAGACGCGTGGGGCAACGAGACCAAGGCCGAGACCGCGCTGTCCGCCGACCCGGCCGAGGGAGCGACCATCTCGGGCTTCGAGATCACCTTCCTCGCCGACGGCTCGTACGAAGTGACGGCCACCCTGGCGGAGGGATCGGCGTCTGACACTGAGGGCCCCATCACTGTGGACTCCAACGGGCCCTTCATCGCCCTCACCAGCCCCGAGCGGGCCGCCTGGCTGGGCGAGGTGAGCACGGTGACCGTATCCGGCACCATCACGGATGCCGTCAGCGAGCCCGTGGCAGCCCAGCTGGACGGCGACGCGCTGACCCTCGAGGCCGACGGCGGTTTTTCCGTGGACGTGGACGTCGAGGACGGGCTGGCCGTCTTCTCGATCACGGCCGAGGACGCCGACGGCAACAGCTCCGACGCCCTGCTGGGCGTCGTGGTGGGCGAGACGCTGGCCGAGGACGAGGCCTTGGCCAACAGCATGCGCCTGCGGCTGAACGCCGACGCCCTGGACGTCCTGGGCAGCGCCATGTCGGACGAGCTGGACGAAGAGCAGATCGAGGACGAGCTGCTGGCCAGCAACCCCATCGCCGAAGAGGCGCTGAGCTGCTTCGAAGTGACCGTGAGGGCCACGGCGCTCAGCTTCGGCGAGGTGGACGTGGGCCTGGAGCCCGAAGAGGGGGCGCTGGGCATCGAGATCGACGTGGCGGACCTGGACATCGATCTTGGGATGTCCATAGACCTGTGCGGCTTCGGCACGGTGTCGGACACGGGTGAGATCACGGCCGACCTCACTACGGTGACCACCGAGGCCACCATCACGGTCCCGTCCGTCGGCGACGTCGAGGTCTCGCTGGCGGACACGGAGGTCTCGTTCACCGGCCTGGACCCGGACATGGGCGACATCGACGACCTCTTGAACAGCTATGGCTACGACTGGCAGGACCTGGGGGTGGACTTGGACGAGTTGATGGCCGATGCCATGACGGACGCGGTCGAGGACGCGCTGCCCGCGGCGCTGGAAGAGGCGCTGGAGAGCGTCGTCATCTCGGAGACTTTCGAGCTGTCCGCGACCGAGGCGTCCCTCGATGCGGCCATCGAAGACATCGAGATCGACGCCGACGGCATGACCCTGGTGCTGGAGTCCGACATCGCCGGCAGCTCCAGCCACGCGGACATCCCCGAGAGCCCGGGCAGCTGGATCCAGGGAGGGGCGGCGCCCGAGTACGCGGACACGCCGGGGCTGATGCACTCGCTGTCGCTGGACAGTCTCAACCGGCTCCTGCACGTCGTCTGGGACGGCGGCGGCCTGAACGAGAGCTTCGACCAAGATGACCTGGGCTTGTCTTCGAAGACCATCGGCGCCCTCTTCCCCGGCGTCACTTCGCTGGACGTGCTGCTGTACCCGCAGCTGCCCCCACTGGTGAGCCCCGGCACGGACGTCGACCCCTTCGACCTGGACCTGGGCGAGTTCCGCATGGAGGCCTGGGGAGAGGCGCACGAAAGCTACGAGCTGCTGGCCGAGGGCGCCATGTACCTGCAAGCCGGGGTGAGCGTATCGCTGGCGGACGACGAGATCTCGATCGCGGTGGAGGACGGCGACATCAGCCTCGATTTCTTCCCCGAGGACGCCAGCGACGTGGCCGACTCCGAGAACCTCGAGGCCATCATCTCCGCCTTTGGTGGTTCGCTGACATCGGACATGTTCCCCGACATAGCGTTGCCCGCTCCGGAGATCTCGGGCTTCACGGTGACCACCAGCGACGTCTACGAAGATGGCGCCGACGGCACCTGGCTCACCGTCGAGGGCGAGCTGGAGTAGCGCTCCCGTCAGGCGGTCACGTCCGGGCGGTCTGCTTCGCTGCGCTTCTCGAAATGGATGTCTGGCAGAAACCAAAACGCTTGACAGGCCGGCGGTCGGGGGCTAACTATTCGATAGTTGTCTAACTGTCGTATCTAAAGGAGGTGGCCCTTGGCGTCCCGCACTGGAACCGACACCTCCAGGATCGCCCGCATCATGAAGGCCTTGTCCAACCAGAACAGGTTGAACCTGTTCCTGGAGATCGCGCGCAACGAGCAGCAGGAGTTCGAGCATGACGGCTGCATGATCAGCGACATCATGGCCTGCTTCGATCTCTCGGCCCCCACCATCTCCCACCACCTCAAGGAGCTGAGCAACGCTGGCCTGATCAGCACCGAGCGCCGTGGGCGCTATGTGGTGGCAAAGGTCAACCAAGGCACCGTCGCCGAGGTGGAGGGCGTGCTGGCGCTGATCCGCGGCGGGTGAGCCGCGGCGAGTGATTTTTTTTTCGCCAACGCTTCGAAATTTGTCTAATTTTACAACAATGAAAGAGGTTTCCCATGGAAAGAGCTGTCGAATCCCTGGCCCTGGTCCCTCCCCAGCAGAGCTCTCCTGGATGCAGCTGGCTCGGGGCCTGCGCCCGCTCCCGGACCCGCCCCGATCAGGTGCGGATCGAGCGTTCCATCCAGCAGATGGACCCCGCGGCCTGGGACGTATTGGTCAGGGAGCAAGGACTCTACTTTCAGCGCCGTTACCTGCGGGGCGTGGAGTTGGGCGCCCAGCAGGGTGTGGAACATCGCTACGCCCTGTTCCTCAGGGATGGTGAATCCAGGGGCGTGGCCTGCTTTCAGATCGTGCAGTTCGTGGGGCCATCCATCGATCCCATGCTGCGGGGGAGTGCGGCGACCAGGCTGGTGGCCAGGGCCCTGGGGGTGGACGGCGGACCCCTGGTGTTGGTCGTGATCGTCTGCGGCAGCACCTTCAACTGCGGCGAGACCGGGTTCACTTTTGCGCCGCAGGTGGAGGCTCCGGAGGCGCTGGCCAGCCTGAAGGAAGCGCTGCGCCAGATCCAGCAGGAACGGTCCCAGAGTCAGCGGGTGACGGGTGTGCTCTTCAAGGAGTTCGGGCCCACCTCGGGGCCGCTGGCCGGCATGCTGCCGCAGCAGGGGTACAGGCAGCTGGTCACCGGTCCCAAGCTGGTGCTGGAAGTGGACCCGGCTTGGGGCGGCTTCGAGGGCTACCTGGGCTCGCTGAAGTCCAAGTTCAGGGTGAAGGCCAAGCGTGCCTACAAGAAGTCGGCGGCCCTGCAGGTGCGCTCCTTGGACCTGGACGACCTGCGGCGACAGCAGGCGCGGATCGCGCGGCTCCACGCGGGGGTGGCGGACAGGGCCACCTACAGGCTGGGGAAGATCGAGATCGCATCCCTGCTGGAGCTGCGAAGCCGTCTGGGCTCCGAGTTGGTGTTTCAGGGGTACTACCTGGGTGACGCGCTGGTGGGTTTCATGACCGGTTTCCAGGTGGGCGACAGCCTGGATGCCCACGCCGTCGGCTTCGACTACCGTCTGAACCGCGCTCACTCCATCTATCCGCGCATGCTCTACGACTATCTGCGCATCGCCATCGAGCGCGGGCTGGCCCAGGTCGATTTCGGGCGCACCGCCGAGGAGATCAAGAGCAGCCTGGGGGCGGTCCCCGTCCCTACGCACTGCTACCTGCGGCATCGCAGCCAGCTGGTCAATCCCCTGTTGGGCGTCGTGACCCGGGCCATCAAGCCCGCGGATTTCCCCTTGCGTCAGCCCTTCAAGGCGCAGCCGGCGCTGGAGAGGAAGGTGGCATGAGCGGCCTCGTCACAGTCGGCCCGCGTGGTCCGGCTTTCCGAAGCTACCTGCGCCTGGCGGCCAGGGAGTGGCCCTGGGCACCCGCCGTGCTGCTGGCGGCCGGATTGATGGATTCGAGATCCATGAACCTGCTGCTGCAGGAGGGGGAAGTGCTGGCGGGCGCCCTGCTCACGGCGCGGCCTGCCAACTTCTTTCCACGTCGCAACCGCCGCATTCTGGCAAGGGCGTACTGCGCCCGCGGGCTGGCAAACCTCTCCTACTTCGCAGTGCGGTCGGATCGGCGCGGCCAGGGGCATGGTCAGGCGTTCATCCGTGCCTTGGCCGCCCAGCGGCCCTTCTGGCTGGCCTGCGAACCCAGGTTGGATACGTTCTACGACGCCTGCGGGCTGCGGGTATCAGGGCTCGATGGCAGGTTCCGCCTGACAGAATGACGCCTCGCCCGCAGATCTGGCCGACGACCTCGCCCGTCTGTCCGTGGAGGAGGGCCAGGAGTGGCACCGCGCCGCCATCGACATGAGCGCCATCGAGCCCCTGTTCGAAGCCCGTGAGGCCGCCGACGGCGCCGACGCCACCTATCCCGAGTGGTATATGGACATCGGCTCGCTGGCCGATCTGCTGGAGGCACGCCCCGAGGCCCCCCTGGCCGAATCTGGCGCTGCCATCAACGCCGCCCTCGACGAAGCCGGTGTACAGCAGCTACAGCCGCGGCTTGTACGCCGGGCTGTCCGGCCTGACCATCCTGTTCGATGCTCGGTGGATCAGCCACCTGGAGACCTACCAACAAGGCGAGGGCGCCACCTGGTCCCAGGACACGAACTGGGACGAGCTGCTGTACGTGCTGTCCGCCCTTTGGTCCAGGATGGGCTGGGGAGCGCAAGGGCTGCGCCTCGTTTGGGGCTCACACAGGGGGCGCGCTATGTCGGCCAGCCGGATGGCGGAGACGCTGGAGGCGCAGACCGGCACCGCAGGGAGAAACTGCCCTCTGTTCTGCTCGCCCATCACAAAACGGAAGGGCGTCTCACCAATGATGATCTCCTCCCCGCCCGTCAGCTCGTGCTTGGTGACCATTTCCCCGTTCACAATCGTTCCATTGGAGGAGTTGTTGCATGGTCGAGCAGCCTCTCGCGAGGGGGGTACGGTTGAGTCGTAACGGGTCCTTGTCGCCCGGAGAAGCCGAGCCCTCACCCGACGGGCTGACATCCTGATCCCCTTTGGTTCTTTGGTCAGCTGGCCTGGGCCGGGAGCTCCCAGCCCCCCCGCAGGAAGCTGCGTACAGCCTCGGGCCAGAGGCGCTCGCCGCACATCTCGAAGGGCTGGTGACGAACCGCCAGCTGTTCTCCCTGGCGCAGGATCTCCAGCGCATGGGCCTCGTCCACAGGGCCCAGCCGGTGACCCTGGAAGGCCTCGCCTGCGCCGAGGGCCGCTCCCAGCATGCAGCCGTAGACGATGGGCCCACTGGATGTGTTGCCCAGCCCCAGATCGACCCCCACGCCCCGCGGGGCGCAGCTGCGCGGCAGCACGCCGCAGCCCGCGGGCAGCACCAGGTGGCGGCCTGGGGCGAAGCCCTGCGCCCGGACAGCGGCGGGCGCGCAGGCATCCAGCACCACGGCGCCAGGCTGGAGGTGGGCGGATCGGATGGGACGGGCCAGCGAGCCATGAGCCAGGCAGACCAGATCGGCCTGCCGCAGCGGCCGGTAGTCGGTGGCCACCTCGACCTCCAACCCCAGCGCGCTGCGCCGCAGCGCTTCCGCCATGCGCTGGGCGTGCCCGGCGTGCCGGCGCACCACCAGGATCAACCTGCGCACCTGCCTGGCGATCATGCGCGCGACTCCGGCTCCCAGCGCGCTCATCCCTCCCACCACCGCCACCGTGGACCGCGAGAGGTCCATCCCGCAGGCCTCCAGGGCGCAGGCCTGGCGCCAGGCCAGTGCGCAGCTCATGTCGAGGCCGTGGTCCAGGCGCAGTCCCAGCTCGTCGGCCAAGGGCAACAGCTCCCGTCCGCCCGAGCTGACGCTGGCCACCAGCGAGCCCAGGCCGACATCCGTATACCCGCGCTGAGCCGCCCAGCGGAGCACACGCCGCAGCAGCCGAGCGCTCTCTCCTTCCCGCCGGGCCAGGAAGGTGGCCGGATAGCGGGCCAACAGGACGATGTCCAGACGGGTGCCCAGCATGTCCGCGGAAGACCAGACGAAGAACCCGCGCCGGTAGGCCTGCTCCTCCATGGCGGCCGTCACCTGTCGCGCCAGGACCTGGCTGTGGTACGGCTCCTCCCTGAGCTGAGAGAGAAAGGCCACGTGTCTTCCGATCCTCTTCATCGTCCTGGCCTCCTGTCAACTGGCCTCGCGCTCTCGAACGCTCCTGCTTCCACTGTGCCATCGGATCTGCGGCTGCCTGGGGTCAAACTGGGGTCGCGCCCCATGCTAGACTGGACGGCCAGGGCAACAACCGCGTGTTCCCGGTGGAGCGCATGATGCGCGACGCCAAGCTGACCCAGATCTACACGGGCACCGACCAGATCCTGCGCTGCGTCGTGGGCAAGGGGGAGCTGGGATAGCGGTCCCCGCAGCCATCCTTCCCCCTCGACCGTCCCTCCCAGCTCTGCCATACTTCGAAGCGCTCCTTCGTGGGATCGCTCTCGAGATCATGAACCTGCGCCCCACCCTCGTCCTCGTCGTTCCGCTGCTCGTCCTCGCCTGCGGCAAGGACAAGCCCGGAAAACCCTCGACCGACGACACGGGTCCCAGCCACGACACCGGCCCCGATCCCGACTGCGACACCGGCGAGCTCGACGATGACGGCGAGTGCGTGCCCGCCGCTTGCGGCACCGGCACCTGGGGAAACCTGGAGGCGGACGAAGGCACGGTCCACGTGGACGTCGCGGCGGCGGAGGGCGGCGACGGCAGCCAGGTCGCGCCCTTCACGTCCATCCAGGCGGGGCTGGACGCGGCGGGGGATGCGGGCGGCGGCATGGTGGCGGTGGCGGCTGGCTCCTACCCCGAGACCCTGAAGCTGGATCGAGGCCACGACGGCGTCCGCCTCACCGGTCGCTGCCGCGAGCTGGTCTTCATCGACGCCAGCACAGGGGGCGAGAGCACGCCGGGGATCGAGGTGAACATCGGATCTTCAGAGGCGGAGGTCTCGGGCGTGACGGTGAGCGGATCGCGGTTCGACGGTGTGCTGGTTGGATCGGGGACCCTGACGTTGCGGGACTCCGCGGTGATCGGGAGCGAGTTCGTCGGTGTGGGGGCATACCAGGCGGGGCTCAACGGGACGGCGCTCACGATGGAGGGCTGCGTGGTCCAAGGGAACACCTCCGCGGGCGTAGCCGCGGCCCACTCCGACACCTCCGTCACCCTCTGGGAGACCGCCATCGAGGACAACCTCCCCGATGAGAACGGGGAGCACGGGTTCGGCCTCCAGGTCTCGGAGGGCGCCAGCCTGTACGCGGAGGCCTGCTCAGTCCGCAGAAACGTCACCGCAGGCGTGATCGCGTACGACGCCGGCAGCTCAGCCACCCTCCGGGAGACCTCCATCGAGGACAACCTGCCCGACGAGAACGGCGAGCACGGGTTCGGCCTCCAGGTCTCGGAGGGCGCCAGCCTGGTCACGGAGGCCTGCGCGATCCGAGGAAACGCCACCGCGGGCGTGTTCGCGTTCGACCCGAGCACCTCGGCGGACCTGCGGGAGACCGCCATCGAGCAAGGCCGGCCCGACGAGCACGGAGAGGGCGGCTTCGGCGTGGTGGTCAGCGGCGGCGCCGGCCTGGACACGGATGGATGCGAGATCTCGGGGAACACCGCGATAGGCGTTCTCGCGCTCGACTCCGGGACCTCCGTCGCCCTCAGAGCGACAGCCATCGAGCACACGCAGCCCGACGGGATCGGCCGGGACGGTCAAGGCATCGATGTCCGGGACGGCGCGAGCCTGATGGCCGAGGACTGCGAAATCAGGGGGAACACCGCCGTGGGCCTGCTCGCGAGCGCCTCTGGCACCACGGTCACCCTCTGCGAGACCACCATCGAGGACACCCACCCCGAAGAGGAGGGGGGACACGGATACGGCATTCAGGTCTCGGAGGGCGCGAGCCTGGAAGCGGAAGCCTGCGAGCTACGCATGAACACCGCTGTGGGCGTACTCGTAGGCCGCGCGGGCGCCACGGCCACCCTCCGAGACTCGAGCATCGCCTCTACCAGGCGCGGAGAGATCCAGACCGTCGGCGTTGGGCTTGCCGTCCAGACTTCCGCATCCGTCGTGGCGACGGGCATCGAGCTGTCCTCGAACGAGGGCCCCGGGGTCTACGTCGCCATGGAGGATGCCCAGCTCGCTTGCTCGCATTGCGTGTTCGAGGACAACCAGTTCGCCGGAGCGGTCGTCGTCTTGGATGCCACGCTCGAGCTCTCCGATACCCTCATCGAAGGCACCACTGAGCAGGAGAACCTGGGCGGCGGCGTCGGGATCTTCGCCGAGCCCTGGCTTGGCGGCCCTCCGAACCTGTCGGTAAGCGACAGCACCATCCAGGACAACGCCATCGCAGGCGTCTGGCTCTCCGACCAGGGCAGCTACGCGCTGACGGACAACGTCATCCACGGCGGAGAGGGCTGGACCAGGGGAAGCCTAGGCATGTGCGGCGACGCGGTCTACGCCCGGGGAGGCTTGACGGCCTGGGACGGAAGCGCTGGTCTGCTATTGGAGAAGAACCAGCTGCTGAACGGCCGGGGCGCCGGCCTGTTCCTGCACAACGCCAACGCCACCCTCTCGGGCAACGCCTATGCGGACAACGCCGTGGACCTCGTCGTCCAGGGCACGGACTGCGCCACGCCTCCGCAGGGCTATGAGGACGAGGGCATCGGCTCCGCACAGCTCTGCCCTGCCTACGACTACCCCACCTGCGGGGACGAGTTCAGGCTGTACATGACGCTCGAGGAGCCAGGCTCGACCAACGGTGCGGCGTTCTTGCACCCCGGCCTCCCTGGACCAGGCGCACTGCGCCTCCCCATGTCGCCTGCGACTCGCCCGGGGCCCCAGGGATTCCGACCGCTGCCGGCCCGTGTCGAACGCAAGCTGCCAGCGTCTCCGAGCCCCCCGTCGCCCTGAAATGAAACAGGTGTCCAAACAGGTGTCCGGACCCAAACCCGGACAATTCGAGGCGAACGCGCGGCTCTGACAACCCAGGAAGGAGCGGCCCGATCCCGATGACAGCCACTGGGCGGCACCAGGAATCGACGGCGAGTCTCCCGGGCCGCCTTTCCCGCCCCTGGGCTTGCCGGCCAGGTTGGCGGCTCCGCGCCGGACAAGGTCCCACGGTGGTCCGGGTGCGCTCGAATGAGCGGTCCGGCGATGTGCTACCCTCGGTTCCATGGTGCGAATGCTGCCCCTGCTCGCTCTCTCCTGCTTGCCAGCGACCTCCCTCGACCGAGACGGTGACGGCTGGTCCGTGGGTCAGGACTGCGACGACAAAGACGCAAGCGTCCACCCGCAGGCCGACGAGCGGTGCAACGCTGCAGACGACGACTGCGACGGCATAGCGGACGAGGGGCTCTCGCTCCCCACCTGGTACGCGGATGTCGACGGTGACGGCTACGGTGACCTGGAGACCAGCGCCGACGCCTGTGCGGCGCCCGCAGGCCACGTGTCCGAGGCCTCGGACTGCGACGACGCGGACAGCGCCGTGAACCCGGGGGCCGACGACATCTGCGGCAACGGCATCGACGAGGACTGCGACGGCGTGCCGGGTCCGGGCTGCGGAGAGGCGGTGACGGATATGAGCCTGGCCGAGGCCTCGGCGCGTTTCATGGGCGAGGATGACATGGACTTCGGCCTGGCCATCGCCGTACCCGGTGACATCTCAGGAAACGGCGTGCAGGACTTCGTGGTCAGCGCCGGTGGCGGATGGGGCCAGGAGGAAGACGGCACCGTCCTTGTCTTCTCCGGGACCGACGTGCTGGGCAGCGGCCAGCGCTGGGCGGGGCGGTATCAGGATGATGTGGTCAGCCTGGTGCTGGAGAGCCAGCTGCAGCACGCCTGCGCCGGCTCCGCCCTGGCCGCCGCGGGAGACGTCGACCAGGACGGCTTCGCCGACCTGCTCGTCGGCGCCGGAGCCCCGGACGACAGTTCCTGCCTTGACGGGGGCGCCGGCGCGGTCTTCCTTGTGCTCGGACCCGTCACGGCCTCGAGCCTGTTGACCGATGTGGCGCTGCGTCTCGACGGCGAGCCGGGCAGCGCGGCCGGGACTTCGGTGGCAGGTCAGGAGGACCTGGACGGTGACGGCGACCCGGACCTGGTCGTGGGCGCCCCCTTGTCCGAATCGGAGGCCGGGGTCGTGTACGTCGTCCGGGAGCCGCTCCTGGGCGAACCGAGCCTGGCCGAGGTGAGCTCCACGATCAGCTTCGCGGATTCCATCCGCGCCGGTACGGCCCTTGCCAGCGTAGGCGACCTCGACGGTGACGGTGTCGGCGACCTGGTCGTCGGAGCTCCCTACGGCGACGGGCTTGGCGACTGGAACAGGGGTCAGGTCTACCTCTACCTGGGCCCGCTGACGGCCGATGTGGGCGTGGGGGGCGAGGATGCCTGCCTCGAAGGCGACACCTGGGAAGCATACGCCGGAAAGAGCATCGCGGCAGCGGGCGACACCGACGGAGACGGCTACGCCGATTTCTTCGTCGCCGCCGTCCAGAACGACCCCCAGAGCTGGTATGCGGGCGCCTACTACCTCTGGCGCGGGCGCAGCGACGGCTTTTCGTTCGACACCCTGGGCTACGCCGACGCGGTCTTCGAAGGGGAGGCGGTCGATGATGTGTTCGAGGTCGCCGTAGCCGGAGCCGGGGACGTGAACGGAGACGGCAGGGACGACCTCCTCGTAGGGGTCGAAAACCAGGACGAGGGCGGCACTGACGCCGGGGCCGCCTACCTGCTGCTGGGACCCAAGGAAGGCACCGCCAGCTTGGCGCAGGCCGACGCCAAGCTGCTGGGCGAGAGCGCCAGCCACAACATCGGCCAGAGCCTGGGGCAAGGGCGTGATCTCGACGGCGACGGCTACAGCGACCTCCTGGTGGGCTCAACCCACTTCGAGTGGGCGGGCGCGGTCTACCTGCACTACGGCGGGGCAGGGCTGTGATCTCGACCAGGTATGCGCTGCTGGCGCTCCTGGGCGCCTGCGACCTGTGGCTCCCATCGCAAGTGCTGGACGCCGACGGCGACGGCTACGACGTGGGCGTGGACTGCGACGACCGCGATCCCTCCGCCCACCCCGGGGCGATCGAGCGCTGCAACGGCACAGACGACGACTGCGACGGACTCACGGACGAAGCCGACGCCATGGACGCGGCCCCCTCCTACCGCGACGCGGATGGAGACGGCTTCGGTGACGTCGCTGACGCCCTCGTCCAGTGCGTCCCTCCCGAGGGCTACGTGGCTGTAGCGGGCGACTGTGACGACGAGCTCGACCAGATCAACCCAGCCTCCGAGGAGCTGTGCGGCGACGGGCTGGACAACGACTGCGACGGACAGAGCGGGGCAGGATGCGGCGCCAGGTTGGAGGACGCGGACCTGCAGCAGGCGCCGCTGATCCTGCTGGGTGAGCTGGATGGGGACATGGCCGGCACGAAAGTGGCCGTGGCCGGGGACCACGATGGAGACGGCTACGACGACCTGGCCGTCGCGTCGTACCACTGTCCCCAGGGCGATGGCCACGGCTGCGTGTACGTGGTGAGCGGTCAGACCCGGGGCAGGTTGACCCTGACCGCTTCGTGGGCCGTCATCGAGGGAGAGGAGCCCGGCGACCACGCCGGCTTCACCCTCCAGGGCGGCGGGGACGCCGATGGCGACGGCTGGCAGGACCTGCTCCTGGGAGCCCCGTTCAGCGACCGCGGCGCCGAGGGCGGTGGCGCGGCCTACCTGGTGGCCGGGCCCTTGAGCGGGTCGCGCTCCCTGGCGCAGGCCAGCGCTGCCTGGCATGGGGAGGACGAGGGCGACTACGCGGCGTGGTCCCTCGCCTTCGCGGGGGACATGGACAGCGACGGGCGCGCCGAGCTGCTCGTGGGCACGAGCTGCTCCGACTACCATCGCAGCGGCGGCAACAGCGTGGCCTGCCTGCTGGAGGCGGCCGAGGGTGAGCTGCCGCTTGAGGAATCGGCCCTGGCGCGCTTCTACGCCGAGCAGGAAGGGGACTGCGCGGGCAACTCCCTGGCCGCCGGTGAGGACATCGACGGCGACGGCGTCCCCGACATGCTGCTGGGTGCCCCCTGGGCGGATGTCCCCGAAGAGAGCGACGGCGCAGCCTACCTGGTCAAGGGGCCGCGACAGGGCGATCTCTGTCTCGAGCAGGCGGACGCCTGCTACCGCGGCAGCGACGGCGAGCGGCTGGGACGCGCCGTGGCCAACGCGGGCGACGTGGACGCCGACGGCTACGAGGACATCCTCGTGGGGACATACTCCGCGGATCACAACGGCAGCTCCTCGGGCGCGGCCTACCTGGTGCTGGGCGGGCCCCTGCAGGGCGATGGCCAGGAGTCCATCATCGAGGCCGCCGAAGCCCTGCTGGCGGGCTCGTTCAGCTACTCCTGGGTGGGCGGCGCGCTGGCCGGTGCGGGAGACGTGGACGGCGACGGCTGGGACGATCTGCTGGTGAGCGAGAGCAACATCTACCAGGGCGAAGGCGGCGTCTTCCTGGTCTACGGGCCCGTGACGGGGCAGCACGAGATTCGCGACGTAGCCGTCAGGTTCAGCGGCGTTCACCTGGAAGGAGTGCTCGAACCCCCTTCATCTCTGGCGGGAGGAGCCTACCTCGACGACGATCCCTACGCGGACCTGCTGGTGGGCGATCCCGCGGCGGAGGGCGGTTTCGCCTATGTGCTCACCGGAGGCGCCGGGTTGTAGCGACCGCGTCAATGCTGGCGCCAGCCCAAGGGTGGTTTCTGCCGAGAGGCAGAGCCGCGAAGACCCGCGGTCGAGCCGAGCTCCGACAAGAGCTGGTGTCGGGGCGGGGGAGGAGGTCGGAAGGGGGCGTGATCCGCACTGGCCAACCGCGGCCTGGACCGTCTTGGGGGGCCAGCGGTTAGGCTCACGCTCCCCCTTGGAGCGATCATGCAAGCTGCCGCCGATACCAACCTGATGGCCCGCATCGTGAGCGACTACTGGCAGGGCCTGAAGGCCCTCTTCACCTGCCCGCGGGAGATCTGGATCGCCTTCGTGGTCAAGGTGCTCGAGAGCCTGTGCTACTTCTCGTCGGTGCTGGTGCTGATGATCTTCCTGACCGAAGACATGGGCCTGTCCGACACGATGGCTGGCACCATCTTCGGCATCTTCTCGGCCTCCATGTCCTTCTTCATGCTCTTCGTGGGCTTCATCGCCGACAGCCTGGGCATCAAGAAGGCGCTGATCGTGGGCCTGATCATCGCGCTGGTGGGCCGCATAGCCATCACCTTCACCCTGGAGCCATGGGTGGTCTACCCGGGCCTCTTCCTGCTGTCCGTGGGCTTCGCCTACATGATCCCGCTGTTGGCGGCAGCCGTGAAGCTCTTCAGCACGCGCAAAGCCCAGAAGTTCGCCTTCAGCTGGTACTACGTGATCATGAACGTGGGCAGCCTGGTGGCCGGCTTGTCCCTGGACGCCATGCGCGCGGCCTTCACCGAGCCGCTGGCCTTCTCCCTGGCGGGCCTGGACCTGGTGGTGCGTCCGATCCAGATGATCTTCTTCGTGGCCATCGTGGCCACCCTGGCGTCGATGGTGCTGGTGATCTTCTTCGTGCGCGCCCGGATCCCCATGGAGCGCTACGAGCAGCCCGAAGAAAAGGAGAGGAAGGAGGCCGTGGCCGCCCCGGCCCCGGAGCCGCCGCGCGGCTCGGTCTGGCAGGTGATGCGAGAGGTCACCCGCGAGAAGACCTTCTGGGTCTTCATCGTATTCATCTTCCTGCTGGTGCTGGTCAAGATGATCTTCCAGTACAACCACTCGCTCTACCCGCTGTACATGGAGCGCATCG